>NZ_RBXX01000002.1:4815249-5116202 GCF_003635025.1 Saccharopolyspora antimicrobica | reverse complement strand
ACAAAGGGGACAAGGATGCCCAATTCTGCGCGAAATCCGCGCACCGCACGATGGCTGGTAGCTGCAGGACTCTCGCTCGCCGTTATCAGCTCATCTCTGGTTGTGGCCAGCTGGATCCTGCCTTCGCTGACAGCAGCTCCCGGTTATGCGAGCGTGCCAGATGCATGCGAATCCGTTTCGCCGCAGACTCTCCGGCAGGCATTCGGCTCGAACGGGGAAGTCATATCCGAACGGGATCAAAATTCAGGAGACAGGCGACAGGGGTCCAGTTGCCAGTGGCGAACTGACGGCAGTACCACCCAGGTTCAGAACGGACGATATGGCCGTTTGAATCTGGGAATCACGATCGAGTTCGACTCCGGTGGACATCCGGACGCAGCCGAGGCCGACCGAGCATTGACGAACGCGGAGCGAGAACCAGGCGCGTCGGTCGTGCAGGAATTTGGTGCGCGTGCGGTCGTGACGCATACCAGCCGCGAAACCCGACTAGTCACAGGCCGCGCCAATTTGACCGTCGAAGTGAGATACAGCGCCTCCGAGCTTAGCGAGACACAAGGAGAAACTCCGCTGCCCACCAGTGAACTCGACGCGGTGGCCCGTCAAGTGGCCCTTGAAGTCCTGGTAAAAGTAGGCCCCCCACAATAGCGGTCCCTCCAGGGTTCTGCGCCCCGGTTGTTAGTCCCGATCACGCACCAGCCCTTCACTGTTGCGACGCACTCTAGGCGAGCCACCACGACCGGCTCATGCGAAGCGCCTGCCACCGGCTCACTTCACCGTTCCTAGGCGCTCTAAGGCAGCGGGGCACCGCGAGCGGTGATCCAGAGTTCGTACCACTCCTCGTGCGTGAGGCCGGGTTCGTGCTGCACCGCGTCCCGGCAGGCGCGGATGCGCTCGGGTCTCGCGCTGCCGATGACCGGCGCGATGCGGGCCGGGTGGCGTTGCAGCCACCAGAGCACGATCGTCTCCGGCGTCGTGTCCTTGGCCTCGGCGAGTGCTGTGACGAGGTCGGCCGTCGCGTGTTCGGCGGGCGTCTCCTGGCAGCCGGTGAAGCGGCCGCGCGCCAGCGAACCCCAGGCCTGCAAGGAGATTCCGTTCTCCCGGCAGTACTCCAGCGTTCCCAGCGGGAAGCCGTTCGCCGCCGCTGCGGGCGTGTTCACCAGCACTCCGGCCTCGCACCAGTCGCGCCGGTGCAGGCTCATCTCCAGCTGGTTGGCGACGAGCGGAACACCCAGGTATCCCTGCAGGTGCGCGATCTGCTCGGCGCTCATGTTGGACACGCCGAACTGCCGGACCAGCCCCTGCTCGTGCAGCGATAGGAGCGCCTTGGCGACGTCCTCCGGATCGGCCAGGGGGTCGGGGCGGTGCAGCAGGAGCACGTCGATCACATCGGTGCGCAGCCGGGCGAGGCTCTCCTCCACCCGCTGCACGATCCGGTCACCGCGCAGGTCGTACAGTCCCGGGCGGTCGCCGTCGGGCAGCCGGATACCGCACTTGGTCTGCAATACGATGCGCTCGCGCAGTCCGGGTGCCCGGGCCAGGACCTCGCCGAAGACCGATTCCGCCTTGCCGTGGCGGTAGATGTCGGCGTGGTCGAACGTCGTGATGCCGACGTCCAGTGCCGCCTGAACCGCAGCCTCGGCCTCGTCGATGTCCGCCGCGCCGTAGGGCTGGGTGTCCCAGGTCCCGCCCAGCCCCATGCACCCGTACAAAACGCGATCAGCCATGGGCCGCATGATTTCACGCGCGGAAGCAACCCGGAAACCGTCACCGGCGAGAAGCGGTCATGTCCCAGACGGCCGCCGTGGCCAGCCCGAAAGCCAAGTGCGGAGCCAGATCGTTGTTCGGTCCTGCGAACCGTCTCGGCGGGCGTGCTGCTCGCCGCACGAGCGTGCACCGCCATGTCCAGGTAGCTCACGACGTTGAGCGCAGTAGTTCCGGCTGCGCCTGCCGCGATTCCCGCCAGAACGTTCCCGAGCATGCGGTCACTCTAAGCGCCGAACCGTCACGCCGCGTTTCGTTCATGCGGCACCTGCTCGCCCGTGTTCACCTCGCGAACGGACGGGAGCTCCCCGGGTTTCAGGGAGCTCTCGTCAAAACCCGCGGTTCAGAAGGTCTTCATGAGGTCGGTGATCCGGGAAGCCATTCGCTGCTTGTCGATCGGGGCGACCGTGGTCCACGGTTCTGCGCCGCGGTTGTTCGTCTCGATCATGTACCAGCCCTTCGCCGTGGCGAAGAAGTTCGTCACCATCGGGGCTCGGTGACGCTTGCTCTGGCCGTCCATCGTCGCCGCGCCGAACTGGGCCCACGCGATCCGCTCGCCGCCGGCCATCTCCACCAGCTGGCGGGCGTCGTCGCGCTTCACGCCTTGGCGGACGAGGCCGTCGGCCATCGCCCGGTCGGAGTTGCCAGCTTCCTTGGCCGCCGCGCTCATCGCCGCACTGCGCAGCGAAACGCCGCGCCCCGGACCGGCTTTCAGGTCGTCCGGCAGCACGCCGAGCAGCGCGCGGACCATCGAATCCACCGGAAGTGCTTGCAGCCGGACGGATTCCTCGGTCAGCACGGCGAGCGTGGCGTTGCCGCGGACGTTGGCGACCATACCCGTCGTCTTCCGCTCACCGTCGGGAGTGCGCTCGCCGAAGGTGACGTCGAAGGACTGCTCGTAGCGCTGCAGCGGCAGGAACACGCCGCAGATGTCCTCCTCGCGCATCTCGTTGCCGAATCCGAGGCGGTGCAGCTCGTCCCACGCCTGGCGCTCGACGGCGCGCCGCTCGGACTCCAGGATCCCCTCGGGGAGGACGTTGAGCACGATCGGCTTGGTCCCCAGCTTGAAGTGCTTCCACGCCTCGTGGAAGGCCTGCCGCGACAACTCGAACTTCACCGGATGCTCCCCAGCCGGACTTGTGCGGGCACGCGGGCCCGCAGTGGTGAATGGTGTTTGACGTGCGCTCACCCGAAGACGGGCGGTGCCGTCATCGGTATGTCGCCGTCGAAGATCCCGCGATGGCGACGAGGTAATCGGACGTCCCGCGTCACGGGGCCGCCGGCCATCCCGGCCGATCGGCCCCTCTCCCAGTTCCCGGTGTCAGTCCCCCACCAGCGACGACCGCAGTGCCACCGCCGCCGGGCCATGCGCTCCTGGTCTCACCGGGTCCTGACTGGGGGGGGTTTGACGGTGCCGAGCTCACGGGTCACCTCGAAGCGGTCGCGCATCTCGCCGCTCGACGGACGGCTCACCACCGTGAACTCGTCGGCCACCGTCATCCCCTCCAGTCAGGCAGCATCAGAGCTCACTCACCGAACACGGGCGGCGCGACCTTCGGCAGGTCGTCGTCGAAGAACCCGTGGTCGCCCTTGAGGTAATCGGGAATCGCGTGCTCCTGGTCCTCCTCGCCCTGCTTGCCCTGCGGACGCCCGCCAGCGGCACCACCGACCATGCCACCACGACCACCGGCCCCACCGGCGCCACCCGCACCGCCAGCGCCACCGGCGCCCGTCCCGGTGCCACCGGGACCGGCGAGCCCACCGCCACCGGCACGACCACCAGCGCCCAGCGCGGAACCGCCACCGGCGCCACCGACACCGAGCCCGCCGCGGCCACCACCGCCACCGGGACCACCACCGGGGCCGCCACCGCCGGGAACCCGGCTACCACCGGGGCCGTTCGGGCCACCCTGGCCAGGACCGTTGGGTCCGGAGCCACCGGGCAGACGAACCGGAGCCGGTCCGCCCCGACCAGGACCGGTCGGCCCCGGACCACCGGGCAGGCGAATCGGAGCCGGACCACCCTGACCAGGACCGGTCGGCCCCGGACCACCGGGGACGCGAATCGGAGCCGGACCACCCTGACCAGGACCGGTCGGTCCGGGCTGCCGCCACACCGGAGACGTCCCACCGGGGTTGACACCGCCACCGGGGTTGACACCGCCACCGCCCCCACCACCGCCGGGGTAACTACCGCCACCGCCGCCGTAACCAGAAGGAACGGTCGACCCGCCCCCACCAACGCCACCGGTCCCCATACCACCGGTCCCGCTGCCACCGGCCCACTGGCTACCGGTCCCGGAAGGCGTGCTGGAAACCTGAGGAACCCCACCAACACTCGGGTGGTTCGACCCAGTGACAGTGACGTTCATGCCACCGTCTGGAGGCGGCGTGAACTGGGCGTTCCCGGCGACCGCGTTCTGGGAGGTGTTGTCGTAGGCCCGAAAGGCCTGCACAGCTTCTTGGCGAAGCTTCTCGTTGTGCGCCTTGGCAGCTTCGGCGTCGGTCTGACCGTTCACCATGCTGTCCCAGGTGTCCTTGAACCAGTTGCTGTCCGGGGCTTCCTTCTCTTCGCCCTTGCCCGGGATCGAGGACTGCACCTTGCTGAATGCGTCGCCTTGCTGCGTCATCAGCTCGGACTGGGCCCGCGCGTTGTCCGCAGCCACCTCGGTCCAGAGCACAACCGGCACAGCCTGGTTCTTCATGGCCTCGCCGGACTCCGACTGCATCACGACGCCGACTTCCTTGAGCTTGTCCTCAAGGCGGGTCTTCAGCTCGCGCAGGTAGGCGTCTTCGCCCTTCCAGCCGTCGGTCTTGTCGTACAGGCCGTCAGCCGAGCCGCTCTCCACCCAGGAACGCATCTGCTCAAGGCTCGCACCCTCGAAGTCGGACGGTTCGATATGTCTGGTGTCAACCATCCCCCACCCCTCACACGTTGGGAAGATTCTGCAAAGCAGCTTCCGCGAACTGCTTCGAAAGATCACACGGATTCGGATTACCGGTACGCGCCAGCGTATGAACGGCAAGAGAACCTTGATCCGATACGTCAAGGACGAGAATGCAGTTGGTCGGCACGCCTCCGACCTCGGCTGCGGGATAACCGGCAACCTCGGTCATCTCCGCGTCACTGCTGTCAACAAAATCTTTGAAGGTCTGATTCGGGTCAGTGCCGACGAAAACCGACCAGCCGCCGTCCGTGCCCGCCTCACCTGCGGCATACCCGCAGCCAGCGATACCCTCGAGCTCCCGTGGACGCGGCGCCTGGTCACCACCCAAATTGCGCCACTGCGATTCCGCGACAATCCCGCACTTGTCAGAAATGTCAAGAGACTTGGCCGGCGCAGTGCGAGCCGAGCTCGGCGGCGAGGAAGGCTGCTCCGCAGGCGTGCTTGCCGCGGTCGTCTCGGTGGTGTTGCCGCCACCGGAGCATCCAGCCAGCAGCACGGCGGCGAAGACCGCACCGACTGCGAGTCCCTTACGCAAAATTCCTCCTAGAGACCGGTCTCAGCTACGGATGCTGTCCTCGGCATTTTGGTCATCCGTGCGAGTTTGCCGTGCGCTTGCTTCCAGGTTGGCCGCAGTTTCCTTCAGCACCTTGGCAAGCTGCAGGTAGTTGTTGAGGTAGGCCGTTTCATTCCCCGCAGCGACCTGGCCATACCTATCGGCCACCTGAGTGCTGACCGGGTCCTTTCCGGGCGCCTTGACGCGCGAGAGGCTGAACACTTCCTGCTGGCGATCCTCCAGCCTGGTCGCCTCTTCCTTGAAGAACTGGGCGAGCTTGTCGACCTGGTCCGGTTCAATCCGCATGGAACCGCCAGCGGACTGAGCTGCGGCCAGCGCCGCGTTGTCCGCGGCCCGCGTCATGATGTTCATGGCGTTGCCGATGAAGCCTGCAGGCCCAGGCACGACCCGCGCCGCATCGATCACGTTCTGATCGACCGACCGGTAGGTGCCGCCGTCCCCCTCGGACACAGTCGAACTCCCCTCGTTCGCCAACCGTCGCGGGGTCGGGCGACGGCCATCCACTTGCCAACGAGGCAAACGTAACGCAAGTGACCGCTGTTGCGGCACGAAGCGGACAAAGAAGATTGCGACATTCGAGTGATTTAGGACGCGTAACGCCCGAGGGATTCCCGAGTTCGCGCAGGTCAGCCACGGGCCCCTGCGGCTCCCACTACGCAGCTCGACGGAAGGTCCAGGCTGGAGCGTTGAACCACCAGCCGAAACGGGTCCCGGCTACGCCGACGGGAGGTTCTGCAGGACCGACTCGGCGACCTTCGCCGCTGCGTCGCAGCTTCCGCCCACCTCGAGCGGGGCTCCGGGGCCGACCAGGGCCGTGAGCTTGAGGCTTCCCGCGTCCGTGACGTCCATCGTCAGGTGGCAGCCCGTTTCGTCGTTGACGATCGCCGACGGGTAGCCCGCGATCGGCAGCTCCTGGGCGCCCTGGTTGGCCTGCACGAACTGCTGGTAGGTGCCGGTGGGGTCCGCGGCCACGAACACCGACCAGCCGGGAGCGCCCGGAGCGCCTGAGCGGAATTCGCAACCCTGCTTGCCGTTCTGCTCCGCCTGCTTCGGCTCCTGGTCCAGCACCAGGGTTTTCAGCTGTTCCTCGGTGAGCACGGCGCACGGGTCGGACGTCGGCAGCGTCTTCTGCGGGGCCGATCGGCCGGGAGCGTCCGGCTGGTCGGCCGGGGTTGCACCGGAACTGCAGCCCGCCAGCAGCAGGCCTGCCACGATCACGCCGGCAGCGAGTCCCTCGCGCAAGTTCCGCCTCCTCGGGTCGCGGGCCGCCGCCCGCACCGGATCAGTGTCAGCGAACCCTGCCACACGCCGCGAAATTGGCACAACCACTCGCGCGGCGACCGGGAACTTTCCCGTTCAGTCGTCGTTGTTCCCGTTCCCGTTCCCGTTGCCGTTGTTCTCGCGAACCTTCCGCCACTGTTCGCGGTCCTCCTCCAGGCGCTTGCGGTACTCCTCCCACTTCGCCACCTGCTCCTGGTGGTCGTCCACCCGGATCTCCGGCAGCGGCGGCGCGACGACCGGCGGGTCCGGGGTGACCGTCACGGTGACCGGGGCGGGCGGCTCCGGCAGCGGCATGGTGCGGACGTCCTCGGCGACCCGTTCGGTCGCGGTGAGCAGCGCGCGAGCGGCTTCCGTGGCGAGTTCACCGCGTGCCTGGGCTTCGGCGATCGCGCGGTGCAGCTCGCCGAGCGCCATCTCCGCCGCGGGGCGATCGTTGTTCGCCGCCGCGGTCTTCACCTCCTCCACGTGGCTGAGCAGCTGCTCGCGGATCTGCGGATCCATCGCCCGGGGCTCGCTGCCGCAGCCGGCGAGCACCAGCAGCAGGGCAGGCAGCAGAAGGCGTTTCATTCGCGGATCAGCCCCTCCAGGGTGGCGAGATCTTCCGGCAGCCGCTCCACCCCGGGCGGGCCGGACACCGGCGGCAGGGACTTCGGCTCCGGAGCCGAGGGCAGGGTGAAGAACACGATCAGCGCCACCAGCAGCACCCCGAGCCCGGTGCCTGCGAACAGCCAGGGCTTCAGGCTGCGGCGCGGTTCGGGCTGCGGTTTCGGCAGCAGCTGCGTCACCGGGCGGGTGGATTGGATGCGCGGGATGACGTCGGTCGACCGGCCGGCCAGCAGGTCCGCGCACTCGGCCGCGGTCGGCCGCCGGGCCGGATCGGAGCCCGTCATCAGCAGCAGCGCCCGGTGCAGGCCGCTGGGCAGCTCCAGCGGCACCTCCGGCGAGCGGACCAGCCGCGCCACGGCGCTCTCCGCACCGGAACCGGGGTATTCGACCCTGCCCGTCGCGCATTCCAGCAGCACCAGCCCCAGCGCGTAGACGTCGGCCGGATAACCGACCTCACCGCCGCTGACCTGCTCCGGGGACATGTAGGTGGCGGTCCCGATGAGCACTCCGGAGCTGGTCATGCGCCCGGCGGCGGCGGCGAGCCGGGAGATGCCGAAATCGGCGAGGTAGACGCTGCCGTCACCGGCGATGAGCACGTTGGAGGGTTTGACGTCGCGGTGCACGATCCCGTTGTCGTGCACGTGGGCCAGCACGTCGGCGAGCCGGGAGCCGATCTCGGCGACGCGCTGCGGCGGCAGCGCCCCGTGGTGGACCTCGTCGGCGAGCGTGCGGCCCTCGACCAGCTCCATGATCAGGTAGAGCTCGTCGGCCCCGGCGCTGAAGTCGTGCACGGTGACCAGGCCCGGATGGCTGAGCCCGGCGAGGATGCGGGCCTCCTCGGCGAACCGCTCCCGCCCCGCGGCATCGGCACCGGAGCGGAACACCTTCGCCGCCACGACCCGCTGCAACCGGGTGTCCATCGCCCGGTGCACATCGGCCATCCCGCCACTGCCGATGCGGGTACCCAGCCGGTACCGCCCGCCCAGCAGAGGTGCCTCACCCATCGACCCCTCCGGTCCTTGCGCTCCCGAAACGACACTAGCCGAACCGGAGCACCCACCTGCGGGACGACCGGGGGACAACATCTACGGAGCAAACGGGTTGACAGCCACGGCCCGAGTCCTCCCGCGGATCGAGAGCCACAGCGTCAACGCAGGTGAAGGAACTAAACGAAGAGGAACACCGCCGCAACGAGCAGGTAACCCAACGCCAGCGCGTAGCCGACGATCCGCGCGACCCAGGCCAGCGGGGAGAGCCGCACCCGAGCGATCCCGTCGCTGTTGCTGAACTTGCCCCAGTAGAACGTGCTGTACACAGCACCGATCAACCCGACGATGATCCCGACCCAGCCCAGTGCACCATCACGATCGATGTTCGACAGCACCACACCGCCGGCCATCAGCCCCCACGGCACCAGCACGGCGGCCACCCGCCCAGCAGTCCAGCGCCAAGCCTCAACAACCACTTCTCAACTCCAGTCCCGCGATCCTCATTTCCGCCGAGTTCCCCTGCCCGCATCAGGACTGGCGAGCCGCCAGACCTTCAATCACGAGAAGCGCCACCAGCCTTCGATCAGCTTGACGAGCTGCTCCTCCGAGCACGCACCCGGCACCTACACCTGGCCGAAGGTCATGGCCAGCAACCGATCGACCGTGTCCGCGCTCTGCATGCTTTCCCCGCGAGCAGTCAGATCGAGTGTTGATCCGTCCACAAGGGACACCCGAAGGAACTTCCGCTCCTTCCCCTTCACCTTGTACTCGACGGTGCTGACGTTCGCGATGATGTTCCTGGGAAACTCCGCGTGCACGGTAAGCGTCGGCAGCTGGACCGCACGAAGCGGCGACCCGCCCTGCTCATCCGAGCCACCGCTGATCTTCTTCTTCAAACCGCCCAGCAGGCCTGCCACGGACTCCGACTCCTTCGCGGACGATTCGAGCAGCCCAAGGCGATGCGACGTCAGAATCCAGATGAACTCACGACCGGACTTCCCGTTCACACCAGTGGCCTGCCACGCCCCCAGCTGCGAAGCAGCCAGGCAATCGCGGCTCTGCCCCGAAACGACCGCCTTCGGAATGCCCGGGTTACCACTCGCCTCATCGGTCGGCGAGATCGCTTCCAGCGCAAGCCCGGCGACACCACTGGCAACGCCACCGATCACCTTGCCCGCAGTCCACCGCTTGTCACCCCGCTCATCGAGCCCGGAGACCTGGTAGTAGACGTACCCCGCCTTCCCCGCGGTGTATTCCAGGGGATGACACCAAAGGATCTTCTCGTCCGGTGCACACCAGAAAGCACGAGCGGACAGCACTTCGATCACGAGAAGTCCTTCCTCACAGGCCTGGCAGGTGGAGCTTCGTGACCACCTCGACCGTCGATCCGTCATCGAACCGGTTGATGGAGAAACCGGTTCCGGTGGACCAACGCCCCTTGATGTTCTTGGGTTCCTTGGAAAAACGACCGCTCGGACACTCCCAGAGCGTGATCAAGCCCTCACTTCCGCGGAGCGCTCCCGAAAGCTCGGAGACAGCACTGATCGCCGAACGCGCTTTGCCGAGAAATCGGCCGAAGCCCTTGGACTCTTCCGCGTTCTCCGCGCCAACGCTTTCCTGGGAGTCGTCTCCCGAACCGGAGCTGCGGAGCACAGCCGAGTCGACGACTACCGCGATACGGCGGTCGGTACCGATGAACCAGCCCTCCGGGCCGGCGGCGGCCAGCTGGTCCGCGCATCGGATCGCTTCCCGGCCAGGCGAGTCAGCGGCTGCCCAGCCGCGGATCGTCGGGTCGTGCACCCATTCGTCCCCGTGGAACCGCCCCTCCCGGACCACGACGGTCGGCAAGAGGACGTCGCCGAGATCGACCTCCAGGTCGCTTCGGACCTGATTCTTCGGCGTATGCGGCGCTTCGTGCACACCACCGATCACAGCGCCCAGGTGAATGCGCTCAGCGGAACCGCCGCCGTACTCCTGCAGCCGCTCCCCCGGCTGAAGCCAACCGTCCTCGACCAGTTTGATGAGCTGCTTCGCAGATTTCACCGTCAGCACCTATTCCTGAGCGCACACCAGAAAAGCACGAGCGGACAGAGCCTCGATCACGAGAAACCACGCTCCTGCGCCTGACTGCGCTGCTCGTCCGACAAGTCCCCTTGGAACCATCCCTTGCCGGTGTCGTACACCGCATTCGCCCCTTGCTCTACAGCGGCGTCGGACACGACTTCCGTGCCAGCGGTCATCGCTGCTTGGCCGAACGTCGCCTTCCCACCGAGGACGCCGCTGAGCACATGCGAACCCGCCGTGCTCGCGAGCCCCTGGACACCCTTGATGTCCTGAACGAACTGATCGCGTTGGTCCTTGAGCTCTTGCTTGGCCCGGTCGGTGGCCGCCTCGGCGATCCGGCGGTCGAAGTCCTGGATCGTGTCGGCGTGCTGCTTGGTGACGTCCTGGAGGAACTTGCCTCCTGTGGTGCTGAGGGTGTCGCCGTCCGCCTTGGTGAGGAACTTGGCCACCGGGTTGGCGTCGATCTTCCGCGCCACCGCCTGCTGGATCATGTTGCCGTCGCGCAGCTTGTTCATCTTCTCGATGACCTGGCGGAGCTTGCCCGCTTCGCGCAGTTGCTGCAGCAGCCTCTCGATCTTCTGGAACATCTGGTACAGCTTTCGCTGCACCTGCATGACTCGGGTGGTGATGCGGACGCCGGTGGCGCCGACCTGGACCGCCGTTCCCGCGCTCGCCGCGCCGACCGATGCTCCCGCCGTGATCCACGACGCCGCCAGCGCGGCCAGCCACTGGACGATCAGTCCGATGATCAGCTCGGTGACGGTCTGGATGAAGAACTCGACGACCATGTCGAAGATGTCGGCGATCATGTCCAGCGTGCCCTTGAGGTCGCGGATGTCCGCGGCCAGGGCCTTCACGCCTTCGCCGAACTCGGTCATCTGCTTCCGGAAGGCGTCGCCGTCCTTGCCGATCCAGGTCTCGGCCGTGGCCTGCGCTCGCTGCGGCTCCTGCGCGGCGACCTGGTCCAGCCAGCCGGCGACCTTCTCCCAGCCCTCACCCGTGGCGCGCATCTGCTCGGGGTCGCCGACCGCCCATTCGACCAGCTCGATCAGCGGGCTGAGCACGATGGACACCAGGAAGCCCAGACCGTTGCTCATCAACGCCTGGCCCGGGCTGGTCAGCAGCTCCAGCTGCTCCATCCGCATCGACACCATCGCGGCGCCCCACTCGGGCGGACTCGACGCGTCGGCGAGGTCCTGACCGGCTCCCACCAGCGACGAGCCCCGACCGGCGGCCTGGTCGAACCAGTTCTTCTGGTCCCCGTCACCGTTGTTCAAGGTCTGGAAGTCGCCCGGCCCCTGGGGCGCGGTCATCCTGCCAGCCCCTCTCCGGCCTTCTTCAGCATCTCGGAGATCTGCTCTTCGGTGTCGGCGTAGTCCTTGAGCGTGTCGTCGAGCGCCTGCTTGGTCTTGACCAGGAACTCCTGGGCCTTGGTCGCCAGGTCCTGGCACTCCTGGACGCTGTCCAGGTAGATGCTGCTGAGGCCGACCATGTCACCGATGGGGCCGAAGCACTGGTCGTCGACCTGGGCCTGGTGGAGCAGGTCGGCGAGTTGGCCGAACTTCTCGGACAGGCTCTCCGAACCCTGGCCGTGGCCGGTCAGGGTTTCCGGAGTCATCTTCAAATCAGTCATCGCCGCATCCGTCAGCGCAGGAAGGAGCCTGCCGAGAAGTCGTCGTCATCGTCGAAGCCGGTGTTGCGCCGCGGCTGGTTGGGCGTTGCCGGGGGCGCGGACGGCTCCTGTCGCGGGGGCGCGGGCGGCGGGGTCGCTGCCTGCGGGGTGGCGGGCTCTTCGTCGGGGGTGGTCGGCTTGATCGCCATGCCTTCCGCCTTGAAGGCCTGCTGGAACTGGTCGTAGTGGTCGCCGAGGATCGGCGCCACCGCGTTGTTCATCTGCTCCGCCGCGCTCGCGGTCGCCTCGCGGATCGTCGCCATGATCTGCTGCTGCAGGTCGTTGGCCGACTGGCGGACCGCGTTCGGCGCCAGGCGCAGGTCCAGCACCGCACCCGACGGCGCCACCGTCACCGTCACCGACCGGTCCTGGCTGCTCGCCGTGCCCTGCATGCCCTGCATCGCCGACTGCAGCTCCGACGCCTTCTGCGCCTGCTCCTCGAACTTGCGCATCATTTCCTGAATGCGCTCAGACGCACTGCTCACCGTCTGTCCCCTAACAATTCCCGGTCCGTTGATCCGAGCCTACCCAACGGCCGACGACGGCTTCGCCGCTTTGGAAACGCGTTCTCGGACGCAAATCAGTCATTCCGGGCCGCAGCGCTGCTGAACCGAACACGGCGGACGATCTGCACGAACACGACGACGATCAGGAGGCTGGAGGCGCTCATCAGGACGAACAGCACGTTCAGGCCGGTCTTGTCGTAGCGGTCCGGGAGGAGGACCGTCGTCGGGCCGGTGCAGCTGATCTCCGCCCGCCCGGCGAACCACGCAGGCTCCGGAGCCGGGAGGCGGGAGCTGCGGACGCTGTTGGGCGGGCGGTCGGGGACGAGCTCCCTCGGTTCGCCGGATTCCGGGATCACCTGGCACTTCACGTACTCGTCGCGGTGGGCCGCCAGGCCGAACGGCCGGCCCCGCTCCAGCTCCACCTGCACGACGGGGTCCGCAGTCGCCTCGTCGGCGCCGAATACGCGGGACCAGATGGTCATCTCGGTGGAGACCAGGAAGTAGCCCGCGGTGACCAGCCAGACCAGCACGAGCAGGACGATCCAGCGCAGCACGCGCGGCGGTTTCCTCTTCGCGACAGCGCCGTTCGCAGTGGGGTGCATGCGGATTTCCTATCAGGCGTTCAACCGCGCGATCAGCGGAACGGCGAAGGGCACCTCTCACCTGGATGGTGGGAGGTGCCCTTCGCGGGTTCGGATCAGCGGAGGAGGTCGGTCACCTGGTCGCGGATTCGGTGGGTCGCCGCGCGCAGGCCCGCTGGGGTCGGGCCGTGGCGGAGGATGTCCCTGGACGTCGTCGGCAGGACGTTCGGCAGCGCCTCGCCGAAGACCTCGCGGAGGGTCTCCACCGTGGCGCCCTGGGCGCCCAGGCCGGGGGCCAGGATCGGGCCGTTGAGCCGGGAGAAGTCCAGCTCGCCGGGATCGATCGTGGCGCCCGCGACCACTCCGACGTGGCCCATCGGGTCCGCGTCGCGGTTGGTCTCCGCCGCCGAGTCCACGATGTACTGGGCGACCGAGTCGCCGCTGCCGTGGATCGACCGCTGCAGGCCCGCGCCCTCCGGGTTGGAGGTCCGGGCCAGCACGAACACACCGCGACCGGTCTGCTCGGCCAGACCGATGGCCGGGGCCAGCGAGTCGTAGCCCAGGTACGGCGAGACCGTGATCGCATCCGCCGCCATCGGGGCGTGCTCGTCCAGGTAGGCCATCGAGTAGGCCGTCATGGTCGAGCCGATGTCACCGCGCTTGACGTCCAGCAGGACCAGCGCACCGGCCTGCTGCGACTCGCGGATCACCTTCTCCAGCACCGCGATCCCGGCCGAGCCGTAGACCTCGAAGAACGCCGACTGCGGCTTGAGCAGCGCGACCTCGCCGGCCAGCGCCTCCACCGCGGTCATCGCGAACCGCTCCAGCGAGGCGGGCGACTCGTCGAGGTCCCAGGCCAGCAGCAGCGACGGGTGCGGGTCGATGCCCACGCACAGCGGGCCGCGCGCCTCCACCGCGTCGGTCAGCCGCCGGCCGAAGCTCGCCCGCAGCCGGGCGGTCATCGCTGTTCACCGCCCTGCCGCAGCGCCGCCTGCAGCGCCTGGAGCGGCCGGACGCCGATGTTGCCCTGGATGGCGGCCTCGATGCCCTGCACCGCCGCGGCCGCGCCCTGCACCGTGGTGATGCACGGGATGTCGCGGGACACCGCCGCGGTGCGGATCTCGTAGCCGTCGACGCGCGGGCCCGGGTTGCCGTACGGGGTGTTGATCACCATGTCGACCTCGCCGGCCTTGACCAGCTCGACGATGTCGCGCTCCCCGTCGACCTTCTCGATGTGCTTGCGGACCACCGTGGACGGAATCCCGTTGCGCCGCAGCACCTCCGCGGTGCCGCTGGTGGCCAGGATCTCGAAGCCCAGGTCCGCCAGCCGCTTGACCGGGAACACCAGGGACCGCTTGTCCTTGTTGGCCACCGAGACGAACACCTTGCCGGAGGTCGGCAGCGAGCCGTAGGCGCCCGCCTGGGACTTGGCGAAGGCCTGCCCGAAGGAGACGTCGATGCCCATCACCTCGCCGGTCGACTTCATCTCCGGTCCGAGCAGCGAGTCCACCCCGACGCCCTCGCGGGTGCGGAACCGGTGGAACGGCAGCACCGCTTCCTTGACCGCCACCGGCGCGTCGATCGGCAGGTCCGCGCCGTCGCCCTCGCCGGGCAGCACGCCTTCGGCGCGCAGGTCGGCGATCTTGGCGCCGAGCATGATCCGCGCGGCCGCCTTGGCCAGCGGTGCGGCGGTCGCCTTCGACACGAACGGCACGGTCCGCGAAGCGCGCGGGTTGGCCTCCAGCACGTAGAGCACGTCGTCCTTGAGCGCGTACTGCACGTTGAGCAGGCCGTGCACGCCGATGCCGCGCGCGATGGCCTCAGTGGACCGACGCACCATCTCGATGTCCTGGCGCCCCAACGTGATCGGCGGCAACGCGCACGCCGAGTCGCCGGAGTGGATGCCGGCCTCCTCGATGTGCTCCATCACGCCGCCGAGGTAGATGTCGGTGCCGTCGCACAGCGCGTCCACGTCGATCTCGATGGCGTCGTCGAGGAAGTTGTCCACCAGCACCGGGTGCTCCGGGGTGACCTCGGTGGCGCGGGCGATGTAGTTCTCCAGCGACGCCTCGTCGTAGACGATCTCCATGCCGCGCCCGCCGAGCACGTAGGACGGCCGCACCAGCACCGGGTAGCCGATCTCGTCGGCGATCCGCTTGGCGCCCTCGAAGGAGGTCGCGGTGCCGTACTTCGGCGCGGGCAGGCCCGCTCCGGCCAGCACGTCGCCGAACGCGCCGCGGTCCTCGGCCAGGTGGATGGCCTCCGGCGGGGTGCCCACGATCGGCACGCCCGCCTCGGCCAGCCGCTTGGCCAGGCCCAGCGGGGTCTGGCCGCCCAGCTGCACGATCACGCCCGCGACCGTGCCCGAGCGCTGCTCGGAGTGCACGACCTCCAGCACGTCCTCGAAGGTCAGCGGCTCGAAGTACAGCCGGTCCGAGGTGTCGTAGTCGGTGGAGACCGTCTCCGGGTTGCAGTTGACCATCACGGTCTCGTACCCGGCCTCGCGCAGCGCCATCGCGGCGTGCACGCAGGAGTAGTCGAACTCGATGCCCTGGCCGATGCGGTTCGGGCCGGAGCCGAGGATGATCACCTTCGGCCGCTCGCGCTGCTCGGTGACCTCCGACTCGGCCGCCGGGTCGGACTCGTAGGCCGAGTAGTGGTACGGCGTGTGCGCGGCGAACTCGGCCGCGCAGGTGTCCACCGTCTTGTAGACCGGCCGCACGCCCAGGCGGTGCCGCAGGGTGCGGACGCCGTCCTCACCGGCCAGTTCCGGCCGCAGCGCGGCGATCTGGCGGTCCGACAGCCCGGCCCGCTTGGCCCGCCGCAGCAGCGCGGCGTCCAGCACCGCGGCCTCGACGAGCTCGGCGCGCAGCTCCACCCACGCCGCGATCTGGTCGACGAACCACGGGTCGATGCCCGAGGCCTCGTGCACCTGCTCCACCGAAGCGCCCAGCCGCAACGCGCGCTCCACCGTGTAGAGGCGGCCGTCGTGCGGCGTGCGCAGCTGCTCCAAAGTAGACTCGACGGTGCCGCCATCGGGGTCGGCCCCAAGAGAATCGGGCACAGTCCAGAAGCCCGCCGCCTTGGTCTCCATCGAGCGCAGCGCCTTGCCCAGCGCCTCGGAGAAGCTGCGGCCCACGGCCATCGCCTCGCCGACGCTCTTCATCGTCGTGGTCAGCTCCTGGTCCGCGCCCGGGAACTTCTCGAAGGCGAACCGCGGCACCTTCACCACCACGTAGTCCAGCGTCGGCTCGAAGCTGGCCGGGGTCTCGCCGGTGATGTCGTTGCGGATCTCGTCGAGCGTGTAGCCCACCGCCAGCTTCGCGGCGATCTTGGCGATCGGGAAGCCGGTCGCCTTCGAGGCCAGCGCCGAGGAGCGCGACACCCGCGGGTTCATCTCGATGACGACCATCCGGCCGGTCTCCGGGTGGATGGCGAACTGGATGTTGCAGCCACCGGTGTCCACCCCGACCTCGCGCAGCACCGCGATGCCCACGTTGCGCATGTGCTGGTACTCGCGGTCGGTCAGCGTCATCGACGGCGCCACCGTGACCGAGTCACCGGTGTGCACGCCCATCGCGTCGATGTTCTCGATCGAGCAGATGACCACCACGTTGTCGGCGTGGTCGCGCATCAGCTCGAGCTCGTACTCCTTCCAGCCGAGGACGCTCTCCTCGATGAGCACCTCGTGCACCGGGGACTCGGCCAGCCCGAAGGAGGCCATCCGCTCCAGCTCGTCCTCGGTGTGCGCCATGCCCGAGCCCAGCCCGCCCATGGTGAAGCTGGGCCGGATGACCACCGGCAGGCCGCGCTCGGCGACGAACGCCCGCACGTCCTCCATCGACTTGCACACCGCCGACTCGGGCACCTCGCCGCCGACCGAGCGCACGATGTCCTTGAACCGCTGCCGGTCCTCGCCGCGCTGGATCGCCTCGATGTCCGCGCCGATCAGCTCCACGCCGTACTTCTCCAGCACGCCGAGCTCGTCGAGGGCCATCGCGGTGTTCAGCGCGGTCTGCCCGCCCAGCGTGGCCAGGATGGCGTCGGGCCGCTCGGCGGCGATCACCTTCTCCACGAACTCCGGGGTGATCGGCTCGATGTAGGTGGCGTCGGCGAACTCCGGGTCGGTCATGATCGTCGCCGGGTTGGAGTTCACCAGCGAGACGCGGATGCCCTCCTCGCGCAGCACCCGGCAGGCCTGGGTGCCGGAGTAGTCGAACTCGCACGCCTGGCCGATCACGATCGGCCCGGAACCGATGACGAGTACGTGCTTGATATCGGTCCGCTTCGGCATTTCAGCGCGCCTCACTCATCAGATCAACGAACTTGTCGAACAGCGGCGCGGCGTCGTGCGGGCCCGCTGCCGCTTCGGGGTGGTACTGGACGCTGAACGCCGGGCCGTCGAGCAGCCGCAGGCCCTCGACCGCACCGTCGTTGGCGCAGTGGTGGCTGACCATCGCGCGGCCGAAGTCGGTGTCGAAGTGCTCGCCCGGCTCGCCCTCCACGGCGAAGCCGTGGTTCTGCGCGGTGATCGCGACCTTGCCGGTCTCGGCGTCGATCACCGGGATGTTGATGCCCCGGTGGCCGTACTGCAGCTTGTAGGTGCCGCGGCCCAGCGCGCGGCCGAGGATCTGGTTGCCGAAGCAGATGCCGAACAGCGGCAGCTTGCGGTCCAGCACCTGGCGGGTCAGCTCGACCTGCGCGTCGGTGGTGGCCGGGTCGCCGGGGCCGTTGGACAGGAACAGCCCGTCCGGCCCGACCGAGAGGATCTCGTCCAGAGTGGACGCCAGCGGCAGCACGTGCACCTCGATGCCGCGCTCGGCCATCATCCGCGGCGTGTTGGACTTGATGCCCAGGTCCAGCGCGGCGACGGTGAACCGCTTCTCGCCGATCGCCGGGACGACGTAGGGCTTGGCCGTGGTGACGTCACCGGCCAGCGAAGCGCCGACCATCTCGGCACCGGCCTGGACCGCGGTGATCATCTGTTCGTCGGTGCCCAGCTCCGGGCCGGAGAAGATGCCGCCGCGCATCGCGCCCAGCTCGCGGACGTGCCGGGTCAGGGTCCGGGTGTCGATGCCCGCGATGCCCACGACCTCCTGGCGCACCAGCTCCTCGTCCAGCGAGCGGCGGGAGCGCCAGTTCGACGGCCGGCGGGCGGGGTCGCGCACGGCGTAGCCGGCGACCCAGATCTGCGCGGACTCGTCGTCCTCGTCGTTCCAGCCGGTGTTGCCGATCTGCGGCGCGGTCTGCACCACGATCTGGCGGTGGTAGGAGGGGTCGGTCAGGGTCTCCTGGTAGCCGGTCATGCCGGTGGTGAACACGACCTCGCCGAGGGTCCGGCCCACCTTGCCGTAGGCCTCCCCGCGGAAGATCCGGCCGTCCTCCAGCACCAGCGCGGCCGGGATGTTCTCGCTCATTTCTCCTCCTGCCGCGACTCAGCCGAGCCGCCGGTAGTTTCTTCGGGCCGCGCGGCGGGCGCACCCGCGCCCACGACCTCGTCGGCGGGGGCCAGGGCGCGGATCGCTTCGACCCACTCGGTCTGCGCGTCCTTGTCGTCACCGCGGAAACCGGTGTCCAGCAGCACCTCGCCCAGGCGCCAGGTCACCACGACCAGGCCCGCGCCGGGCACCACCTTGTTGGCCAGCTTGTGGTCCAGGCGGCAGTCCACGACGGACTCGGCCGGGATCCACATGTCGCTGGCACCGGTGCGGCGCAGCAGCAGGCCGGCGGCGTAGAGGTGCGCGCTGCCGTTGGCCCGGTGACCGACGTCGCCCACCGCGATGCGGTCCTGCCAGTCGGTGGCCTTCGTGGTGCCGACGTACATGCCGGTGGCGGCGGGCCGCAGCTCCTCGCCCGGCTCGACCGGCGGCGCCGGGAAGTCCGGCAGCTCAGCGGCCTGGCGCCGGGCCCGGCCGCGCCAGCCGCGCCACATCCCGAAGAACACCAGAGCGACCATCGCGGCCAGCCCCACGACCCACAGGGTGCGTTCCATCAGCGCCTCACCTTGCCCTCGTGTGCGGTGAGCCGTCCGCGCAGCAGCGTCGCGACCACCCGGCCCGGCAGCTGCATGCCGTCGAACGGCGAGTTCTCCCCGAGGCTGGCCAGCTCCGCCCCGCGCACCGTCCACTCGGCGTCGGGGTCGACCAGCACCAGGTTCGCCGGTTCTCCCGCCGCGACCGGACGGCCCTGGTCGGCCAGCCCGGCGATCTCGGCGGGACGTTCGCTCATCACCCGCGCGACGCCGCGCCAGTCCAGCAGCCCCGGCCGCACCATCGTCCGCACGACGATGCCGAGCGCGGTCTGCAGACCGAGCATGCCGGGCTTGGCGGCGGCCCACTCGCAGTCCTTGTCCTGCGCGGCGTGCGGGGCGTGGTCGGTGGCCACGCAGTCCACGGTGCCGTCCGCCAGCGCCTCGCGCAGCGCCATCACGTCGGCGTCGGTGCGCAGCGGCGGGTTGACCTTGTTGACCGGGTCGTAGGTCTCCAGCCGGTCGTCGGTCAGCAGCAGGTGGTGCGGCGTGACCTCGGCGGACACCGAACCAGCGGTCTTGCGGGACTTCCACCAGCGCAGGATGTCGGCGGTGCCGGAGGTGGAGACGTGGCAGATGTGCAGCGTGCCGCCGGTGTGCCCGGCCAGCAGGCAGTCGCGCGCGACGATCGCCTCCTCGGCCGGAGCGGGCCAGCCCGCCAGGCCCAGCCGCGCGGCGTTCGCGCCCTCGTGCGCCTGCGCGCCCACGGTCAGCCGCGGTTCCTCGGCGTGCTGCGCGACGACACCGCCGAAGGACTTCGTGTACTCCAGCGCCCGCCGCATGATCAGCGGGTCGTGCACGCAGTGGCCGTCGTCGGAGAAGATGCGGACCTCGGCGGCCGAGCGGCGCATGGTGCCCAGCTCGGCGAGCTTCTCGCCCTTCAGCCCGACCGTCACCGCGCCCACCGGGTGCACGTCGACCAGGCCGACCTCGCGGCCGCGCCGCCACACGTGCTCGACGATCACCGCGTTGTCGGCGACCGGATCGGTGTTGGCCATCGCGAAGACGGCGGTGTAGCCGCCCAGCGCCGCGGCGGCCGAACCGGTCTCGACGGTCTCGGCGTCCTCGCGGCCCGGTTCCCGCAGGTGGGTGTGCAGGTCGACGAAGCCGGGCAGCAGCACCGCGCCACCGGCGTGCACGATCTCGTCGGCGTCGACCTCGAGGTTCGCACCGATCTCGGCGATGGCCTCGCCGACGACCAGCACGTCAACCGGGTCACCCTCGCCGTAAGGACGGACGTCTTTCAACAGCAGTCGGCTCATGCCGAGAGCTCCTCTCCGGCCAGCAGGTGGTAGAGCACTGCCATCCGCACGTGCACGCCGTTGCTGACTTGCTGGGTGATGGCGGCTCGCGGGGAATCGGCGACTGCCGGGGCGATCTCCATGCCGCGCAGCATCGGGCCGGGGTGCAGCACGACCGCGTGCTCCGGCAGCTTGTCCAGCCGCGCCTGGTTGAGCCCGTAGGCGATGGAGTACTCGCGCGCCGACGGGAAGAAACCGCCGTGCATGCGCTCGGCCTGGACGCGCAGCATCATCACCGCGTCCAGCTTCGGCAGCTCCGGGTCCAGGTCGTGGCGCACCTCCGCGCCCCACTGGTCGGCGCCCGCGGGCACCAGCGTCGGCGGTGCCACGAGCACGACCTCGGCGCCCAGGGTGCGCAGCAGGTGCACGTTGGAGCGCGCGACCCGGCTGTGCAGGAGGTCGCCGACGATCGCGATGCGGCGGCCGGCCAGCTCGCCCAGGCGCTCGCGCAGGGTCGCGGCGTCCAGCAGCGCCTGCGTCGGGTGCTCGTGCATGCCGTCACCGGCGTTGACGACCTGCGTGCCGACCTCGTCCAGCCAGCCCGCCAGCCGGTGCGCCGCACCGGAGGCCGGGTGCCGCATGATCACGCAGTCGGCGCCCGCGGCGGCCAGCGTGAGGGCGGTGTCGCGCAGCGATTCGCCCTTGTTGACCGACGAGCTGCTGGCCGAGACGTTGATCACGTCGGCGCTCATCCACTTCCCGGCGACCTCGAAGGAGACCCGGGTGCGCGTGGAGTTCTCGTAGAACAGGGTCACCACCGTGCGCCCGCGCAACGTCGGCAGCTTCTTAACCTCGCGCCCCAGCAGCGTCTGCTTGAGCGTGTCGGCGGTGTCGAGAACGCTGGTCGCGGTGGCCGCGTCCAGACCCTCGGTGGACAACAGGTGGCGCATCACTCGTTCTCCAGCATCTTGCGGGACACCCGCACCCGGTCGGCTCCATGAACGAGGGAGTGGAGGTTGTCGTTCATTCCGCCTCCTGCCCGGCGTCGCGCCGAAGCACCACGCGGTCGTGCTCGCCGTCGGTCTCCGAGAGCTGCACGGCGACGTCCTCGGAGCGCGAGGTGGGGATGTTCTTGCCGACGTAGTCGGCGCGGATCGGCAGTTCGCGGTGGCCGCGGTCGACCAGCACCGCCAGCTGCACGGCGCGGGGACGGCCCTGGTCGCGCAGGGCGTCGAGGGCGGCGCGCACGGTGCGGCCGGAGAACAGCACGTCGTCGACGAGGACGACCAGTGCGTTGTCGATGCCCTCGACGGGCAGATCGGTGGGCTCCAGCGGGCGGTTCGGGCGCTTGCGCAGGTCGTCCCGGTAGAGCGTGATGTCCAGGGTGCCGGTGGGCACCGTCACCCCGCTGAACTCGCTGATCTTCGCGGCCAGCCGCCGCGCCAGCGGGGTCCCCCTGGTCGGGATGCCGAGCAGCACGACGTCGCTGCCGCCGGTGTCCAGGGCGGTCTTCTCGATGATCTGGTGAGCGATCCGGGCAATCGTGCGCGCAACGTCACCGGCCGAGAGCAGCTCCCGCTGCCCGACCGGGTCCGCCGCGCCCGCCGGTTGGCGTGACGCCACGGTGCGACCTCCTTCTCCGCCTCACTGGACGGATCCTTAAAGGATGGTGTGTGACCTGCCCCGCAGTCTCCGCGGCGAGAACGCCGCCGGACCGCCGGGCTCACCCGTACGCTATCAGCGCGCAGCGGTCAATCGTCCGGGTGGTGTGGTGGGACTCGCCCCATTGCCGACAAAGACCAACTTGACCTGGTGACGCTGGCGAGCGAACATTACTCTCCGTATCGATCTGAGCTTTGCTCCCCGGTCGGCACTATCGGCTGACGGGGCGAACGAACGGAGAAACGCCACATGGGCGACTACGCCAAGGCGCTGGGCAGCAAGCTCCGCGCTATCCGCCAGCAGCAGGGTCTGTCGCTGCACGGCGTCGAGCAGAAGTCTGGCGGGCGGTGGAAGGCCGTGGTCGTCGGGTCCTATGAGCGCGGCGACCGTGCGGTGACCGTGCAGAAGCTGGCCGAGCTGGCCGACTTCTACGGGGTTCCGGTCGCGGAACTGCTTCCGGAGGGCCGGGTGCCGTCCGGCGCCGAGCCCGCCACCAAGGTCGTGATCAACCTCGAGCGGCTGCAGCAGCTGCCCGCTGAGAAGGTGGGCCCGCTGGCCCGCTACGCGGCCACCATCCAGAGCCAGCGCGGTGACTACAACGGCAAGGTGCTGTCCATCCGCACCGAGGACCTGCGATCCCTGGCCATCATCTACGACATGACGCCGGGAGAGCTCACCGAGCAGCTCATCGACTGGGGTGTGCTTCCGCCGGAGGCCCGTCCCGCCCGCGAGGAGTGAGAACTTCGGCACAGGCCCGAAGGGCACCCCGAACCGACCGGTGAGGGGTGCCCTTCTCACATCCCCGATCGCGGGGCCGCGACGAGGTCGAGGGCACCTCTGGGCGAGCTGCTCGCTCGGAGGCGCCCTTCACCCGACGGGTGGCAGGACCTGGATGCGGGCATGACGAAGGGCACCTCCCGCCGGGTCGGCCGGCGGGAGGTGCCCTTCGGTATTCACACGTCCGTGTCGGGCGCCTGGTTACTTGACCGTCTTGCGGAGGCGGTTGCTGATGCCCGCGATGCGGCCCAGGATGCCGTTGACGAAGCGCGGCGAGTCATCCGTGGACAGCGCCTTGACCAGCTCGACCGCTTCGTCGATCGCCACGGCGGGCGGAACGTCCTCGCTCCACAGCAGCTCGTAGAGGCCCAGCCGCAGCACCGAGCGGTCCACCGCGGGCATCCGGTCCAGCGACCAGCCCTCGGCGTGCTGGGTGAGCAGCTCGTCGATCCGGCCGCGGTTCTCCGTGACACCCTCCACCAGGGTGACGGTGTAGTCGGCGACCGGCGGCACCTCCGGGGAACCGACCCGGTCGGACAGCAGGGTCACCGCGTCCACACCGCGCTGGTCGGCCTCGTAGAGGAAGTCCACCGCGCGCTTGCGCGCCTTGCTCCGTGAACCCACCTCACACCCTCTTCCCGGCCGCGGTGGCCGACGGGCAGGCGCTCATTTGGTGTTGACGCGGCTGAGGTACCGGCCGTCGCGCGGGTCGACCTTGACCTTGTCACCGGTGTTGAGGAACAGCGGCACCTGGATCTCGGCACCGGTCTCCAGGGTGGCCGGCTTGGTGCCGCCGGTGGAGCGGTCGCCCTGCAGGCCCGGGTCGGTGTGCTGGACGACCAGCTCGACCGAGGCGGGCAGCTCGATGTACAGCGGCTCGCCGTCGTGGCGGGCCACCGACACGGTGCTGTTCTCCAGCATGTAGTTCGCCGCGTCGCCGACCACCTCGCGCGAGATGTTGACCTGGTCGTAGGTGTCCGGGTCCATGAAGACGTAGTCGGTGCCGTCGTCGTAGAGGTAGGTCATCTCGCGGCGGTCGACGTTGGCGGTCTCCACCTTCACCCCGGCGTTGAAGGTCTTGTCCACGACCTTGCCGGAGAGCACGTTCTTCAGCGTGGTGCGCACGAAGGCGCCACCCTTGCCGGGCTTGACGTGCTGGAAGTTCACGACGGACCAGAGCTGGCCGTCGATGTTGAGCACCAGTCCGTTCTTCAGGTCGTTCGTGGATGCCACGTGGGGATCTTCTCCTGTGGTGATGGCTTCGGGCGTGTTCCGCCGAATCGAGATTCCGGCGGTGTCGGCGCACTGCAGTGCGTCAGACTGCGACGAGCTCCTTCGTCGTCAAGGTGAGGAGCTCCGGCGTGCTGGGACGCACGACCAGCGTGTCCTCGATGCGGACCCCGCCCCGCCCCGCCAGATAAACGCCAGGCTCGACGGTGACCGCCATCCCGGCGCTGATTCTACCGTCTCCCCGCTGGGACAACGTCGGTGCCTCGTGGATCTCCAGCCCGACGCCGTGCCCGAGGCCGTGCAGGAACTGCTCGCCGTACCCGGCGTCCTCGATCACCTTGCGCGCCGCGGTGTCCACCTCGCGCACGTCGGCGCCGTCCTGCACGGCGGCCCGCCCGGCGGCCTGCGAGGTGCGCACCAGCTCGTAGATCTCGCGCTGCCAGTCGGCGGGCTTGCCCAGCACCACGGTGCGGGTCATGTCCGAGTGGTAGCCGTCGACCAGCGCGCCGAAGTCCATCTTGACGAAGTCGCCGGTGGCCAGCACCGCGTCGGTCGGCCGGTGGTGCGGGACCGCGGAGTTCGCGCCGAAGGCGATGATCGTGTCGAACGACGGCCCGGCGGCGCCGTGGTCCAGCATCCGCGAGTCGAGCTCGCGGGCGACCTCCAGCTCGGTGCGGCCGGCGCGCAGCCCGCCGTGCTCGATCAGATCGGCCAGCGCCCGGTCGGCGGCGGCGCAGGCCATCCGCAGCGCCTCGATCTCGGTCTCGTCCTTGACCAGCCGCAGGTGCTCGACGTGGCCCGGCGCGCGCACCAGCTCGGCCTTGCCCGCGGCCTCGGCCAGCACGTCGCGGCGGTCGACGGTGACGTGCTGGCTCTCGAACCCGACGCGGCGGTGCTCGGCGGCGGCCGAGCCGATCCGGTCGGCCAGCGTCAGATCGCTCGCCCGGTCGATCACCCGCTCCAGGTCCGGGACCTGCTCCTGGGCCTGCGTCAGGTAGCGGCCGTCGGTGCAGAACACCGTCCTCGACTCGGCACCCGGCTCGTCGGCGGCGTGCACCACCAGCGCGGCGTTGGACCCGGTGAAGCCGGTGAGGTAGCGGATGTTGAGCAGATCGGTCACCAGGATCGCGTCCAGTTCCTGCGCGCGCAGGCGGTCGCGGAGGGCTTGCCGTCGGTGGGAGTGCGCTTCGGACATGTTCCGGAGCCTAACCCGCGGACCAGTGCCCGGACCTGGTCAGCTCGGCGGTCGGCGGGAAGCCGCCACAGCCTTGTGCGCAGCACGTTGTCGGTGCTGAGCGATACCGTTCACTTCACAAGCGGCGTGAGCCGCTTGCGCTTTTCGGTGAGCGGGCCATCAACCCGCACCGCCGCGGGTTCTCAGCGTTCGCCTGGCGAGGACAGCCCGTTCGCCGTGTATCGGACATACATCAGAACGCCGATCCCGCAGCCAGGCGGACGCTGAGGTTCCGCCACCCGCACCGCCACGCAAACCAACCACTGGAAGAAGTCGAGGTTCGGGCATGTCGCTGTCGTGGAGCGTGTTGGCGAGTCCGGTCGGGCCGCTGACCGTGGTGGCCGGGGTGTCTGGAGTGCGCCAGATCGCCTTCGCCGGGCCGGAGGAGGTGCTCGGCGAGTACGAGGCGGAGCTGGTGCGCGACACCGGGCTGGCGGCCGAGACCGCCCGGCAGCTCGACGAGTACTTCGCGCGGCGCCGCCGCGAGTTCGACGTGCCGATCGAGTGGGAACCGATGCAGGGCTTGCGGCTGCACGTGCTGCGCACCCTGTTCGAGCTCGTGCCCTTCGGCGAAGCGGTCAGCTACAAGCGGCTGGCCGAGCTCTCGGGACGCCCGGAGGCCTCGCGCGCGGTCGGCACGATCATGGGCAGCAACCCCATCCCGCTGATCGTGCCGTGCCACCGGGTGCTGGCCAGCGGCGGCGGGCTCGGCGGCTTCGGCCCGGGCCTGGAGGCCAAGCGGAAGCTGCTGGTGCTGGAGGGGATCATCGAACCCAGCCTGCTCGAACTCGACCTGCTGGAGTCCTAGCGGACGGCGAGGAACAAGTGGTAGGTCGTCTCGTGCTGGCCGAGCAGCACCGGGATCGCCAGCTCCTCGCAGTTGCCGAAGACCTCGTGCAGCGCGGCCCGCAGCGCGGGCGAGGTGTCGGCCGACCAGATCGCCAGCGTGCCGCCGGAAGTCAGCTTCTCCTTGCCTCGCGCGAGGAATTCGCTGCGGTAGATCGCGGAGTTGGCGTCGTAGACCAGGAAGTCGGGGCCGTTGTCCACGTCGAGCAGCACGACGTCGAAGTGATCAGCCGGCTGGGCGGCGAGCACCTCGGCGACATCGCCGACGTGCCAGCGAACCCGCTCGTCGCGGACCGCGGCGGCGGTGTGCGGCACCAGGCCGTCCTGGTGCCACGTCAGCAGATCCGGCTCGATCTCGACGACGTGCGCTTCCTCCACCCGCGGATCGGCCAGCACCTCGCGCAGCGTGAAACCCAGTCCCAGCCCGCCGATCAGCACCCGCAACCGCACCGCGTCCACGGCGCGCAGCGTGGCGGTGGCGAGTTCCCGTTCGGTTGCGGTGTGCGCGGTGTCCATGACGAACACGCCGTTGACCCGGAGCTCCAGCACGTCGTCCCGGCGCAGCAGCGCGAGCTCGCCACGCTCGGACTCGCCGCGCGCGACTAGTTCTGCCATCGCGGCAACATTAACCAACCCGACGGCGGACGATCGAACCACCTTACGTCCGCCAGTCAGAAAGCTCCGAAGAGCAGCACGTAGGTCGACGCGGCGGAGAGAGCGCCGGTGACGAACAGCGGGAAAAGGTCCCCCAACAGCGCGTCCCACGCGCGGTCGGGGCCGATAGTGGAGGCGGTGAGCCGGGGGTGGAAGCTCCAGTACCGCACGAGGACGGGATCGTTCCCGCGGTGCGCCAGCGACGCGTCTTCCTCGAACTCCAGCACACCGCCGACCTCGGGCGAGAACCGGTAAACGGCCTTCGTCCGAGGATTATCACCGGTGGTTTCCCGGAAGCGGACGAGTCGTCCCTGAGCGCGCTCCCCGTAGCGGAGCAGCAAGATCCGCGATGCGGACCGCGCCAGAAAAGCTGCGAACAAACAGCTGATCGCAATCCACGCCAGGAAAACCACGACCTTCTCCACCCGCCGGAAAATAGCACGTCACGATGCCGAGCTCTCGGAATCCGCATCGCCGCGGCATTCTCGGCGAATGCGCAGACGATCGCCGGTTCCCGTTTTCCGGCAAAAGCGGGAACGTCGGTAGGGATATCCCCCGGTGCGGCGCGCACGCCCGGAACCTCGGGGTTGTCCGGAAATGGCTCGCCCGTTGCTCCGGATCGGGCAGCGGCCGACGGCGTTCCGGCGTATTGGCGGTTGGTGAGGGCGTTCCCACAATTGTTGCGCTCCCGAACCAATTCCGACCGAAGGGACGCGCCGTGCCCAGCAGACGATCCTTCCTCCGCGGTGTTTCCGCCGCCGCCCTCGCCGTGCCCGCCCTCGGCGGCCTGGCCGCCTCCCCCGCTCTCGCGGTGCCCCCGCTGGCCGGTCGCCGCGCGCCGGCGGTCCCGCTGCCGCTGACGATCGTCAACTCCAGCGGTCAGTTCGACAACGCCTCGATCCACGTCTACGTCGTCGGCACCAACCTCGACACCGGCGAGCAGTCCCGGGTCACGCCGGAGGGGCAGCTGGTGCCGGTCTCGGAGTCCGACAACGGCTCCGACGGGTTCGCCGACTACGCCATCCCGCTGCAGGGCAGCGGCGACACCCAGCTGAACCTGCCCAGCATGTCCGGGCGGATCTACTTCGCGCTCGGCGAGAAGCTGAAGTTCAAGGTCGTCGTCGGTGGCGACGGCAAGCCCGCGCTGCAGTACCCGGCGGGCTGGGTGGACAGCGACCCGAACTACGGAATCCTGCACGACACCGTCGAATTCACCCTCAAGGCCGACGGGATGTACTGCAACACCACGATGGTCGACATGTTCAGCGTGCCGCTGTCGATCCACCTGCGGGGCGCCGCGGACCAGACCACCGGCACGGTGCCCGCGGGCGGCCGGGAGCGGATCCTCAGCGGTGTCGCCGAGCACCCCGACTTCGCCGGGCTGCGCCAGGACGACCTGCGGGTGATCGCGCCGGGCCACGGGCTGGACCTCGGCAGGTTCTCCGGCACCTACTACGACTCCTACATCGACGAGGTCTGGTCGAAGTACCAGGGCACCCAGCTGCGGGTGGACACCGACAACGGCAAGGTCTTCACCGGCCAGGTCTCCGGCGACACCTTCAACTTCGACGGCGGCGTGAAGCCCATCGGCAAGCCGTCCACGCGCGACGTGCTGTTCTGCGACGGTGCGCTGGCCGCGCCGAACGACGGCATCACCGGCCCGGTCGCGGCGATCCTCGGCGCCGGCTTCAACCGCTCGATCCTGCTGGACTCGGCCGACCAGCCGGGCACCGATCCGGCGGCCTTCTACCGCCACGACATCACCAACCACTACTCGAAGGTGATGCACGAGAACACCGAGGACGGCAAGGCCTACGGTTTCGCCTTCGACGACGTGGCCGGTTTCGCCTCCTACGTCCAGGACAACGCGCCGACGTCTATCACCGTGACGCTGACACCGTGGTGACCTCCTCCGGCGCGCGGCGCCGGATCGACACGGAGAAGGCCGTCGCCAGCAGGCACAGCAGGCCCGCGCCGTACCAGGCCGCGGCGTAGTCGCCGAACTGGTCGCGCACCACGCCCGCGATGGTGGCGACGGCCGCCGCGCCGACCTGGTGGGAGGCGAAGACCCAGCCGAACACCACCGACGCGCGCGGCCCGAAGTGCTCCCGGCACAGCGCCATGGTCGGCGGCACCGTGGCCACCCAGTCCAGTCCGTAGAACACCACGAACAGCACCATGTTCGCCCCGACCGAGGGCGCGAACAGCTGCGGCAGCACGAACAGCGAGATCCCGCGCAGCGTGTAGTAGACAGCCAGCAGGATCCGCGGGTTGACCTTGTCGGTGAGCCAGCCGGACAGCACGGTGCCCGCCACGTCGAAGACACCGATCACGGCCAGCAGCCCGGCGGCCGTGGTCGTCGGCATGCCGTGATCGTGCGCGGCGGGCACGAAGTGCGTGTTGACCAGCCCGTTCGTGCTCGCCCCGCAGATCGCGAAACCGCCTGCCAGCAGCCAGAAAGCTCGGGTGCGGGCGGCTTCGCGCAGCGCGCGCAGAGCGTTGGCCGCCGGGTTGCCGCCGGCGCGCACCGGTTCCGGCTCGTCGCCGGTCGCGCCGAAGGCGGTGGTCCCGACGTCGGCGGGGCGCTCGCGCATCACCAGCAGCACGAGCAGGGCGACCAGCAGCGCCGTCCCGGCGATGGTCAGCGAGGCGATCCGCCACCCGAACTCGTCGACCAGCACCGCGGCCAGCGGGAGGAACACCAGCTGGCCGGTCGCGCTGCCCGCGGTCAGCACGCCGCTGACCAGCCCGCGCCGCGCCACGAACCACCGGTCGACCACGGTGGAGACGAAGGCCAGCGCCATCGACCCGGTGCCCAGCCCGACCAGCAGCCCCCAGCAGACCACCAGCTGCCAGCTGGCGGTCATGAACACGGTGAGCCCGCTGCCCGCCGCGATCAGCACCAGCGCGAAGACGGTGATCCGGCGGATGCCGAAGCGGTCCATCAGCGCCGCCGCGAACGGCGCGGTCACCCCGTAGAGCAGCAGGTTGAGCGAGACGGCGGCGGAGATGACGCTGTGCGGCCAGCCGAACTCGTCGTGCAGCGGATTCATGAACACGCCGGGCATCGAGCGGAACGCGGCGGAGCCGACCAAGGCGACGAAGGCGACGGCCGCGACCCACCACGCGGGGTGGATGCGCCGCGCGGACGCAGTGCTGATCACCTGACCAGCTTCACCGAAGCGCAGACGCCGAACCAGTGGCCGGAGGGACAAGATGTGAGAAGATCCGGCCACGGCCCCTTGCCTCAACCGGAGTCCTGCGCAACCGCACCTCAGGGGACCGTGATCCAACCCAGCCACAAGAAACCGCGAAACGCGAGTTCAACCCCGAACGCGACCACCACTGAAAATCACGGAGAGGCGGAACAGCGCGCATGGCCACCAGTCCGCACCGGATCGCCGTCCTGGGCCTGCCCGACGTCGTCGGCTTCGACCTCGCGATACCGTCGCAGATCTTCGGCGGCGCCCGCGACGCGGCCGGCGAGCAGCTCTACGCCGTCCAGGTGTGCAGCCTGGACGGCGGGCCGATCTCCACCACCAAGGGCTTCGCCGTCCTGCCCAGCGCCGGGCCGGAGCACCTGCGCTCGCCGGACACGCTGATCATCCCCGGCACCCACCTCGAAGGGCCGCGCACCGACGGCAGCCTGGACCCGGAACTGGCCGACTACCTGGCCGGACTGCCCGCCCGCACCCGGATCATGTCGATCTGCACCGGCGCGTTCGTGCTCGCCGCGGCGGGCATGCTCGACGGCAGGCCGGCCACCACGCACTGGGCGTACGCCGAGGACTTCCGCCGCCTGTACCCGGAGGTCGACCTGGACCCGGACGTGCTGTTCGTCGACGACGGCGACGTGCTCACCTCGGCCGGGGTCGCCGCCGGGATCGACCTGTGCCTGCACGTGATCCGCCGCGACCACGGCAGCGAGGTGGCCAACCGCGCGGCCCGCTCCAGCGTGGTGCCGCCGTGGCGCGAAGGCGGCCAGGCCCAGTACATCGAGCGGCCGGTGCCGGAACCGGACGGCAACGGCACCTCGAACACCCGCGCCTGGCTGCTGCGGAACCTCGCCGAACCGCTGACCCTCGACAAGATCGCCGCGCACGCCGGGACGAGCGTGCGGACCTTCACCCGCCGGTTCCGGGACGAGACCGGTTCCAGCCCGATGGACTGGCTGCTCCGGCAACGCCTGGAGCACGCCCGCCACCTGCTGGAATCCACGGACCTGCCGATCGACGCGGTGGCCGAGCAGGCGGGCCTGAGCACGGCGGCCTCGCTGCGCAAGCACCTGCGCCACCGGCTCGGCACCAGCCCGGCCACCTACCGCCGCACCTTCCGCTCCTGAGGCGCTACGACGAGCTGGCGGCTCGGTTTGACCTGACCTTCATGCCCGCAACCGCGACGAGCAGCAGGTCGTAGCTCGGGAGTTGTCGCGGGCGCATAACCGCCGCCGCAGCCCGCACCGCCGCGGGTTCTCAACGTTCGCCTGGCGAGGAGGCCCGGCCGCGCATTGGTCACACATAGGGCCGGGCACCCGGAGTCCAGGCGGGCACTGAGGTTTCGAAACCCGCACCGCTATGCAAGACGAGACGGGAAGAACCTCACTGCGAGACGCCCGCCTGGATGGTCTGGATGGAGAGCTGGGACTTCTCGGCGTTGGCGCAGCCGTGCTGCTCGTAGTCGAACGGGATGAACAGCGAGGCCGTTTCCTGCGGCGGGTAGATCCGCAGGCCCTTGGCCACCTCCAGGCGGCACTCGGCCGGGTCGTAGTTCTCCACCGTGGTGAACTTGATCACGGCCGAGGCCTTGTCACCGGGCGCCATGTTGACCGCGCCGCCCTTCTTGCCGTCCCGGTACGCGTCCGCACCGATCTGGTGCCCGTCGTCCCCGCCGACGTAGGACACCCCCGGGAAGCCCTGGATGACGCAGTTGTGCGAGCTGGTGTTGGTGAAGATCAGCGGCGTGTAGCGGCCGCCGGTGGCGCCGTCGCTCTGGCCGAAGGACAGCGCGAGGTCGGCGGCCTTGCACAGCGGATCACCGACCGGCCCGTCCGGCGGCGCGGCGACCGTCGACGAGGGCGTCTCGTCCTGCGTCTCGTCGCTCGCCGGCGAATCCACCGCGCTGCCACCGGAATCGTCCTGGAGGGCCGGGGGCTGGGCGTTGTTCACCGTGCTCTGCTCGCCGGATCCGCCAGGGCTGCACGCGGTCAGCCCGACCGCCAGCGCCGCCGCCGCGACCGCGAGGAACTTCGCCCGATTCATCTGTCTCACCTTTCCTTGCCCCCGTCTTGCCGTTCAGTGGACGTTCGGCACGAGGAAAGGTTGCGACCAAAACTTCTCAACCACCGACCGAAACCGCACACACCGCCCAAACAGGGCAAAACGTCACTGTCCGAAACCGCCCCAGGCCCCCGACACACCGGGGTACGTCGGGCGACTGCGCGATTTCAATGGAAATCAGACGTCAAATTTCAATTGAAATCGGACGTCAAATTTCAATTGAAATTGCACCCAGGGCGACGGGGGAAGGCTCAGCGGCGGAGGTCGCCGCCTCGCGGGCGGGAGTCCCACTCCGACTGCGAGACGTCGGTGACCGGAGATCCGTTGGCCGCCGCCACCTCGGGCGCGACCGTCCACAGTCGACCTTCGTCGTCCAGCAGCGCGACCTCGCCGCTCGGCGCGCGCAACGCCTCGGCCCCGGTCCCGATGGTGCCCACCACCGGCAGTCCGTCCACTGCGGACACCCGCTGGTCGAGAACACCGGCGACCAGCAGCTCCGCCACCGAACGGCGCTCCACCCGGATCCGCTGCCCGTCGTGCAGCACGTCGACGGTGCGCGCGGGCGACGGCACCGCGAAGCCGTCGAGCACCACCGCCGCCTGCTCCGGCGTGGCGCAGCCGTCGAAACCGGTGACGTCGATGCCGAAGTGGCGGATGTCGGTCGGCGCGGGCAGCAGCGCGGTGGCCCGCAGGACGTCCAGCGGGACCGTGCCGCACGGGTCCGAAGTGGACACCGGAGCGGTGCCGTCGAGGCGGCGCACCAGACCCGGGCCCTCCTGCCACGGACCGGAAATCAGCACCGGCGGGTAGGGGTGCGAGGTGAACTCGCGGTCCCAGAAGGTGACCGACGTGCCGTCCGCGGTCTGGTGGGCGATCGCGAACGCGTCCAGCGCGGGCACCCACATCCAGTCCGCGCTGAAGGCGTCCACCACCGAACGGGCCCGCGCGCCACCGGCAGGCCGGAACCCCTCCCCGGTCAACGCCTCCACCTGCGAGCGGAACTCCGCATCGCGCGCCCGGAGCACGAACTGCCCGGCGCCGTTCCAGCCCGCCCCGGAGGCCGTGGTGTCGGTGAACATCAGGTAGAACCAGCCCTCCAGGTACAGCGCGGAGGGCTGCCCGGCACCGTAGGCGTTCTCCCGGTGCACCTCGCCGGACGGCCGGACGATCGGCGCGCCGTCGGCCTCCCGCCGCCAGGACCGCCCGTCGGCGCTGCTGGCCACGCCGATGGAATTGCCGTGCGCGTGATCGTCGCCCGCCGCACCGGTGTAGTACAGGTAGTAGCGATCGGCCACCTTCAGCACGGACGGATCGCAGGTGTGCATGCCGTCGAAACCGCCCGGCTGCCCGGAGAAGACCGGCACCGCGGGCGCCCCGCCGGAATCGGTGAACGGACCGGCTGGACTGCCCGAAGCGGCGTGCAGGACGTCGTCACCGGGCGGGCCGATCCCCGGCAGCTGGCTGCACCACCACACCCGGTACTGCCCGCCGTCGGCCAGCACGGTCGGCCCGTAGTTGTACGGCGCGGGCATGCCGCCGGAGACCACCACGCCGCCGCCGGCGCGCTCACCACCGACCTCCAGGTCGATGGGCAACCGGCCCGGCTGGGCCCGCGATTCAACGCTCGGCTGAGCACCGGACGTGCCCGACACCGGCGTGCAACCGGCCAGCAGCGGCACGCAGAGCAGTCCGGCCGCCCAGCGCCACGATCCCCGCACCACGCCCTCCCCCGGAACCGGGCGCGCCTACGCGCTCGCGTGCTCGGCCAGCCAGCGGATCGCCAGCGGGTAGCCCGCGACGCCGAGACCGGCCACCACCGCGGTGGAGATGTCCGACAGGTAGCTGGTGTGCCGGAACTCCTCGCGCTTGTGCACGTTGGAGATGTGCAGCTCGATCAGGTCGGCGTCCAGCTGCGCCGCCGCGTCGCGCACCGCGATCGAGTAGTGCGTCCAGGCACCGGCGTTGAGCACCACCGGCCACCGCTCGTCGGCGGCCTCGTGCAGCCACTGCACCATTTCGCCCTCGTGGTCGGTCTGGCGCACCTCGACCTCGACGCCGAGCTCCTCACCCGCGCGCTCGCACATCGCGACCAGATCGGCGTAGGTGGTGCTGCCGTAGACCGACGGCTCCCGCTTGCCCAGCCGCCCGAGGTTCGGGCCGTTGAGCACCAGCACCTTCACAGCAGGATCCCCGTGGACTTGGCCTCGCCACCGGTCACCGCGGAGTAGGCGGCGGCGATCAGCGACGGATCCGGGCCCTCCAGCCGACCGGGCTTGGCCAGCCCGTCGAGCACCACGAACCGCAGCACGCCCGCGCGGTTCTTCTTGTCCACCTTCATGCCTTCCAGCAGCTGGCCGAGCGCGTCCGGGTCGTAGCTGGTGGGCAGGCCCAGCATGTCCAGCACCCGCTTGTGCCGGTCGGCGGTCTCGTCGTCGAGCCGGCCGGCCAGCCGCGCCAGCTCGGCGGCGAAGACCAGGCCGACGCTGACCGCGGCGCCGTGCCGCCACCGGTAGCGCTCGCGCCGCTCGATGGCGTGCGCCAGGGTGTGCCCGTAGTTGAGCACCTCCCGCAGGTGCGATTCCTTCAGGTCCGCGGCGACCACGTCGGCCTTGACCTGGATCGACCGGCGCACCAGCTCGCCCAGCACCTCGCCTGCCGGATCGGTGGCGGCCTCCGCGTCGGCCTCGATCAGCCGCAGGATCTCCGGGTCGGCGATGAACCCGGCCTTGACGATCTCGGCCATGCCCGCGATCAGCTCGTTGCGCGGCAGGCCCTCCAGCGTCGCCAGGTCGGCGAGCACCAGGCTCGGCTCGTGGAAGAGCCCGACGAGATTCTTGCCGGCGTCGGTGTTGATGCCGGTCTTGCCGCCGACCGCGGCGTCGACCATGCCCAGCAGCGTGGTCGGCACGTGCACCACGCGCACCCCGCGCATCCAGGTGCCCGCCACGAACCCGGCCACGTCGGTGACCGCACCGCCGCCGAAGGACACGACCACACCGCCGCGGTCCATGCCGATCTTGCCGAGCACTCCCCAGCAGAACCCGGCGACCTGCAGGCTCTTGCCGTCCTCGGCGTCGGGGATCTCCACCCGGTGGGCGTCCACCCCGGCCTCGGTCAGCTCCTCGCGCACGGCCTCGACGGTCGCGGTGATGGTGGGCTGGTGCACGAGCGCCACCGACGATGCGTCGCGCAGGTAGTCGACGAGTTCGCCGAGCAGCCCCCGGCCGACCACCACGTCGTAGGGCTGCTGCCCGGCAACCCTGATCCGCACCGGTTCGGTCATCATCGTCCCTTCGGTGAAGGCGGTTCTGGACAAAGAGAGTACGCAAAGCCGTCCGCGCGGCGGGGCGAACAGCGTCAGGTGCGCGCGGACAGCGCAGCCACGACCTGCGCCACGACCTCATCGGGTGCGACGTGGTCGGTGGCGATCTCGACCGCGGCCACCGAGCGGTAGATCGGCACCCGGGCGTCGAGCAGCGCCTTGAAGGTGGCGCGCGGGTTCACCCCGGCCAGCAGCGGCCGCGCGGTGGACAGCCCGACGCGCTTGGCGCCTTCGGCGAGCCCGACCGACAGGAACACCACCTGGTGCCCGGCCAGCAGTTCGCGGGTGCGCTCGGAGAGCACCGCACCGCCGCCCAGCGCCAGCACCCCGTCGTGCTCCCGCAGCGCGGTCTCGACGGCGGCTTCCTCCATCGCCCGGAACGCGGGCTCGCCGTCGCTGGCGAAGATGTCGGCGATGGCCCGGCCGCTGGTGCGCACCACGTCCTCGTCGGTGTCGCGGAAGTCGACCTCCAGCTGCTGCGCCAGCAACCGGCCGATCGTCGTCTTGCCCGCGCCCGGCGGGCCGACCACCACTGCCCGTGGCGCCATCACCGCGCCTGCCGCTTCTCGGCGCGCTCGCGCAGAGCGGTCAGGTAGCCCTCGACGTTGCGCCGGGTCTCCGGCAGCGAGTCGCCGCCGAACTTCTCCAGCGCGGCCTCGGCCAGCACCAGCGCGACCATCGTCTCGGCGACCACCGCCGCGCGCGGCACCGCGGTGATGTCCGAGCGCTGGTGCATCGCCTGCGCCGGCTCACCGGTCACCACGTCCACAGTGGCCAGTGCGCGGGGCAGGCTGGAGATCGGCTTCTTGGCGGCGCGCACGATCAGCGGCTCGCCGTTGGTGATGCCGCCCTCCAGGCCACCGGCCCGGTTGCTGCCGCGGTGCACCCACTTCGCGCCCTCGTCGGGGTAGATCTCGTCGTGCGCGGCGCTGCCCCGGCGGCGCGCGTTGGCGAAGCCCTCGCCGATCTCCACGCCCTTGATCGCCTGGATGCTCATCAGCGCACCGGCCAGCCGGGCGTCGAGCTTGCGGTCCCAGTGCACGTGCGAGCCGATGCCCGGCGGCAGCCCGTAGGCGATGACCTCGACCACGCCGCCGAGCGTGTCGCCGTCCTTCTTGGCCGCGTCGACCTCGGCCATCATCCGCTCGGTCGCGGCGTCGCCGAAGGCCCGCACCGGGTTCTCGTCGATCGCGGCCAGGTCGTCCGGGCCGGGCAGCACGTCGTGCTCGGCGTCCACGCCGCCCAGGCTGATCACGTGGCTGACGATCTCCACACCGAGCAGCTGCTTCAAGAACTGGCGGGCCACCGTGCCGACGGCGACGCGGGCCGCGGTCTCGCGGGCGCTGGCGCGCTCCAGCACCGGGCGGGCCTCGTCGAAGCCGTACTTCTGCATCCCGGCGAGGTCGGCGTGACCGGGCCGCGGGCGGGTCAGCGGCGCGTTGCGGGCCAGCGAGGCCAGCACGTCCTCGTCGACCGGGTCGGCGGCCATCACCTGCTCCCACTTGGGCCACTCGGTGTTGCCGATGCGGACCGCGATCGGGCCGCCCTGGGTGCGCCCGTGGCGGACACCGCCGATGATCTCCAGCTCGTCGGCCTCGAAGTTCATCCGCGGGCTCCGGCCGAACCCCAGCTTGCGGCGCTCCAACTGGGTCGCGATGTCGGTCGAGGTCACCTCGACTCCGGCCACCATGCCTTCCAACACCGCCACCAGGGCGGGGCCATGCGATTCTCCAGCGGTCATCCAGCGCAGCACACCTGTAGATCCTGCCACGTTCGGTCGCCGGTGAACCCGGCCGGGTGCCCAGTTCACGGCCACGGCGCGAACGCGGTGACCAGCCACGCGGGAACGAGCGCGGCCGGCCCGTGCGGAATCGCCCCGCGCCCCCACCGCGAAGCCGCGACCAGCGTGCCGAGCGCCGCCGCGGCGATCACGGCCAGCACCGCCCCGACGGACACCGCGCCCACCACCAGCCCCAAGCTCCCCGCCAGCTTCACATCGCCCGGCCCCATCGCCGCCGGCTGCACCACCCGCACCAGCAGGTAGACCCCGCCGAAGAGCAACCCGCCCCCGATCGCCCCGGCCCACACCCCGGGCTGATGCACCGACGCAACGCCGACCAGCAACAACGCCACCGGGTAGGCGGGCAACGTGAACACATCCGGCAGCCGGTAAGCGCGGATGTCGCACACCGAGAGCAGCACGCCGCCCCACCCGACCACGAGCGGAACGCCCGCCCACCACCACGGCATCCCACCGGCGACCCGCACCGCCACCACGGCCCACAGAACTCCGACGCCCACCTCGCACCACCACCGAGGCGCCACCACACCCCGCCGAGCAGCCCCGAGCACCAACCGCCCGAACCACCCGGCGCCGAACCCGACAACGCCGCCGAAGATCCCGATCACCACGACCATGCGGCCACGATCACCCCGCGGCCCACCACACCCCGGCACCACAACCCCGAAACCCCGCATGTCGGGACCCCACCGAGCGGGGCGCGGCGCCGATTTCGCACGAATTGACCATCAGCTGGGTGAACGTCAACTTCTGGGCGAAATTGACCACCACCCCGCTCCGACCTGGGGTGATGACGACGAAGGGCACCGCCTACCGGGTGATGCCGGTCGGCGGTGCCCTTCGTGCTTTGCCCCGATCGGGGAGTCTTCAGGCGGAGACCGTGAAGAGGACGTCGCCGGTGGCGACCTGGCCGTCCTCGCGGACGTCCGCCAGCGCCTCGGGCGCCACCTCCAGCGCGATCACCGGGCAGATCGACGAGTAGCCGTGCGACTCCACCTCGGACGGGTCCCAGCTGACGATGCGCTGGCCCGCCTCGACCACGTCGCCCTTGGCCACGTGCAGCTCGAAGCCCTCGCCCTTGAGCTTGACCGTGTCGATGCCCAGGTGCACCAGGACCGCGGTGCCACCGGACGAAGCGATCACGAACGCGTGCGGGTGCAGCGTCATCACCGTGCCCGCGATCGGCGCGACCGCGTCGGCCCGCCCGCCGGACGGCTTGATCGCCATCCCCGGCCCGACCATGGCCTGCGAGAACACCGGGTCCGGCACCTCGCCGAGCGCGGCGGCCAGGCCGGCCACCGGGCTGCCGACCTCGACGCTCACCGCAGGTCCTCGATGTCCTCGGCCAGGGTGTCGGCCTCCGGGCCCACCACGACCTGCACGACCGTGCCCTGCTTCATGACGCCGTGCGCGCCGGCCGCCTTCAGCGCCGCCTCGTCGATCAACGAGCCGTCCTCGACCTCGCAGCGAAGCCGCGTGATGCACGGCTCGATCTCCACCACGTTGTCCCCGCCGCCGAGCGCGGCCAGGATCGCCGCGGCCTTGTCCTGAGCCACCGCGTGCTCCCTTCCTCCCGTACCAACGACGCGGAGCGACCGCGTCGCGACGATCTTGCGCCACTCGGTGTCGATGCGGCAACGAAATCGAAGCCGCCTTGACACCCGATCGCATGACGGCGCATTGTTCGCAACCGACTGGTTTAGACCGGACAGTACCAACTCGGTGCGGCCGGTCAACAGCACCGGGCGAACGCGGCGGTGATCCGCCAATGTTCAACCCGGTGACCGGCGTCCACAAGGCGCCGGGCGGCGGAGCAGCAGGACCGGTGGAGGCAACGTGGCCACGCGGGGAACCGCAGACGAGAGTCGACGCGCTGAAGGTGTGCTGCGCGACGGCCCGATGCCCAAGCACGCCCAGTTGCGGGAGATCCTGCGCGCGCTGGCGAGCGAGGAGCTGCTCCCCGGCTCACCCGTTCCCTCCGAGCGCGAACTCGCGGTCCGCTACGGCGTCTCGCGGCTGACCGTGCGGGAAGCCGTCGGCCAGCTGGTCGCCGAAGGACTGCTGGTGCGGGTGCGCGGCAAGGGCACCTTCACCACCCGGCCCCGAGTGGACTCCCAGCTGCACCTCGCATCGTTCACCGAGGACATGCTCCGCCGCGGCATGCACCCGGAGACCGTGCTGCTGGAGGCCGCCGAGGCGGTCCCGCCCGAGGACACCGCCGAGGCGCTCGGTCTCGCCCCCCGCGGGACCGCGTACTGGCTCCACCGGCTGCGCAAGGCCGACGGAGCTCCGATGGCGGTGGAGCGCGGCTGGTACCACGCCGGGCTGCTGCCCGGTCTCCTCCACCAGGACCTGACCGACTCGATGTACACCCTGCTGGACCGCCGCTACGGCGTGCAGCTGGAGACCGGCACCCAGACCGTGCTGGCCGAAGGCGCCGACGCCGACACGGCCCGGCTGCTCGGGGTGCGCCCCGGCAGCCCGGTCCTGGTGTTCCGCCGGATCGCCACCGCGCAGGGCCGCCCGATCGAGGACATGACTTCCTGGTACCGCGGCGATCTGTACCAGGTCACCATGCAGCTGGACCGCGACCCGAGCGGTTCCGGCCAGCACCGCCCGACCATCCGGCCCACCTGATCCTCGAGCCGGATCCCCCGAAGACTCGGTGTCCACGACACAGGAGGTAACGATGAGTGCCAGCGCCCCAGCGGCGAAGGGCAACAAGAAGGGGCTCGCTCAGCTGCAGCGGCTGGGCCGGAGCCTCATGCTGCCGATCGCCGTCCTACCCGCCGCCGCGCTGCTGATGCGCCTCGGCCAGGACGACCTGCTCGGCGCCGAGGGCCTCGGCGGCGCGCTGTCCTGGCTGCTGCCGGTCGCCGACGTGGTCGGCGCCGCGGGTGGTGTGCTGTTCGACAACCTGCCGATCCTGTTCGCGATCGGTGTCGCGATCGGCTTCGCGAAGAAGGCCGACGGGTCCACCGCGCTGTCCGCGGCGGTCGGCTACCTGGTGCTGGCCGGCGTGATGTGGAAGATCACCGGGACCGAGGACGGCACGGTCTACAACAAGGGCCCCTACGGCGTGCTCGGCGGCATCATCGCCGGCATCGTGGCGGCCGTGCTGTGGCAGAAGTACCACCGCATCAAGCTGCCCGCCTACCTGGGCTTCTTCGGCGGCCGCCGGTTCGTGCCGATCGTCACCGCGGTGGCCACGCTGCTCATCGGCGTCGTCCTCGGCCTGCTCTACCCGATCTTCGACGCAGGTCTGACCGCCTTCAGCAACGCCGTCACCCAGAACGCGGTGATCGGCGGCGGCATCTACGGCGTGGTCAACCGGCTCCTGCTGCCGTTCGGCCTGCACCACATCCCGAACAACGTGGTCTGGTTCCTCTTCGGCGACTACCACGGCGAGAAGGGCGACATCTCCCGCTTCTTCGCCGGTGACCCCACCGCGGGCACCTTCATGACCGGTTTCTTCCCGATCTTCATGTTCGCCCTGCCCGCCGCCGCGCTCGCCATCTGGCAGTGCGCCAAGCCGTCGCAGCGCAAGATCGTCGGCGGCGTGATGCTCTCGACCGCGCTGACCGCGTTCCTCACCGGCATCACCGAGCCGCTGGAGTTCTCGTTCATCTTCGTGGCCTGGCCGCTGCTGCTGGTGCACGCGGTGCTCACCGGTAGCGCGCACATGCTGGTCAACTTCCTGGACATCCACTCCGGGTTCGGCTTCTCCGCGGGCGCCATCGACTACGTGCTGAACTTCGGCATCTCGACCAACTCGCTGTGGCTGATCCCGATCGGCCTCGGCTACGCGGTCATCTACTACTTCGTGTTCCGGTTCGTGATCACGAAGTGGAACCTGCGCACGCCTGGCCGTGAGGATGACGACAACGACACGGCCGAGACCAGCACGGATAATGCCGAGGGGAAGGCCAAGTCGGGCCCCGAGAAGAACTGACCCCGGCAACCGTTTTCCCGATTTCCCCCGACGAACGGAGAGCTCAATGTTCGAGCGACGGGTCACCGTGGCCAGCAAGGTCGGCCTGCACGCCCGGCCCGCGGCCCTGGTGGCGAAGGCCGCTGCGGCGCAGCCGGTGAAGATCACGATCCGCAAGGACGACACCAAGCCGGTGGAGGCGGGCAGCATCCTGGGCCTGATGACCCTGGGCGCGGCCTTCGGCGACGAGGTCGTCCTGGAGGCCGCCGGTGAGGGCGCCGAAGCGGCGCTGGACCACATCGCCCAGCTGGTCGCCACCGACCTGGACAACGCCAACTGAGGTTCCACCCCGACGACGACGGCCCCTCCGCTCGATGCGGAGGGGCCGTCGTCGTACGCGACTTCAATGGAAATCGAACATCGAACTTCAATGGAACTTGCGGGCGGTGTCGGCGCGTCGGGCACCCGACACACCGGTGGTGCGTCCGGATCTACGCGATTTCAATGGAAATAGGATGTCTGATTTCCATTGAAATCGCGTCAGAGCGGGAGGCTCAGAGCGGGAGCGGGAGCTCGTTGCCGGTGGCCTCGGCGAGTGCGTCGCGCATCACCCGGCGCGGCGCGCGGCGGCCGGTGAACTGCTCGACCTGGCCGAACGCCTGGTGCAGCAGCATGTCCAGGCCCGTCGCCACCCGACCGCCCGCCGCGGTCACCGCCGCGGCCAGCGGCGTCGGCCACGGGTGGTAGACCACGTCGAGCACGCAAGCGGCCGTCGCCAGCTCCGCCGCGCGCTCTCCGAGCGCCCCCGCCGGCAGCGTCGACACCACGACGTCCGCCGCTGCCGCGGCGTCCGCGAGCGCGACGCGGTCCAGCCGCTCCACGCGCACCTCGAGCCCCACCCGCTCCGCGGTCTCCGCCGCTTCGCGCGCTCGCGCGGGCTCGCGCACCGCGATCGTCGCCCGGCGCAGGCCGAGCTCCGCGAAGGCCGCCAGGGTCGCGGCGGCGGTGCCGCCCGCTCCCAGGACCAGGCCGCTGTGACCGGTGTAGAAGCCGCCGGCCGCGCGCAGCGCTCCGACGACTCCGTCGACGTCGGTGCAGTCCGCGGCCCAGCTGCCGTCGGCCCGGTGCACCAGCGTGTTCGCCGCGCCGACCGCTTCGGCCCGCGCGCTGACCTCGTCGGCGACGCGCAACGCCGCACGCTTGCCCGGCATCGTCACCGACAGCCCGGCCCACTCGGGGCCGAGACCGGCGACGAACTCGACCAGCTGCCGCTCGTCGGCCTCCACCCGCTCGTAGGTCCAGCCGCTCAATCCCAGTGCGGCGTAAGCGGATCCGTGCAGGATCGGGGACAGCGAGTGCTCGATCGGAGAACCGAGCACCGCCGCCCGCCGCTGATCAGAAGGCACCGCGGGCCCGCGCTTCGTCGATGTAGGCCCGGTGCTGCTCGAAGGTGTCGGCGAAGCACGACGTGCCGTCCGGGTAGCACTTCACGAAGTACCGCCAGTTGCCCGGGGCCGGGTTCTCCGCGGCCTCCAGCGCTTCCTTGGTGGCCGTCGAGATCGGCGTCGGCGGCAGCCCGAAGTTCATGTACGTGTTGTACGCCCCCGGCCGCTCGCGGTCCTTCGGATCGGTCAGCAGGCTCGGCTTGTCCAGCGGGTAGTTGATCGTGGAGTCCATGCCGAGCCGCATGATCGGATGGGACAGCCGGTTCTCGATCACCCGCGCGACCTGGCCGAAGTCCTTCGTGATCGCTTCGCTCTGAACGATCGAACCGATGATCAACAGCTCGTACGCGGAGTGCTTGGTGCCCTCCGCCCGCTGCGGCAGGCCCGCGGCCTCCAGCGCCGCCGCGGAACGGGTGACCACGTCGCGCAGCACGTTCTCCGCGGACTCGCCCGGCTTGACGTCGTAGATGCCGGGCATGATCAGGCCTTCCAGCCGCCGCTTCGGCTCGGCCCGCGAGGCGCCCTCGATCGCCCAGTCCGGCACGCCCAGCGACTTCAGGTCGGCGGTCGCGGCGATGTGGTGCATCTCCTCGGAGGTGGCGCACGTGGGGTTCTCACCGGCGCAGGTGGCTTCGGCGAGCTTGGTCAGGATGCCCGGCGTGTGCCCGTTGTTGGGCGCGAGCTGGTCCTCCAGCCGCATGCCGCCGCGGATGTCCACCCGGCCGACCTTCGCCTTCGGCGACAGGATGTGCGCCACGGCCGCCTCGCCGGACATCTTGCCGCGCATCAGGTAGTAGCCCGGCTGGATGCTGTTGATCTGCCGGTTCTCCTCGGCGGCCTTGGTGAACGCCTTGGTGCTGGCCACCACGTCCTGCTGGGACAGGGTGCGGCCGATGGCGCTGACGGTGTCGCCGGCCTTGACCTCGACGACCACGTCACCGGTGCCCTCGCCGTCGTAGTCGTCGTAGGCGCCGATCTGCATGATCTGGCTGGCCCCGTAGAGGACGCCGACACCCACCAGCACCAGCACGAACAGCCCGGCCAGCGCGGTCACCAGGCGGCGGCGCTTGCGGCGGCGGAAGCGCTCCGGGTCGGGGGCGCGTCGCCTCCTGTCGTCGGGCTCGTCGGCGAACAGTCCGAGTTCGTCGGTCACGAAAGGTCCTCTCGCGTCTTCCCCCGACCGTCCAAGAACGCCTGCAAGATCTCCACCGCAGCCGCCTGGTCCACCACGGCGCGCTGTTTCTTCCCCTTGACCCCCCGCTGCGAAAGCATCCGGCTGGCGGTCACGGTGGTCAACCGCTCGTCCGCGAACCGCACCGGCACCGGCGCGATGCGCTCCGCGAGCGCCGTGCCGTAGGACTGCGCGATCTCCGCGGCGGCGCCGTGGCGGCCTGCCAACGTCTTGGGCATGCCCACCACGACTTCCACCACGTCGTGCTCGGTGACGAGCTCGGCCAGCTGCGCCAGATCGCTGCCGCCCGCCTCGTCCCGCTTCAGGGTCACCAGCGGGGTGGCCAGCATCGGGGCGGGGTCGCTGAGCGCGACACCCACCCGGACCGCACCAACGTCGACACCTAGCCGACGCCCCGGTCCGGGTTCCGCCCGCTGGTGCTCGCTCACCCGCCAGCCACCACCTGGTCGACCGCCTTGCGCAGCGCGCCGATCGCGGCGGTGATCCCGGCCGGGTTCGAGCCGCCGCCCTGCGCCATGTCCGGCTTGCCGCCGCCGCGCCCGCCGACCTCGGCGGCGAAGCCCGGCACCAGCTTGCCCGCGGCGATGCCCTGGTCGCGGGCCGCGTCGCTGACGCCGACCACGAAGCTGACCTTGCCCTCCTCGGCGGAGAACAGCGCCACCACCGACGGGCGGGAGCCGAGCCGGCCGCGGATCTCGCCGGCCAGCGCGCGCAGCGCACCGCCGTCCACGCCGTCGGGCACCTGCTCGGCGACCACGGTCACGCCGTGCACGTCGGTGCCCTTCTCGGCGAGTTCACCGGCGGACTGCAGGACCTGCGCGACGCGCAGCTGCTGGATCTCCTTCTCCGCGGCCTTCAGCCGGGAGACCACGCCGTTGATGCGCTCCGGCAGCTCGTCGGCGGGCACCTTGAACTGCTCGGCCAGCTGGCTGACCAGCAGGTGCTCCTTGCTGATGTGGCGCATCGCGTCCATGCCGACCAGCGCTTCGACGCGGTGCACGCCCGAACCCACCGAGGAGTCGCCGACCAGCTTGACCACGCCGAGGCGGCCGATGCGCGGCACGTGGGTGCCACCGCAGAGCTCGCGGGAGTACTCGCCCATGTCCACGACGCGCACCTGGTCGCCGTACTTCTCGCCGAACAGCGCGACCGCGCCGAGCTCCATGGCCCGGTCCATCGTGGTGGTGAAGGTCTGCACCTCGACGTCGCTCTGCAGGTAGTCGTTGACCTCTTCCTCGACTCCGGCGAGCACGCCCGCCGAGACCGCCGACGGAGCGGTGAAGTCGAACCGCATCCGGCCCGGCGAGTTCAGCGAACCGGCCTGCGCCGCGCGCTTGCCGTAGGCGCTGCGCACCGCCGCGTGCACCAGGTGCGTCGCGGAGTGGGAGCGCTCGATCGCGTGGCGACGGGCCTGGTCGACCGCGGCCTCCAGCATGGTGTCCACGCCGAGCTCGCCCTCGACGACCTTGGCGCGGTGCACGAACAGGCCCGGCACCGCGCGCTGCACGTCGTGCACCTCGACGGCCACGCCGGGGCCGACCAGTCGGCCGGTGTCGGCGATCTGGCCACCGCCCTCGGCGTAGAACGGGGTGCGGTCCAGCACCAGCTCGATCTCGCTGCCCGCGGCCGCGGACTTCGCAGGCTGGCCGTCCACCAGCAGACCCAGCACCCGGCTGTGCGACTGCAGGTCGGTGTAGCCGATGAACTCGGTGGTGCCGTGCTGGTCCAGCAGCGTGCGGTAGGTGGACAGGTCGCCGTGGCCGGTCTTGCGCGCCTTGGCGTCCTCCTTGGCCCGGCGGCGCTGCTCGGCCATCAGGTCCCGGAAGCCCTGCTCGTCGACGCTCAGGCCCTGCTCGGAGGCCATCTCCAGGGTCAGGTCGATCGGGAAGCCGTAGGTGTCGTGCAGCTGGAAGGCCTTGTCACCGGAGAGCCGGCCGCCGCCGGCCTTCTTGGTCTCGGCCACCGCCACGTCGAAGATCTTCGACCCGGCGGTCAGGGTGGTCAGGAAGGCCTCTTCCTCGTTGCGCATCACCGAGTCGATGCGGTCGAACTCGGTGACCAGCTCCGGGTAGCTCGGCGCCATCGCGTCGCGCACGACCTTGCTGAACTCGCCGAGCACCGGCTCCTGCACGCCCAGCAGGCGGGTGGAGCGGATGATCCGGCGCAGCAACCGGCGCAGCACGTAGCCGCGGGCCTCGTTGCCGGGCGTCACGCCGTCGCCGACCAGCATCACGCCGGAGCGGGCGTGGTCGGCGATGACGCGGAAGCGCACGTCGTCCTCGTGGTTCGCGCCGTAGCGGCGGCCGGAGAGCTCCTCGGCCTTGGCGATGACCGGGCGGACCAGGTCGGTCTCGTAGACGTTCTCCACGCCCTGCAGCAGGCAGGCCACCCGCTCGACGCCCATGCCGGTGTCGATGTTCTTGCTGGGCAGCGTGCCGATCGGCTCGTGCCCCAGCTTCGGCGAGAGCTCACCCCTGATGTCCTGCATGAACACCAGGTTCCAGATCTCGATGTAGCGGTCCTCGTCGGCGACCGGGCCGCCCTCGCGGCCGTACTTCGGGCCGCGGTCGAAGTAGATCTCCGAGCACGGACCGCCGGGACCGGGCACGCCCATGTCCCAGTAGTTGTCCTTGCCGTCGCGCTCCTGGATCCGGTCGGCCGGGACGCCGACGACGTCCTGCCAGAGCTGCCGCGCCTGGGCGTCCTTCTCGTAGACGGTGACCCACAGCCGCTCCGGGTCGAAGCCGTAGCCGCCGTCGGACTGGGACTTGGTCAGCAGCTCCCAGGCGAACTGCATGGCGCCTTCTTTGAAGTAATCGCCGAAGGAGAAGTTGCCCGCCATCTGGAAGAACGTGTTGTGCCGGGTGGTCTTGCCGACCTCGTCGATGTCGCCGGTGCGCACGCACTTCTGGATGCTGGTGGCACGCGGGTACGGCGCCGGGGCCTCGCCCAGGAAGTAGGGCTTGAACTGCACCATCCCGGCGTTGACGAACAGCAGCGTCGGGTCGTCCAGGATCAGCGAGGCGCTGGGCACCACGGTGTGGCCGCGGCTGCGGAAGTGCTCGGTGAATCGGCTGTTGATCTCGTGGGTCTGCACGGTGGGATCCTCGGGGAGCTCAGGTGTCGGATGGCGCGGTGGCGGCGAGCGGCTGGCGGCGTGGCGCCGACGTCAGCGACCCGCCCGGCGAGCTCGCCGGGCACCGCCCGAGTCCGGAGCCGCGTCGATCCGCCGGAACTGCACCGTGTCGGCGTTGTTCACGACTTCCTGCAGCTCATCCTCGCGCTCCTGCATCCCGGCGCGCACCTCGGCGCCGAACGAGCCGACCGCGCCGGCCAGCTCGCGCATCGCGCCGCCGAGCTGCTCGGCCATGCCCGTCGGAGTCGCCTTGCGCGCGGTCTCGTTGAGCTTGCGCATCACCACGGCACCGGCCGCGACGCCGGCGCCGAACCAGAACAGGCGGCTCACTTGCGCCCCCCTTTGCCCTTGCGGCGGAAGTGCCGGCCAGTGGGCTCCTGCTTGCGCTTGCGGCGTGCGCGCAGCGCCTTGCTGACCCCGTAGGAGAACGCCGCCGTCTTCACCAACGGGCCACCCAGTGTAGCCGTGAACAGCGAGGACAGCGCCGAGACGTTGCCGCTGATCGTCTTGGCGTTGGCGGTGATCCCGTCCACCCGCTCCAGCTGGGTGTTGACGTGAGTGATCGTCGAATTCGCGCCGGTGAACAGCGGGTCGGAGTTCTCGTGCGCCTTGCGGATCGCGATGGTCGCCTCGTCCAAGGTCCGGCCGAGCTTGATCAGCGGGATCGCCAGCAGCACGACCAGCAGCACGAACGCTCCGGCGGCGATCAGCGCGGCGATCTGCGTGGGCGTCACGTGCCCTCCCGTATTTCCACGTCATTTCCGTCAGGCCGGGCCGTTGCGCCCCGGCCTGTTGATCGCCGCTCAGGTTACCGGCACCGCTCCCCCAGCTGCGCACCCGGTCGCGGCCGATCGATCGGGTGGAAAAACGCGAGTTCCGCGCGCATTTCCCGCCCGGATTCAGCCCGCGCGAACTCGGGTCATCATCGGTCGGCGTTGAGCCGGGCGGCCTGGCGCACGAGGTAGTCGCGCTCGGCGACGTTGGAGGCCTTCTGCGCTGCCTCCGCGTACAGCCGGGCCGCGGTCGCCAGGTCGCCGTCGCGCTCGTGGAGGTACGCCGCCACCGCCGCGTGGCGGGGCAGTGCGGCGTCCAGCTCGGCGAGCGCGGCCAGGCCCGCGCGCGGGCCATCGGCCTCGCCGACGGCCACCGCGCGGTTGAGCCGGACGACCGGGCTGCCGGTCAAGCGCACGAGCTCGTCGTACCACTCGACGATCTGCGGCCAGTCCGTCTCCGCCGCGGTGGGCGCATCGGCGTGGAGCGCCGCGATGGCGGCCTGGGCCTGGTACTCGCCCAGCCGGTCGCGGGCGAGCGCGGCCTGCAGGATCTCGACGCCCTCGGCGATCATCCCGGTGTCCCACCGGCTCCGGTCCTGCTCCGCGAGCGGCACCAGACCGCCGTCGGGCGCGGTGCGGGTGGCGCGCCGGGCGTGGTGCAGCAGCATGAGCGCGAGCAGCCCCGCGACCTCGGGGTGGTCGATGGCGGCCACCAGCTGCCGGGTGAGCCGGATGGCCTCGGCGGAGAGGTCGACGTCGCCCGAGTAGCCCTCGTTGAAGACCAGGTAGAGCACGCGCAGCACGGTGGCGACATCGCCTGGCTGGTCGAACCGCACGCCGGAGACGGTGCGCTTGGCCCGGCTGATCCGCTGCGCCATCGTCGACTCCGGCACCAGGTAGGCCTGCGCGATCTGGCGGGTGGTCAGCCCGCCGACGGCGCGCAGCGTGAGCGCGACCGCGGACGACGGCGTCAGCGACGGGTGGGCGCACAGGAAGTACAGCTGCAGCGTGTCGTCCACGTCGGGCGCCGCCACCGGCTCCTCCTCGGCGCGGTCCTCCCGCCTGCGGCGAGCGGCGTCCGCCCTGGTCGCGTCGAGGAACCGGTTCCAGGCGACGGTGATCAACCAGCCCTTCGGGTCCCGCGGCGGGTCCTCCGGCCAGCCGCGGACCGCCTCGACCAGCGCGTCCTGGACGGCGTCCTCGGCCGCCGCGAAGTCGGCTCCGCGGCGGACGAGGACTCCGATCACCTGCGGGGTGAGGCTCCGGATCAGCGCCTCGTCCACCCGCGTCACTCCGCGACGGTGGGCGAGGTGCCCAGGAACGGGCGCAGTTCGAGCCACTCGTGGATCGGCTTCCCGCCCGCCCCGGGCGCCGCGGAGAGCTCGGCCGCCAGTTCGAGCGCGCGCTCGTAGCTGTCGACGTCGATCACCATCCAGCCCGCGATGACGTCCTTGGTCTCGGCGAACGGGCCGTCGGTGACCGGCGGGCGCCCCTCGCCGTCGTAGCGGACGAAGGTGCCCTCCGGGGAGAGCGCCTGGCTGTCGACGTACTCGCCGGTCTCCTCCAGCCGGGCGGCGAAGTCGTTCATGTACTGCACGTGCGCCGAGATCTCCTCGGGCGTCCACTGGTTCATCGGGACGTCGTTGACCGCGGCCGGCGCGCCGCGGTAGTGCTTGAGCAGCAGGTACTTGGCCATGGTGGGCCTCCTCGGTGCGAGTTCGCTTTCACCTCGGGGACGGAGCCGGTCGCCGGTTCTCGACATCCTCGCCGAGAATTCTTCCGGCCGCTCTCATCCCACCGGGGTGATCGGCTCCGCGCCGCGCAGGACGGCGGCGACGTTGCGGGCGGCGAGTTCGGCCATGGCGGTGCGGGTCTCGACGGTGGCCGAGCCCAGGTGCGGGGCGATCGCGACGTTGTCCAGCTCCAGCAGCGCCGGCTCGACCGCGGGCTCGTGCTCGAAGACGTCCAGCGCGGCACCGGCGATCCGGCCCTCGTGCAGCGCCTCCGCGAGCGCCTTCTCGTCGACCACGGGGCCGCGGCTGGTGTTGACCAGGAAGGCGGTCGGCTTCATCGCCGACAGCGCCGCCGCGTCGATGAGGTGGCGGGTCTGCTCGGTGAGCGGGCAGTGCAGGGACACCACGTCGGCGGTGCGCAGCAGCTCCTCCAGCGGCAGGTGGCGCGCGTCGAGCTCGGTCTCCACTTCGACGGGGGCCCGGCGGCGCCCGGTGTAGGCGATGTTCATCCCGAAGGCGCGGGCGCGGCGGGCGACGGCCTGCCCGATGTCGCCGAGCCCGACGATCCCGAGCGTCTTGCCCTGCAGGCCGGTGCCGAGCATGAAGCCGAGGTGGAAGGTCCAGGGCTCGCGGGCGCGCAGCAGCCGTTCGCCCTCCCCGAGGCGGCGGGTGACCATCAGCAGCAGGCCGAACGCGAGGTCGGCGGTCGCGTCGACGAGCACGCCCGGGGTGTTGGTCACGGTGACGCCGCGCTCGGTCACGGCGGGCACGTCGATGTTGTCGTAGCCGACGGCGACGTTGGCCACCACCTGCAGCTGAGGCCCGGCAGCGGCCACCAGCTCGGCGTCGACCCGGTCGTGCAGCATCGTCACGATCGCGTGCGCGCCCCGCACGGCGTCGTGCAGCTCGGGTACCGAGAGCGGCCCGTCCTGCGAGCACACGTGCACCGCTCCGGCCTCCCGCAGCACCTCCACCGCCGACTCCGGCACCGTCCGGGTGACCACGATCCGCTTGTCCACCAACGACCTCCTCGCGACGAATCCGATCGGAACCTACCCGCCCGGGCACCGCCGATCGACCATCGCGACGGTCGCAAACCGCAGCCGCGATGCCTCCGGCAACAGCGGCACGAGCCGTCGCATGCGCCGCAGGCGCATAGCCCACCCTCGCAACCGGCACCGCCGCGGGTTCTCAGGGGCTTTCTCGCGAGGACAGCCCGTTCGCCGTGTATCGGATACACATAAGAACGGGATCCCGCAGTCGAGAAAGCCTCTGAGGTTCCGCCACCCGCACCGCCACGCAGAACGCGTATGGAATCCAGTCTTCAGCCCTTGCCGCGGATGATGTCGCGCAGCTTGGGAACCCGCTCGCCCAGCGCGCGCTCCGCTCCTCGGCCCGTGGGCTCGTAGTAGTCGCGTCCGACCAGCTCGTCCGGTGGGTACTGCTGGCTCAGCACGCCCTCCGGGCGGTTGTGCGGGTACTGGTAGCCCTGGGCGTTGCCGAGCTTCTTCGCGCCCGCGTAGTGCCCGTCGCGCAGGTGCGGCGGGACCGGGCCGCCCTTGCCCGCGCGCACGTCGCTGGAGGCCGCGTCGATGGCCGTGATCACCGCGTTCGACTTCGGCGCGGTGGCCAGGTGGATGGTGGCCTGGGCCAGCGCCAGCCGGCCTTCGGGCATGCCGATGAACTGCACCGCGTGCGCCGCCGCGACCGCGGCCTGCAGCGCGGTCGGGTCGGCCATCCCGATGTCCTCGCTGGCGTGCACCACCAGCCGCCGCGCGATGAACCGCGGGTCCTCGCCGGCCTCGACCATCCGGGCCAGGTAGTGCAGCGCCGCGTCCACATCGGAGCCGCGGATGGACTTGATGAACGCGCTGGCGATGTCGTAGTGCTGGTCGCCGCCCTTGTCGTAGAGCACGGCGGCGCGGTTCACGGTGGCCTCGACGGTGGCCAGGTCGATGGCCTCCGCACCGGTCGAGCTCGCCGACTCCGCCGCGGCCTCCAGCGCGGTCAGCGCCCGCCGCGCGTCGCCGCCGGCCAGTGCCACCAGGTGGTCTTCGGCTTCCCCGGTCAGCCGCAGCGCCCCGCCCAGTCCGCGCTCCTCGACGACCGCGCGGCGCACCAGCGTGCGGATGTCGTCGTCTTCGAGGCTGCGCAGCTGCAGCACCAGCGACCGCGACAGCAGCGGGGCCACCACCGAGGAGTAGGGGTTCTCCGTGGTGGCCGCCACCAGCAGCACGGTGCGGTCCTCGACCGCGCCGAGCAGCGCGTCCTGCTGCGTCTTGGAGAAGCGGTGCACCTCGTCGATGAACAGCACGGTCGACTCGCCGGAGCGGCCGAGGCGGCGCCGGGCCTCCTCGATGACCGCGCGAACCTCCTTCACCCCGGACGACAGCGCGGACAGCGCCGCGAACCGGCGTCCGGTGGCCAGCGAGACGAGGTTGGCCAAGGTCGTCTTGCCGGTACCGGGCGGGCCGTAGAGCAGCACCGACGCCGGAGCGCCGCCCTCCACCAGCCTGCGCAGCGGTGCGCCGGCGCCCAGCAGGTGCTGCTGGCCGACGACCTCGTCGAGCGAGCGGGGCCGCATCCGCGCCGCCAACGGCGCGTTCTCGGCCAACCGCTCACCGGCGCGTTGCTCGGTGTCGGCGCCGAACAGTCCCTCGTCGAACAGGCCCTCGCTCACACCCCGACGCTACCGCTCGCCCCCGACGCCCCCGCCCGCCTGGTCGTGGGTGCGCGGCACCCGCCGCGCACCCACGAGACGATTGATTCCGTTTGGGCCGCAGCGACCCTTGAGGTTCCGCTACCCGGGCCGCCGCGCAAAACGCGTACGGAATCAATCGTCCAGGGTCAGCCGACGCTGGCGGGCAGAGCCACCTCGACGGTGCCGTCGCTGCGCCGACGCTGCGCGGCCCAGTGCTCGACGGCCTGGTGGCAGGCCCGGTCGAGGTGCCGGACCATCGTCAGGTCCAGGTGGACGTGCTTGCCCGCGGGCAGCTTCTCCAGGTGGTCCAGCAGCCGCGGCAGCCGCAGGAAGGTCGCGTTGCCGCCCAGTTCGACGCGCACCTGCTCGGCGCCGTCCTCGGCCTTGACCGAGAGCCGGGACACCTCGATCGCGGTCTTGACGATCGCGACGGCCAGCCCGGCGAGCGTGCCGATCAGCAGGTCGGTGGCCACGATCATGCCCGCGGTGAGGATCAGCACGAAGGCCTCTGAGCGGTTCTCCCGGACCAGCACGGCGACCTGCCGCAGTTCGAGCAGCTTCCACCCGGCCTGGATCAGCAGCGCGGCCAGCACCGCCGTCGGGATGAACGACAGCACGCCCGGCAGCAGCACGACGAACAGCAGGAGCCAGCCGCCGTGCAGCACGCGGGACAGCTTCGTCTTGGCGCCCGCCTGCACGTTGGCGGAGCTGCGCACGATCACCGCGGTCATCGGCAGCGCGCCGAACACGCCGCAGACGGTGTTGCCCACGCCCTGGGCGACGAGCTCCTTGTTGTACTGGGTCTTCGGCCCGTCGTGCATGCGGTCCACGGCGGCGGCGCTGAACAGGCTCTCCGCCGAGGCGATCAGCGCGAAGGTCACGATCGAGCCGAGCACCGCCGGGTCGAGCAGCGAGCCCCAGGCCGAGAACGCGGGCGGGTTCAGCGCCGCCAGCAGCGACCCGACCTCCACCTTGTGCACCGGCAGCGCCAGCAGCACCGCCAGCGCGCTGGTGATCACCACCGCCGCGAGAGCGCCCGGAACCAGCCGCACCTTCTGCGGGGCCTTCTTCCAGAAAGTCATGATCAGCAGCGCGAGCGCAGCCAGCGCCAGGCCGCTGATGCCCGCCGGCGTGGTCACCATCGCCACGAGCAGGTCGGGGATACCGCTGAACTTGGCCAGCGTGGTCTCCGGCTGGGCGAGGCCGCCGACCGGGTAGATCTGGCCGAGGATCAGCACCAGGCCGATGCCGGCCAGCATGCCCTGCACCACCGAGGGCGAGATCGCCCGGAACCAGGTGCCAAGCCTGCTGATGCCCAGCAGGATCTGCAGCACGCCGGCGCCGAGCACGATGACGCCCAGCGCGGCGAGCCCGTGCTGGTCCACCGCCGAGGCCACCAGCACGGTGAGGCCTGCGGCCGGGCCGCTGACCTGCATCGTGCTGCCGGGCAGCAGCCCGACCAGCAGACCGCCGACGATGCCGGTGACGATGCCCAGCTCGGCGGGCACGCCGGAGGCGACGGCCACGCCGACGCACAGCGGCACCGCCACCAGGAACACCACGAGCGAGGCGCCCAGATCGGCGCCGAAGGTCGCCTTCGGCCAACGAGGCACGCCGGACTTCCGGCGCTGAGCGGGTATTTCGAGTCGAGTCACAGTGCCCCTCCAGGGCGAGTTGAAACGTTTTCCGGGATGCCGACATCGCGCCGCGTGCTTCGTGGCGCGCGGCGCGGTCGGGGTGCGTGGGTTACAGCGGGAGGAAGTCCGGCTCTTCCGTGCTCTTCGGGCACGTGTAGACCAGGCCGGTGTCGATCTCGTAGAACCAGCCGTGCAGCCGCAGTTCACCGGCGTCGATGCGGTCCCGGATGAACGGGTACTCGCGCAACGTGCGCAGCTGCTCCAGGATGTGCCGCTTGCTCTCCGAGCGGACGCTGGGGTCCTCGGGGTCGACGCCGGTCAGCGAACCGGTGCCCAGCCAGGTGCACAGCGCGGGGAGCTCCTCCAACCCGCGCCCGGCCACGGTCAGCGCGGTGACCGCGCCGCAGTGCGAGTGGCCGCAGACGATGATCTCCGGCACGCGCAGCACCAGCACCGCGTATTCGATGGTGGCCATTTCGCTGGACGCCGAGTCCGGCGCGTATTTCGGCACCACATTGCCGGCGGTCCGCAGTTCGAACAGGGTGCCCGGTTCCGCACCGGTGATCTGCGAGGGGATCACCCGCGAATCGGAGCAGCCGATGAACAGCGCGGACGGTTTCTGCCCGGCGGCCAGCTGCTGCCTGCGGGCAGCGGAAAGCGTGTCCGGGTGACGTCGGGCGTGTCGCACGAAATGTTCGAAGCTCATTGAGGGTCTCCGTGTCGTCAGCATGGAAATGTCGGCGAGCGGGACCGATCAGTGCCGGACCACCTGGAGCACGGCAGGTGAATGTTTAAGCTTCATGAATTCGTGGTAAGGATCGCTCCCAGGATTTGGGAGGATTCGCGCGCGCGGCCGGATTTCGACACCATGGGCGGGTTGCAGCACACGGGGCAGCGGTTCCCGCCGGGCTTCCGCCCGGGCCCCGCAGCGACGGTTCAGCGCGACGCCAGGCAGCCGCTCGCGCAGCTTCTCGCTGTCCCGGTTCTCCTTGGTCTCGTTGGTTTCCGCAGGCCCCCAGCGCGGCGGTGAGCAGCCCTCGCCGGTCGCCTGGGTCGGGCCCAGCACGGCGAGCGCGATCGACAACAGCAGGAACAGCCCCGCTCTCGTCACCCGCCAAACCTTGCTGTGCACCGAATCCTCCGAAATTGGGCAGCTCATCCCCCACCGGCGACATCGACGGTAGAGGGGGGAAGTAGCGAAACGCTGAACTAACGGTATCCGACGACTGCCACCTGAGCGCAAGTCGCAATCTTGCGCCGCCGCGCGCCGAAACCAATGAAGATATGTTAATCAATCGGTTGCGACCTGCGAATTCACCCGACTGCCGGGTGGACACTCCACCTATCACTGCGGTGCGTCAGCACTGTTCGCTACGGAAAGTATCGGAGATGTGACCAGTATTACCGGATCGAGTGTACGGCCGCGAGCCGCCGGAATATTCCGGGACGAAACGTGCCGGAAACGCTGCTGTTCAGCGAACCCGGTAGTGGTAGCGGTGCGCGGTCCGGAAACCCAGCGCCGCATAAAGCCGCCGCGCACCGGGGTTGTCCACTTCGACCTGCAGAAAGAGCCGCGAACCCGACTCGGCCGCCCATCGCGCGCCCGCCCGCAGGAGCGCGGTGGCCACGCCGCGCCGCCGCCAGTCCGGATGCGTGGCCATCCCGTAGACGCCGCACCAGCCCGCCGCCCCGGCGAACATCCCGACACCGACCGGCGTCCCGCCGCGCTCCGCGATCGCGAACCGCGCGGGCTGCGGCACCCGGTCCAGGCTCGGCTCCGGCGCACCGCCCACCGCTTCGACCGCGGCCAGCCAGGACGGGCTCGGACGCGGTTCGAGCCGCACGTCGAACTCCCCCGCAGCGCAGGCGACGGACACCTGCCCGGCGTCGGCGAACATGACCTCGGTGGGCGAGACCAGCCGATAGCCCCGGTCGGCGAGCGCTGCGTCCAGCTGGGCGTGCCGGTCCAGCGGGCTCACCTGGATGATCACCGCCGCGCCACGAGCCGCGTAGAACTCCTCCACCCGCTCGACGCCGCCCCGGCTCCAGCCCTGCTCCGGCGGGAGCGCCGAGTTCGAGCGCTTGCGCCGGAGCAGTTCGCAGTGCCGCAGGAGCCAGCCGTCCGCCCGCTGCACCGTCGAAGCCGGCCAGGTGGCCGCAGCCGCCCGCTCGATCGCCGCGCTGAACGGAACCATCCCCCACCACCGATGCATATCATCCAGACTTCTGGATATACATCCAATCAGGTGGTGAACCAGCCTCGCAACGCCTTTCTCGCTCCGGCGGAGCTCACTCCGTGCGGAACGCCGGGTAGGGCTGCAGGTGCAGCGCGCCGGCGCCGAAGCGGTCGACCAGCGCGTCGACCACCTGGTCGGCGAACTCCGCGACGTCGTCCAGCCCGGCCGACACCGCATCGGCCCGCAGGTGCCGCCAGCGGTCCACCAGCGCCGTGCTGCGGCGCGGCGAGGGCATGTGCATGTCGATGGGCCGGTCGGTCTCGCCGGTGCGCGGCAGGAACCACCACGTCGACACCCAGACCCACAGCAGCTGCGCGTCGAACAGCCGCGGCAGCAGCACGTCATCGTCGTCCAGCTCCGGCCAGACCTCGGCGATCTCCGAGCGCCAGGTGGACAACATGCTCTCGGCGAGGTTGTCCGGCAGCGCGTACGAGCACCAGGACGACGGGAACGGGTACTGCAGGTACGCCGCGTCCATCGCGACGTCGCGCACGCAGCCCCACTCGAAGTCCAGGAACCGCACACCGCTGCCGGTCACCAGGCTGTTGTCCGGGCAGATGTCCGACGGGCTGAAGGCCCGGTACCGGCTCGACCGGAGCAGCTCGGTCGCGGCGTTGAGCCGCTCGACCATCCCCGGCGAGGTGTCCACGCCGAGGACCTGGGTGAGCAGCTCGGGCAGCTCGGAGGCCGAGCGCACGATGTCGTCGGCCACCGGGTCGGTCCACGACTTGGCGCCCAGCCGCCGCATCAGCGCGTCGAAGTCGGCCTCGCAGCCCGCAGTGGTGCTGTGCAGCCGACCGAGCGCGCGCGCCCAACCCAGCAGCGCGCGTTCGGCGACGCGGGAGTCGTCGGCGAACAGGACGTCGGCCAGGGTGGAACCGCGTCCGAGGTCCTCCAGCACCAGCAGGCGCTCGCCCGCGTCGTGCGCGATCAGCTCGGGGCCGACCCGCGCCTCGGGCGGCAGCGCCGTGGTGAGCTGGCAGCTCGCCGCTTCGTGTGCGAACGGATCCGACCGGGCTTCCACCGGACACTCGCCGTAGTGCTTGACCACGACGGTCCTGGGCAGCTCGAAGGGCGACTCGGCGATCCGCACCCGCATGACTACCGAGCGGTCGCTACCGCCGAGATCCTCGGCATCAGCAAGCCGGACCGGTGCTCCGGTCCGCTTGCTCAGCACAGCTTCCGCGGTCCCGACGGTGTCTGTCGCCTCGGTGCTGACCGGGACGCGAACCTCCGGGGGGCCGGTGGTGATCTCCACGCTCATCGTCTCCAGACACTACCCCCACAACATGAACCCGAGCTGCCATAACCGGTCAAGTGACGCACAACCGGTCAGCAGTCGTAATCGCAGCGTGTTCGACGGTGGACAGCCGTCCGCCACTCCCGCGGCGGCCGATCGGCCCCGTGCGCACTGCCCCTCGACCAAGACGGAACGGCGAGCCGTCCAGGTTGCACGGCGATCCCACCTACAGCATTTCCCTCGTGGGTATGCCCTCACCCGGGCGCGCCCGCTTGGCCCTGAGCAGGAGCACCACCGTCGCGGACACCACGATGCCCACCAGGTTCACCGCGAGCTGCGCGATCGAACTGGCGCACTGCACCCAGTCGCCCAGCGTCGCGGCGACCACCGCGTACCCAGCGGCGGGCACCGTCGTGACCGAGATGAACACGCCGACCAGCACGGCCGACTTCGCCGAGGTCAGCGAGAGCATCCCGGCCGCCCCGGCGAGCAACGACACGATCAGCGACGACCAGCCGACCTGGTAGACGAACGACACCTCGCTGTCCGCGGGCAGCGAGGTGCTGCTGATCAGCCCGCTCCACTCGCCGCCGAGCGCGGCGGCCGCGGTGACCAGCATGGCCACCGGGAAGCCGACGGCCAGCGCCAGCGCGGCTCGCCGGACCAGCAGCCAGCGCCGCGCCACCAGCCCGACCGCGATGGCGGCCAGCGGCCCGAACTCGGGCCCGACCACCATCGCGCCGACGATCGTCACCGGCGAGTCGGTGACCACCCCGACCGCCGCGAGCACGCAGGCCAAGCACAGGAAGGCCAGGAAGGTGCCGGTGAGCCGGGACTCCTCGCCCGTGCGGGCGATCAGCTCGTCCCACACCACCGCGTCGTCGGCGTCACCGGGCGCGGCGGCCTCGGCCCGTTCCGCGCGCGCCGACATCGTGGTGCCCGCATCGGTGATGGTCACCGCGCCGACCTCGGTCAGCTCCGAGGCCCGGATCGCGGCCAGCACGTCGTCGGCGGCCTCCCGCGCCAGGTCGACCTCGATCAGATCGCCCGCCGGCTCCAGCGCACCGCCGCGCACCAGCACGACGTGCGCCGCACCCGGGTGCTGCTGGAGCCCGGCCAGCACCCCTTCGGTGTGCTCGGCCGGGCAGATCACCCGCAGGTGCAGCACGCCGCGCCGCCGGTCAGCCCTGCTTCTCCACGATGCCGGGCGGGAACACCGAGATGCTCTCGTCGCCGACCTTGGCGGCCGGCTTGGCGTCGATGCCCGCTTCCTTGCGCTGCTCGATGGTGATCGGGGACGGCGCCGAGGTCAGCGGGTCGAACCCGCCGCCGCTCTTCGGGAACGCGATGACGTCGCGCAGCGAGTTCGCACCGGCAAGCAGCATGCAGATCCGGTCCCAGCCGAAGGCGATGCCGCCGTGCGGCGGCGGGCCGAACTTGAACGCGTCCAGCAGGAAGCCGAACTTGTCCTGCGCCTGCTCCTGGGAGATGCCCAGCAGCTCGAACACCCGCTCCTGGACGTCGGAGCGGTGGATACGGATCGAGCCGCCGCCGATCTCGTTGCCGTTGCAGACGATGTCGTAGGCCCAGGCCAGCGCGTTGGCCGGGTCCTGCTCGAAGTTGTCCACCCAGTCGGCGTTCGGCGAGGTGAACGGGTGGTGCACGGCGGTCCAGCGACCGCTGCCGACCGCCACGTCGTCGCTCTCGTCCACCGGCTCGAACATCGGCGCGTCGACGATCCACACGAACGACCAGGCGTCGTGGTCGATCAGGCCGCAGCGCTCACCGATCTCCAGCCGGGCCGCGCCGAGCAGGCCGCGGGCCGCCGAGCGCGGACCGGCGGCGAAGAACACGCAGTCGCCCGGGTTGGCGCCGACGGTCTTGGCCAGGCCTTCGCGCTCGCTCTCGGAGAGGTTCTTGGCCACCGGGCCGGAAAGCGTGCCGTCCTCGCCGACGAGCACGTAGGCCAGGCCCTTGTGCCCGCGCTGCTTGGCCCACTCCTGCCAGGCGTCGAGCTGCCGCCGCGGCTGGCTCGCGCCGCCCGGCATCACCACGGCACCGACGTAAGGAGCCTTGAACACCCGGAACGGGGTGTCCTTGAAGTACTCGGTCATCTCGGTGAGCTCGAGGCCGAAGCGCAGGTCCGGCTTGTCCGAGCCGTACTTGGCCATCGCGTCGGCGTAGGTCATCCGCGGGAACGGGCGCGGGATCTCGTAGCCGGCCACCTTGCCCCACAGCGCGGCCACGATCGCCTCGCCCAGCTCGATGACGTCGTCCTGCTCGACGAAGCTCATCTCGATGTCGAGCTGGGTGAACTCCGGCTGCCGGTCGGCGCGGAAGTCCTCGTCCCGGTAGCAGCGCGCGATCTGGTAGTACCGCTCCAGCCCGCCGACCATCAGCAGCTGCTTGAACAGCTGCGGCGACTGCGGCAGCGCGTACCAGTTGCCGGGCTGCAGCCGGGCCGGGATCAGGAAGTCCCGCGCGCCCTCCGGCGTCGAGCGGGTCATGGTCGGCGTCTCGACCTCGACGAAGTCGCGGTCGTGCAGGACCTCGCGCGCGATGCGGTTGATCTCGCTGCGCATCCGCATGGCCCTGGCCGGCTCGGCGCGGCGCAGGTCGAGGTAGCGGTGCTTGAGCCGCACCTCCTCGCCGACCTCCAGGTGCTCGTCCAGCGGGAACGGCAGCGGCGCGGACTCGGAGAGCACCACCAGCTCGGTGGCGGTCACCTCGATCTCACCGGTCGGGATCTCCGGGTTCTCGTTGCCCTCCGGGCGGCGGGTCACCTCACCGGTGACCTGGACGCAGAACTCGGAGCGCAGCCGGTGGGCCAGCTCGGCCATCTCGCCCTCGCGGAAGACGACCTGGGCGACGCCCGAAGCGTCGCGCAGATCGATGAAGATGACCCCGCCGTGATCGCGACGGCGCGCCACCCACCCGGCGAGGGTGACGGTCTGCCCGGCATGACCGGCGCGCAGCGATCCGGTCTCGTGCGTGCGCATCACGGGTACTGAGCTCCTTCTTCCGCTGTTGCAGCGTTTCGACGGCATTGCTTTCGGTGTCGCCGGCACTGCCGGGACCGCAGCGCATGCGGGCTCAGCAGGCAGGACGCAGGCCTTCAAGGCTAGCCAACGAGCCCCAGTGCACGCCCGGCAGGTGCCGCGCGTCGATCCACCGCGGCGCAGCGTCACCGGTCCCGGCCGCCGATCGCTCCCCGTCACCGCGGACCGAAGCGCGGTTCGTCGCGTTCGCCCGTTCGCCGCAGCGGCACCAAATGGTCGATACCAATTTCGGGCCGGGTGCGTCACAATTCACTTGATTCGAAGCACGATCGACGATCGGGCAACGGCATTGTTCGGCGACCGCGAAGCACGGAGGACTTGAATACCAGCTTAAGCCAGCCCTGTTCCGACTTTAGTTGGAGATGCCAACCGGAACTCGGTCGTTGCGGATCACAGATCCACTGATTAGCGTAAGTTCGGATTCGGCGGACACGAGGAGTAACGATGATCGGCCCGAAAACGGAGGCCCGCCCGACCGCGCAACCGACCGTCCGGACCGCGCAACCCGGGACGAACGCGCTGTCGGCCGAACTCGCCGAACTGCTGCGCACCGGGCCGTTCGAAGTCGCCCTGCGCACCGCGATCCGAGCCAGCCGACTGAGCCTGGAGCGCATCCAGCACCGGCTGCGCGCCCGCGGCACACCGGTCAGCATCACCGCGCTGAGCTACTGGCAGTCCGGTCGGCGCCGCCCGGAGCGCCCGGACTCCCTGCTCGCCCTCCAGCAGCTGGAACAGGTCCTGGGCGTGCCGGAGAACGCGCTGTCCGCGCTGCTCGGCCCGCCGCGGCCGCGCGGCCGCACCCGCCAGGCGCCGGCCGAGGCGCCGCCGCTGAGCGCGCTGTGGTCGGAGAACGAGTCGGCCGCCGAGCTGCTCACCAAGATCGACACAAGCCACGACAGCAAGCTCGCCCGGCTCAGCCACCACGACGTGGTGCACGTCGACCAGCGCGGTGAGCTGCGCAAGATCCGCACCCGCAAGCTGGTCCGGGCCGAGACCAACAGCGTGGACCGCTGGGTGATCATGTTCGACGGCGCTTCCTCCGGGGAGACCCCGCCGATCATCCGGCCCATCCGGTCCTGCCGGCTCGGCCAGGTGCTCACCGATCACGCCCGTGACCTGGTGGTCGCCGAGCTGTTGTTCGACCGCGCGCTCGCCCGCGGCGAGACGCTGCTGCTGGAGTACGAGATCATCGACCCGCCGACCGGCCCGAACGAGGTCGAGCACAGCTTCTGCCGGCTCTTCCGGCTGCCGGTGCGGCAGTACGTGGCCGAGCTGCAGTTCGACCCGGCGCACCCGCCGACCCGCTGCGAGAGCTACGTCGGCGACTCCACCACGCAGGAGGTGGAGCCCCCGAAGCCGCTGACCGTGGACCGGTTCGGCCGCACCCACGCGGTGGCGCTGGACTTCGGGATGGGCGTCTTCGGCGTCCGGTGGCAGCCCGAGGACCAGCTGGGATGCAGTTCGTCCTCCCGCACCACCACCCGATAGGTGCACCCGGCAAAACAGGCACATACGCAGCGTAACTAAATATCCAGCCGCTTCCGAACATCGGTTGGACCCGGTGCAAGATCGCCGATTTTTTAACCAGCAGGAAACAGCCGATCAAGTTCCGAAACCGAAAAGCAATCCGCCCTCCAGCGCATTGCGCCGACTCCAATCGAAAATGATGTGCATCTGCTTTAACCGGTGGATCTCACCCGCACGGCGCAACCGGCAGCCCCTCACAGCAGGCTGAGCTGCCGCACCTCCTCCACCTCGGCGGCCGACTCCGCGGCACCGGTGACGTCGCGGAACTGCGGTGACCGCGGCGGCCGGACCCCGTGGCGCCGCTTGGCCTCCTCCACCAGCGCCAGCACACCCCGCTGGTAGGACTTCGGCAGGTACGAGCCGTTGCGGTACAGCCGGGAGTACAGCGGCACCAGCTCGGGGTGCTCCCGCTGCAACCAGTCGCGGAACCACTCCCGCGCCCCCGGTCGCAGGTGCAGCAGCAGGGGCACGATCCGCTCGGCCCCGGCGGCGACCAGCTCCCGCACCGTGGCGTCGATCTGCTCGGGACCATCGCTGAGCCCGGGCAGGATCGGCGCCATCAGCACGGTGCACCCGATCCCGGCATCGGCGAACCGCCGCACCACGTCCAGTCGTCGGCGCGGCGAAGGCGCACCCGGCTCGACGGCCCGCCAGAGCCGCTCGTCCACCGAACCGATCGAGACCGCCACCGACACCGGCGCCACCCCGGCGGCCTGCACGATGAGATCGGCATCGCGCAGGATCAACGTCCCCTTGGTCAGGATCGAGAACGGGTTGGCCCGGTCACGCAGCGCCGAGATGATCTCCGGCATCAGCCGGTAGCGCCCCTCGGCCCGCTGGTACGGATCGGTGTTGGTGCCCATCGCGATCGGCTCGCCCGCCCAACGCGGACTGGCGAGCTCCTTGCGCAGCAGCGCCCCGGCGTTGACCTTGACCACGATCTTGCTGTCGAAGTCGTGCCCGGCATCGAGGTCCAAGTAGGTGTGAGTCCGCCTCGCGAAGCAATAGACACAGGCGTGGCCACATCCTCTGAATGGATTCACCGTCCACCGGAACGGCACCTGCGACTCCCCCGGCACCCGGTTGATGATCGACTTCGCGTGGATCTCGATCGCGTACGCGTCATCGGTCCCCGCCTCGATCGGCACCGGCTCCGGCAGGCGCAGGCCCGCCCGTGGACGCTGCTCCGACGAACCACGGACATCTCCGGGCAAGTCCAACGGAAGCTCCTGGGCGCTCGCGTTCTCCTTCGGAGGCACCACCCGCTGACGTTCCCACCGCATGACTCCATTCGAACATTGATTCGATACGCCGTCCAGTCCAGGGCCGTTCCACCGCCCGATCGAGTGGGCAGCTGCCGCCGGTGCGGGCAGGTCAGCACAGCGTTGGACCGCGGCGGTCCGACTCCAGAACCTGTGAACGCGAGCGGCCGATGAATCTCGTGGCCGAAGACGGTCTCTTCACCCGACCCCGTCGAGGGGGCGCCTCAGCAGAAGCCCACTCGCCCAAGAAGAGGAGAGGACGAGCGCCTTGACACTGATCGTCGCTGGAAAGGTATACGTGGATCCGAGCGACAGGGACCGGTTCATCGAGGGCCACCGGAACCTCGTCGAGCAGGCGCGCCGGCACCCTGGTTGCATCGACCTGTCGATCTCGCCCGATCCGACCGAGGCCGGGCGGGTGAACATCTTCGAGCACTGGGAGTCGCAGGAGACGCTGGATGCCTGGCGAGCGGTCGTACCACCGCCCGCCGTCTCCATCGACATCGAGGACGACCAGGTCCGCAAGCACGAGATCTCTCGATCTGGACATCCGTTCGGCTGACTTGCCCCACGGGACGAAGCCCTCGCCGGCGAGCCGATCATCGGCGAGGGCACCTCGGGTGGGCAGCTGACGTCGGCGCCTTGCCCGAACCTGTCGCTCACCTGCGGTGTCGCGCGACACTAGAGTGCGGAAGTGCAGATCTCCCTCTCGGTGAGCTACGACGAGAAGCGCTTACGGCGCACGATCCGATTCCTGACCCGCCGCCAGCTGGTGCCCGTTCGCGTCCTGGGCGGGGTGTTCATCGTCCTCGGCATCGCCTTGGCCGTGCTCGACCCCGCCACGCCGTTCCTGTACCCGATCATCGGTGGCGGGCTGGTGCTCCTGTTCGCCGTCGGACCGATCGCGGTGGCCTCGGCGATGCGCATGCAGTCAGCCGCCCTCAAGGAGGACGCCCGCCTGGTGCTCGACGACGAGTGGGCACAGGTGTCCTACCCGATGGTCGAGTCCCGCTTCCGGTGGGCCGCCATCGACCAGATCACGGAAACACCCGAGGTCTGGCACGCGATGTTCGGCAAGGCGCAAGCGATGACGATCCCCAAGGACGCGATGACCCCGCAACAACAAGCCGAACTGGCCGCCTTCGTAGCGCGGCTGCGCGCGTAGACCTGCGCGGACCGGTCCCAGCGGCTACTCGGCTCCCTCCGGGTAGCCCTGCTTCTCGTTCCACAGCTGGGGCCGGTTGCGGCCCGCGAACTCGTGCACGTACCCGCATTCGTCGCAGACCAAGCCCAGAGCGGACGCGTTCGCCCATGCCAAGCCGAAGAGCTCGGCGCCCGTCGAGTTCAGCTTGACCTCTCGTGGCCGGAACCAGGCGTGATCGCACACCAGGCACCGAAAAGCCCGCCCCAGCACGGTGGCGAGCAACGGCTTCGACTCGAACAAACCCATGAACGCGATCATCACAGCCCGGCGAGCCCGCCCGCAGCCGATCGCGTCATCCCGGTGCGAGGCGCGAAAGCGACCGGCACCCGCACGCGGGTTCGCGATCTCGGTAATCTCCGCGCATGCCCGCAGATGCTCCGACGATCCTCGCCACCTCCGGTGGTTTCCGGCGTTCCGCACGGCTGCAGTGGGAGGTCGGGCCGCTGACGCGGTTCGCCGTCGATCTCGCCGGGGTCACCGGGCGGGCTCCGCGGGTGTGCTTCCTCGGAACCGCCTGCGGCGACGACAGCCGGTTGATCTCGACCTTCTACGACAACGCGTGGCGCGAGGGCTGGACGGCCAGCCACCTCTCGCTGTTCCCGATGCCGAACGTCGAGGATCCGCGCGAGCACCTGCTCGGTCAGGACGTCGTGTGGGTCTGGGGAGGCAGCGTCGCCGGGTTGCTGGCCATGTGGAACCTGCACGGGCTCGACGCCGCTTTCCGCGAGGCGTGGCAGGCCGGTGTCGTCCTCACCGGCGTGTCGGCCGGTTCGATCTGCTGGCACACGGGCGGCACCACCGACTCGTTCGGTCCCGAGCTCCGGCCGGTGACCGATGGGCTCGGTCTGCTGCCGTGGTCCAACGGCGTCCACTACGACAGCGAACGCGAGCGGCGACCGCTGTTCCAGTCGCTCATCGCCGACGGCACCCTGCCTCCCGGATACGCGACCGACGACGGTGTCGGCCTGCTCTACCGCGGTACCGACATGGTCGAAGCCCTCTCCGAGCGCGACGGCGCCGGCGCCTACCGGGTCGAACGCGCTCCTGACGGCACCGCTGTCGAAACCCGCCTGGACACGCGTCGGATCTGACCGGACTCCGCCCATCGTGTGATTCGGGCACGGACGGTGCCCGCAGCGGCGCCGGTGGGCCTCTGCCGGGGATGCCTTTCGGGGAGTCCGCATAATTGGCCGGTGACCGAGCGCCCTCCTGCTGCTGAGCCGCCCTCGTCCGGTGAGGGCCGCCGCGCACGCCACCGCCGTCCGGACCCGCGTCCCAGCGCCCCGCCGCCCGCCGTCGGGCACGGTCACGGACACGGGCCGGCCGATCCGGCTTCGAAGCAGGTCAAGCGCGTGCTGGCCATCGCGCTCGTGCCCTTCGCGCTGGCCGCGATCATCGGCGTGCTGGTGCTGTACCCCTTCGGGCACGAGCAGCGCAGCGGTGCCGATCTCGGGTTCGGGCAGCACCCGGTGAACGGCGAGGTCGTCTCCGCCGTCGCCGGGCCGTGCAGCGAAGGCGCATCCGAGCAGAGCGAGTGCGTGATCCTCGACGTGCGGATGCAGGACGGACCGCGACCCGGGGAGAGCATCGAGCAGGTCGTGCCCACCGATCCCGGCAGCCCGCGGTTCGCCGTCGGCGACGAGGTCGTGCTCAGCTACTCCGGGGCCGACGCGCAGGAGCCGTCCTCCTACCAGGTCGTCGACTTCCAGCGCGGCACTCCGCTGCTGGTGCTGGCGCTCGTGTTCGCCGGGGCGGTGCTCGTGCTCGGCAGGTGGCAAGGGCTCGCCGCGCTCGTCGCGCTCGGGTTGAGCCTGGTGGTGCTGGTCGGCTTCGTCCTGCCCGCCGTGCTGGCCGGGGAGGACCCGCTGCTGGTGGCGATCGTCGGCGCCGGGCTGATCATGTTCATCGCGCTCTACCTCACCCACGGCTTCTCCGCGCGGACCTCCACCGCGGTGCTGGGCACCATGCTCAGCCTGGCGCTGATCGGGGCGCTCAGCTCGCTGTTCGCGGCCGCCACCAGCCTCACCGGGCTGGACGAGGACACCTCCAGCCTGATGGGCCTGCTCGGCGCGCCGATCGACGCGCGCGGGCTGCTGCTGGCCGGTGTGGTGATCGGTGCGCTGGGCGTGCTCGACGACGTCACCGTTACCCAGACCAGCGCGGTGTGGGAACTGCGCAAGGCCAACCCGGCGCTGACCTGGCGGCAGCTGTACTACTCCGGGCTGCAGATCGGCCGCGACCACGTGTCCTCGGCGGTGAACACGCTGGTCCTGGCCTACGCGGGCACTGCGCTGCCGATGCTGATGGCCTACGCGCTGTCCGGCCGGAGCTTCGGCGAGATCGTCACCTCGCAGGCCGTGGCGCAGGAGGTGGTGCGCACCCTGGTGGGCAGCATCGGCCTCGTCGCGGCGGTTCCGATCACCACGGCGATCGCCGCCGCGGTGGCCGTCCGGGAGCCCGCGGAGAACACCCACCGGGCGTCGGTGGCCGACCGGGTCGGGCAGGCCGCGGCCACCAGCGCCGAAACTCCCACCGTGCGCCGCAGGCGCCGCCCCGGGGTGTGATCCCGGGACGGCGTTTCAGTCAGAGCTTGTCGGCGAATGCCGTCCGCGCCTTGTAAGCGGCGTCAGCCGCTTACAGCCACCTGCGCAGGATGACCACCCGCGGGTTCTGAGCGGTTTCCTGGCGAGGACGGCCCCTCCGCCGCGCATCGGACATACATCAGGAGGGGCACCCGCAGTCCAGGGAACCGCTCAGGTTCCGCCAAGCGACCACCCGAGCAACGCAACCACGAACGAGCTCTCAGCGGCCGAGCTCCGCGACGAACCTGGACACCGCGTCGGGGTTGAGGCGCTGCGCCACGCGGCCCTGCGGGGCGGCCGACGCCAGCACGTAGAGCGGACGCTGCGGAGCCGCGTCGCCGCGGGCTTCCGCGCGCAGCTGCTCGACGATCAGCTGCGAGAGCACCAGGGCACGGGTGTCGGCGTTGCTGGCCAGCGTGTCCGCCAGCCGCCGCAGCGCGTAGATGCCCAGCTCGCGGCCACCGGTCCCGGCGTACATCGCCAGCGAGATGCTGATCGCCTTGCCCTTCGGCGGCCCGCCCACCAGCAGGTTCACCGTGCGCGCGCCGCGCACGTCGGTGATGAACAGTTCGAGCCGGTCGGCCTCCCGCAGCGACACCACCCGGGTGCCCAGCGCGCGGGCGATCACCTGGCCGTCGCGCAGCGACAGGGTCTTGCGGGATTCGACCAGGGCCAGCAGCAGCAGCGGGACCGCCACGATCGCCGCCGCGATGGCGAAGCCCTGGCCGCCCGCGAACAGGCCCACGATGCCGCCGAACGCGGCCGCCACGAGGACGGCCGCGATCATGATGTTGCGCGCCCGGGCCCGCACCGTCCTGCGGTCCAGGAGGTCGAGCGAGATGGACTCGGCTTCGCTCATCTGGGCGACTCCACGGCCGCGCGCACCTCGTCCACCAGGTTCTCCAGCGCCACCGCGCGCTGCTCACCGCTGGCCAGCTCCTTGAGCTGCGCGGTCCCGGCTTCGATGTCGCGCTCGCCGAGCACCAGCGCGAACCGCGCACCGGAGCGGTCGGCGGCCTTCATCGCGCCCTTGAGGCCCTTGCCGCCGTAGGCGACGTCGACGCGGACACCGGCTGCCCGGAGGCCGCCCGCCGTCGCGACCAGCCGGCGCTTGGCCGTCTCGCCCATCGGCACGCAGTAGACGTCGCAGCGCGCCGGGTCGCCGACCGAGAGGCCCTCGGCCCGGCAGGCCAGCAGCGTGCGGTCCACGCCGAGGCCGAAGCCGACGCCGGACAGCTCCTGGCCGCCGAGCTCGGCCATCAGGCCGTCGTAACGGCCGCCGCCGCCGATGCCGGACTGCGCGCCGAGCCCGTCGTGCACGAACTCGAAGGTCGTCTTCGTGTAGTAGTCCAGGCCGCGCACCAGGCGCGGGTTCTCCACGAACTGCACGCCCAGGTCGATCAGGTGCGCCTTGACCTGCTCGTAGTGCTCCTTCGACTCGGCCGAGAGGTGGTCGACCATCAGCGGTGCGTCGGCGACCATCTCCTGCACCTCGGGCCGCTTGTCGTCGAGCACCCGCAGCGGGTTGAGCTCGGCGCGGCGGCGGGTGTCCTCGTCCAGCGGCAGGCCGCTCAGGAACTCCTGCAGCTTGGCGCGGTAGGCCGGGCGGCAGGTGTTGTCGCCCAGCGAGGTGATCTCGATGCGGTGGCCGGTCAGGCCCAGCCGTCGGTAGCCCTCGTCGGCGATCGCGATGACCTCGGCGTCCAGCGCCGGGTCGTCGACGCCGATCGCCTCGACGCCGAGCTGCTGCAGCTGCCGGTAGCGCCCGGCCTGCGGCCGCTCGTAGCGGAAGAACGCGCCGCTGTAGTACAGCTTCACCGGCAGCTGGCCGCGGTCCAGGCCGTGCTCGATGACCGAGCGGGTCACGCCCGCGGTGCCCTCCGGCCGCAGCGTCACGGACCGGCCGCCGCGGTCGGCGAAGGTGTACATCTCCTTGCTCACGACGTCGGTCGACTCGCCGACGCCGCGGGCGAACAGGGAGGTCTCCTCGAACAGCGGCAGCTCGATGTAGCCGTAGCCGGCGCGGCGGGCGGCGTCGGCCAGGGTGTCGCGAACCGCCAGGAAGTCGGCCGATTCCGGCGGGTAGTACTCCGGGATGCCCTTGGGGGCGGTGAACGTGCTCATGGGTGGAAGTTCTCTGTCCTCGTCAGGAGATGGCGTCGGAAGCGGGCAGGCCCTGCAGGAACGGGTTGCCCGCGCGCTCGCGCCCGATGGTGGTGGTCGGTCCGTGGCCCGGCAGCACGACGACGTCGTCGTCCAGCGGCAGCACCTGGGTGCTCAGCGACTCGAGCATCCGGCCGTGGTCGCCGCCGGGCAGATCGGTGCGTCCGATGGCGCCTGCGAAGAGGGTGTCGCCGGACAGCAGCAGCTGCCCGCCCTCCTCGGTCTTGACGCCGAACAGCACCGACCCGCCGGTATGGCCCGGCGTGTGCGTGACCTCGAAGCGCAGGCCGGCCAGCTCCAGCACGTCGCCGCCGGCGATCTCGCGGACGTCGGTGGGCGCATCCATCACCAGGCCGTCGCCGAACAGCTGCCGCCCGGCCGGGCCGAGCGCGGAGCCGGGATCGGCGAGCATGTGCCGGTCCGCCGGGTGGATGTGCGCCGGGACGCCGTGCTCGGCGCAGATCTCACCGGCGGAGAAGACGTGGTCGAAGTGGCCGTGGGTGAGCAGCACCGCGGCCGGGGTGAGCCGGCGCTCGGCCAGCTGGGTGCGCAGCGGCTCCGCGGCGTCCTGGCCGGGATCCACCACGACGCAGGGTTCGCCCTCCCCGCGCGCGAGCACGTAGCAGTTCGCCTGCAGCGGTCCTACCGGGAACCCGAGGACAAGCACGGAGAGCGACCTTTCGTTGCGGCGACACCCGACGGCGCGGGTCGGCTGACCCCCAGATTATCGTCTCGCCCGGGCGCTCCTCCCGCGTGCCGTGCGGCGCTCGGCGGAGACCGGCGGTGCCGGTCCCAGCGGAACCTGAGCGATTCGCCGCCGGGCTCTCAGGAAGTGTCGCAGGGCCACCCCATAAACTCCCCGCACAACATCATGTTCACCGAATCCGGGGAGGGAGCAGGTGCCCAGCAACGAGCAACGTCGCCAGGCGGCCAAGCGGAAGCTCGAACGCCAGCTGGAGCGGAGGGCGGTGCAGGCCAAGCGACGCCGGACGATCACCATCGGCGCGACGATCGTCGTGGTCATCGCGGTCGTGGTGGGCGTCTTCTACTTCACCCGCACCAGTGACGACACCGCGCAGCCGGAGACGCCGCCGCAAGCGCAGCCGGAGATCCAGATCCCCACCGAGCTCGCGCCCGCGCCGCAGCGGCCGACGCCGCTGGCGGACCCGGTCTCCTGCCAGTACCGGCCGGAGGGCCAGGCCAGCAAGCCGGTGAACCCGCCGGCCAACGGCGAGGTGCCCTCGAAGGGCACCGTGCAGGCGACCATCAACACCAACCAGGGCGCGATCCCGCTGACGCTGGACCGGTCGCTGGCACCGTGCACCGTCAACAGCTTCGTCAGCCTGGCCGAGCAGGGCTTCTACAACGAAACCTCGTGCCACCGGATCGGCACTACCGGGCTGCAGATGCTGCAGTGCGGTGACCCGTCCGGCTCCGGCAGCGGCGGCCCGGGCTACTCCTTCGACGACGAGACCTTCCCCGAGCTGCAGTACGGGCGCGGCTACCTGGCGATGGCCAACTCCGGCCCGAACACCAACGGCAGCCAGTTCTTCATGGTCTTCGGCGAGGCACCGCTGTCCCCGGACTACACGGTCTTCGGCACGATCACCGAAGAAGGCCTGAAGGTCATCGACGACATCGCCCGCGCCGGTGACGACGGCGCATACGAGCCGTCGCCCGGCGGCGGCAAGCCGAACAAGCAGGTCAACTTCCAGAACATCGAGATCAAGGCCTGACCGGCTCACACGTCGAAGGGGCGTCGCTCTCGGGCGGCGCCCCTTTCGCATGCCACCCAGGTCCCGAGACCCGCGATTTCAATGGAAATCAGACGTCCGATTTCAATTGAAATCGCGCAGGTTCCGACACGCCCCCGGCGTGTCGAGGGCACGACACGCCGGGAGTGCGGACGACTTCCGCAAGTTCCATTGAAATCGTGGACCTGATTTCCATTGAAATCGCGGAAGTCGACGCACCGACGGGACCGCTTCGGGCCGGACGGGTCAGGCGGCGGAGGTGACGCGGTAGACGTCGTAGACGCCTTCGATGTTGCGGACCGCCTTGAGGACGTGGCCCAGGTGCTTCGGGTCGCCCATCTCGAACGAGAAGCGGCTGACCGCCACCCGGTCCTTCGAGGTCGTCACCGAGGCGGACAGGATGTTCACCCGCTCGTCGGCCAGCACCTTGGTGACGTCGGAGAGCAGCCGGTGCCGGTCCAGGGCCTCCACCTGGATCGCCACCAGGAACACCGAGGACGCCGACGGCGCCCAGTACACGTCGACCAGCCGCTCCGGCGTCCGGCGCAGGTCGTCGGCGTTGGTGCAGTCCGTGCGGTGCACGCTGACCCAGCCACCGCGGGTCACGAAGCCCAGGATCTCGTCGCCGGGCACCGGCGTGCAGCAGCGGGCCAGCTTCGCCCACACGTCGCCGGCGTCCTTGACCACCACGCCCGAGTCGCCGCTGCTGCGGCGCTTGCCGCGCAGCGTCGACGGCGTCGACCGCTCCGCGATCTCGTCCGCCGCCTGCTCCGGCCCACCGATGAACTGCACCAGCCGCTGCACCAGGTGCTGCGCGGAGAGCTGCTTCTCCCCCACCGCCGCGTACAGCGCCGTGACGTCGACGTAGTGCAGTTCGCGGGCCACCGCGCCGAGGGTCTCCGCGGAGACCAGGCGCTGGACCGGCAGGCCGAGGCGGCGGATCTCCTTGGCGATCAGCTCCTTGCCGGACTCGATCGCCTCTTCCCGGCGCTCCTTGGCGAACCACTGCTTGATCTTGGCCTTGGCCCGCGGCGAGGCCACGAACGACAGCCAGTCCCGGCTCGGGCCCGAGCCCTCCGCCTTGGAGGTGAAGATCTCGACGACCTCACCGTTCTCCAGCTTGCGCTCCAGGGCCACCAGCCGGCCGTTGACGCGCGCGCCGATGCAGCGGTGCCCGACCTCGGTGTGCACCGCGTAGGCGAAGTCCACCGGCGTCGAGCCCGACGGCAACGTGATCACGTCACCCTTCGGGGTGAAGACGAAGATCTCCCTGGTCGCCAGGTCGTAGCGCAGCGACTCCAGGAACTCGCCCGGATCGGCGGCCTCCCGCTGCCAGTCGAGCAGCTGCCGCATCCACGCCATCTCGTCGACCTCGACGGCCGCCTGCCCGCCGCTGCCGTTGCGGCCCTTGGCCTCCTTGTACCGCCAGTGCGCCGCGATGCCGTACTCGGCGGTGCGGTGCATCTCGTGGGTGCGGATCTGCACCTCCAGCGGTTTGCCCTCGGGGCCGATCACCGTGGTGTGCAGCGACTGGTACACGCCGAAGCGGGGCTGGGCGATGTAGTCCTTGAACCGGCCCGGCATCGGCTGCCACAGCGCGTGCACCACGCCCATCGCCGCGTAGCAGTCGCGGACCTCGTCGACCAGTATCCGCACGCCCACCAGGTCGTGGATGTCGTCGAAGTCACGGCCGCGCACGATCATCTTCTGGTGGATCGAGTAGTAGTGCTTCGGGCGGCCCTCGACCTTCGCGGCCAGCCGGGCGGTGTCGAGCTGGTGCGACAGCTCGTCGATCACGGTGCGCAGGTAGGTGTCGCGGGAGGGCGCGCGGTTGGCGACCAGGCGCACGATCTCGTCGTACTTCTTCGGCTGCAGGATGGCGAAGGCCAGGTCCTCCAGCTCCCACTTGATCGTCGCCATGCCCAGCCGGTGCGCCAGCGGGGCCAGCACCTCGAGGGTCTCGCGGGCCTTGCGGGCCTGCTTCTCCGGCGGCAGGAAGCGCATGGTGCGCATGTTGTGCAGGCGGTCGGACAGCTTGATCACCAGCACCCGCGGGTCGCGGGCCATCGCGATGATCATCTTGCGGATGGTCTCGGCCTCCGCCGCCGCGCCCAGCTTGACCTTGTCCAGCTTGGTGACGCCGTCGACCAGGTGCGCCACCTCGTCGCCGAAGTCGGCGGCGAGCTTGTCCAGCGAGTAGTCGGTGTCCTCGACGGTGTCGTGCAGCAGGCCCGCCACCAGCGTGGTGGTGTCCATGCCCAGCTCGGCGAGGATGGTGGCGACCGCCAGCGGGTGGGTGATGTACGGGTCGCCGGACTTGCGCTTCTGGGTGCGGTGCTTGGCCTCGGCCACGTCGTAGGCCCGCTGCAGCAGCGCGAGGTCGGCCTGCGGGTGCAGCTCGCGGTGCACGGTGGCCAGCGGTTCCAGCACCTGCTTGACCTGGGCGGCGCGCTGCGCGGTGATCTTCCGCGCCAGCCTGGCGCGGACGCGGCGGGTGGCCGACGCCGGTCGCGGCTCGGCAACCGGCTCGGCTGCCGACGCAGGAGAATCGACGTGTTGGCTCACCGCACGCTCCCGGGATCAGGTGTTGCATTCCCAGGTCCGGGGACCCGGACACTGAGAATAACGCCATCGGGGCTACGCACCTTCCCTGGTGCGGTTGTGATACGCCCAGCGGTCACCTGGTGCAGTCGATCGACCGGGCGACTTCACCCCGACCGATCACCGGGCCAGGTGATCAAAACGCGTTCTCCGGGGAAAACGGCGCGTCGGACTGCCCGCGGAGTTGCGAGCCCACCACCGCCTCGGTGTCGGTTCAGGCCTGGAGCAGCGCCCGGACTTCCTCACCCATGAGCTTGTCGCGACCCTCCAGCGCGGTGAGCTCCAGCACCACCGCCGCGGCCGCGACCTCCGCGCCTGCCTGCCGCACCAGCCGGCAGGCCGCGCCGAGCGTGCCGCCGGTGGCGAGCACGTCGTCCACGATCAGCACGCGCTGCCCCGACCGGAGCGTGTCCGCGGGCAGTTCCAGGGTGGCCCGGCCGTACTCCAGCTCGTAGTCCACGCGATCGGCGACGACCGGCAGCTTGCCGGGCTTGCGCAGCCCAATCACGCCGGTGCCGAAGGCCTGCGCGACCGCCGCGCCCACCAGGAACCCGCGCGCCTCCACCCCGGCGACCACGTCGAACTGGCAGTCCCGGCCCAGCGCCGAGACCACGGCCCGCAGCCCGGCGCCGTCGGCCAGCATCGGGCTGATGTCGCGGAACAGCACGCCCGGCTCCGGGAAGTCGGGCACCTCGCGGATCAGCGCGGCTGCGCGCCGCAGGTCCAGGTCGGACTCGTCGGTGACCTGGACCGCCACCTGCTCGGTCATCGGCGCCGCTTCCCGGTGGGGCGACCGGACTTGCCCGCCGGGCGGCTCGGCCGCCGCGACGTGCCCGCACCGGCGGAGACGGCCTGCTTCGGCGCTTCCTCCGGCACGTCTTCGCCCGCGGCCTTGGCCGCGGCGCGCTCGCGGCGCTGCCGCACCTTGACCTCGTGCTCGCGGTACTTCGACTCGCGCATCTTGAGGTCCACCAGCAGCGGCGTGGCCAGGAAGATCGACGAGATGACACCGGCGGTCATGCCGATCAGCTGGACCAGCGCCAGGTCGCGCAGCATGCCGACGCCGAGCATGCCCGCGCCGACCACCAGCAGCCCGGCCACCGGCAGCAGCGCGATGACCGAGGTGTTGATGGAGCGCATCAGCGTCTGGTTGACCGCCAGGTTCGCCGCCTCCGGGTAGGTGCGGCGGGTCAGCCCGAGCAGACCGCGGGTGTTCTCCTTGACCTTGTCGAAGACCACCACGGTGTCGTAGAGCGAGAAGCCGAGGATGGTCAGCAGGCCGATCACCGTGCTGGGCGTGACCTCGAAGCCGATCAGCGAGTAGACGCCCGCGGTCACCACGACGTCGTGCAGCAGCGCGACCAGCGCCGCCACCGCCATCCACTTCTCGAAGTAGAACGCCAGGAACGCGGTGACCAGCACCAGGAACACGCCGAGCGCGATCAGCGCCTGCTGGGTGATCTCACCGCCCCAGGTGCCGCTGACGGCGCTGTCGCTGATCACCTGTTCGCTCGGCCGCCCTTGGGCGTCCAGCGGCTGCAGCTGGGTGAACAGCGTCTGCTTGACCGCGCCGACCTCTTCGACGTCGAGCGCCTCGGTGCGGATCTGGATGGTCTGGTTGGCGCCGGTGCCGACGATCTGCACCGTCTCCGCCGGACGTCCCACCGCTTCCCGGAACGCGTCCTGCACCTGGCCGTCGCTGATCGGGCCCTGCGCGCCGACCGCGGGCATCTGCAGCTTCGTGCCGCCCTCGAAGTCGATGCCGAGGTTGAAGCCCTTGAAGCCGATCGAGCCGATGCAGACCAGCACCAGCAGGCCCAGCGAGACGTACCACCGGGCGCGCTTGCCGACGATGTCGAAGGCGCCGGTCCCGACGTAGAGGCGGTGGAAGACGCTCTCGCGACGGCGGGTGCCTTCGGTACCTGGAGTCGTCACCTTCACGCCTCCTTGGCGGTGGTCGCGGCCTTGCGGGCAGCCCGGTTCTGATTACCGAGGCGCTGCACCGCTCCCAGGCCGGAGACCGACGGCTTGGACAGGAACTTGCTCTTGGAGGCCAGCGCCACCAGCGGGTGGGTGACCAGGAAGACCACCACGAGGTCCAGCACGGTGGACATGCCCAGGGTGAACGCGAAGCCCTTCACCTGGCCGACGGCCAGCACGTAGAGCACGGCGGCGGCCAGGAAGCTGACCGCGTCGGCGGACAGGATCGTGCGCCGCGCCCGCGTCCAGGCCCGCGGCACGGACGACCGGAAGGTGCGGCCTTCGCGGATCTCGTCCTTGAGGCGTTCGAAGAACACGATGAACGAGTCGGCGGTGATGCCGATGGCGATGATGAAACCGGCGACACCGGCCAGGTCGAGGGTGAAACCGACCCAGCGGCCCAGCAGGACCAGCACGCCGTAGACCACACCGCCGGAGAGCACCAGCGACAGGATCGTCAGGATGCCCAGCAGCCGGTAGTAGAGCAGGCAGTAGACCGCCACCAGCAGCAGGCCGATGCCACCGGCGAACAGGCCGGCCTCCAGGGAGGCCACGCCGAGCGTCGCGGAGACCGTCTCGGCCTCGGACTGGTCGAAGGCCAGCGGCAGCGAACCGTACTTGAGGATGTCCGCCAGGTCGGTCGCGCTCTGCTGGTTGAACTGGCCGGTGATCTGCGCGTTGCCGCCGAGCAGCGCGGCCTGGATCGTCGGTGCCGAGACCACCTCGCTGTCCAGCACGAACGCGGCCTGCTGGCCGACGTTGGCGGAGGTGAAGTCGGCCCAGATCTTGGCGCCCTCGCTCTTGAAGTCCAGCGAGACCGTCCAGCCCGGGTTCTGCTGGTTCGGCGGCACCGCCTGGGCGGTGGCGACCTCGCGGCCGGGCAGGAACACCGGCTCCAGGACGTACTTGAACTCGCCCTCGCGGTCGCAGGTGATCAGCGGCAGCTTCGGGTCGTCGTTGCCGCGCAGCGGGTCGTCGACCGCGCAGTTCAGCGCCTGCAGCGCCTGCATCTGCACGTTCGGGTCGGTGCTCTGCCGGGTGCGCTTGGCCTCGTCGATCTCGCGCTGCTGATCACCGGGCTGCTGCTGGTGCGCGGCCTGCGGCGTGGTGCCCGCGGGCGGCGTCTGCGCGGGCAGCGCGCTGGTGACCTTGCGGAAGTTCAGCTCCGCGGTCTGCCCGAGCTGCTTGGCCTCCTCGCCGCCCTCGCCGGGCACCGTGATGACCAGGTTGTTGCCGTCGCGGGTGACCTCGGAACCGCTGACGCCCATGCCGTTGACGCGGGTCTCGATGATCTGCCGCGCCTGGTTGAGGGCCTCGTTGCTGGGCGGCTGACCGTCCAGGGTGCGCGCGGTGAGCGTCACCCGGGTTCCGCCCTGGAGATCGATCCCGAGCTTGGGGTACGGGTTGCCGTCACCGGTGAAGAACACCAGCGAGTACAGCGCGGCCACGATCAAGGTGAAGATCGCGAGATAACGCCCTGGGCGGATCTGCCCGGCCGGAGGTGCCACGGCGTTCGTTCTCCTGTCCGGTCTCGAAGCGGTGCACTGGTCGTGTTGCGCAGGCGCGCACCCGGCGAAACCTCGGCCGCTCTCTCGCGGCGGGACAGCGATCGTCCCCCGAGAGAACGTCTGAGAACCCGCGGGTGGTTCGGGCGCCCCTCCCGCCAGGGGTGGGGACACCGCGGTGTCAGTCTGACAGGCCCGGCGCGGGCGTCACCGCACCGGGTGGCGACAGTGCGTCGATCAGCGATCACGCACGGACGCGGGCCCGGAACCGCTGTCCGGTGCCCGCGTCGCTACCTGGTGGCGACGTCCGCCGCGCGGGGCCGGCGCTCGGCCCCGGTGCGGACTCCCACCTGTTCGTCAGTTGGTCTTCTGCTGCTCGATCGGCGCGGCGACCTCGGCCTTCGACTCGGTCTCGGGCTCGGCCGGGGTCTCGTCCTTGACCTCCGCGACCTCGGGCGCGCTCTCGGTGTTGACCTTCTCGCGGACCGCCTGGCGCACCCAGGTGGTGGTCATGCCCGGGGCCAGCTCCAGGTCGATGGTGTCGTCGCTGGTGGCCACGACGGTGCCGAACACACCGGAGGTGGTCATCACCCGGTCGCCGGGGGCGATCGAGTTCTGCAGCTTCTGCTGCTCCGCCATCGCGCGCTTCTGCTTGCGCGCCTGGAGGAACAGCGGCACCGCGAGCAGGACGATCAGCAGCGGGAGAATCAGGGAGTTGAGGTCCATCGTGCTCCGTTCAGCGGACGCTTCGGGGCCCAGCCCTCGCAGTACTGCGCCCGAATTGTTCGGATGTTCAAGTCCCAGTGTGCCAGGTCAACTCGGGTCGACGGGCTCTCCCACTGGGTCGGGAGGGCCACCGCAGCCCGCCGGAGCGGGTCCGCGCCTGCCGTGCCGCGCACGACCCGTCCGATCGGCACCGGACGAGACGTGAGGAGGATAACGTCACGCGGCGGAGGCCGATCAGCGCCCCGGTCACCGGCGCTGGAACAGGTTCGGTCTTCAGTTCTCCGGCGGTCGGGCCGTGGACGGCCCGCGCCGACGCGGTTCCGCGCGCACCCGGCCGGGACGTCGTGCTCCCGGGCCCGGACGAGCGGTTCCGCCACCCGCAACCGCGACTCCCGGCGGAGTCGGGCGGCGGGTCCTCGGACACGGTATCGGCGTTTTGTCACCGTTGGGTCACTCGGCGAGGAGATCCGGCTGCGGGCTCCCCGGCGCGTGCTGCGGCGGGGTGAGACCCATGTGGTGCCAGGCCGCCGCGGTCGCCACCCGGCCGCGCGGGGTGCGGGCCAGCAGCCCGGCGCGCACCAGGTACGGCTCGCAGACCTCCTCCACGGTGCTCGACTCCTCGCCCACCGCGACCGCCAGCGTGGAGATCCCCACCGGGCCGCCGTGGAAGGAGTTGATCAGCGCGCTCAGCACCGCCCGGTCCAGCCGGTCCAGGCCGAGCTCGTCGACGTCGTAGACCTCCAGCGCGGCCCGCGCGACCTCCAGGGTCACCGCGCCGTCGGCGCGCACCTCGGCGAAGTCGCGGACCCGGCGCAGCAGCCGGTTGGCGATGCGCGGTGTGCCGCGCGAGCGGCCGGCGATCTCCACGGCGCCGTCGTCGCGCAGGTCCACGCCCAGGATCCCCGCCGAGCGGCGCACCACGAGCTCCAGCTCCTCCGGCGAGTAGAACTCCATGTGCGCGGTGAAGCCGAAGCGGTCGCGCAGCGGCCCGGTCAGCGCGCCGGACCGCGTGGTGGCCCCGACCAGCGTGAACGGCGCCAGCTCCAGCGGGATGCTGGTGGCCCCCGGGCCCTTGCCGACGACGATGTCCACCCGGTAGTCCTCCATCGCCAGGTAGAGCATCTCCTCGGCGGGGCGGGCGATCCGGTGGATCTCGTCGATGAACAGCACGTCGCCCTCGGCGAGGTTGGACAGCATCGCCGCCAGGTCACCGGGCCGCTCCAGGGCCGGACCGGAGGTGACCCGGATCGACGACCCGAGCTCGGTGGCGATGATCATCGACAGGCTGGTCTTGCCCAGCCCGGGCGGGCCGGAGAACAGCACGTGGTCGGGCTGGTCACCGCGCTTGAGCGCGCCGTGCAGCACCAGCTCCAGCTGTTCGCGCACCCGCGCCTGCCCGATGAACTCGCTGAGCTTGCGCGGCCGCAGCGACGTCTCGACGTCCTGGTCGGACGCGTCCTGGTGCGCGGTCAGCGAGACGCCCTCGCCGGACCAGTCGGCCTCGTCCTGGTACATCTACGACCTCACTTCGGTCCGAGCGTGGCGAGCGCTTTGCGCAGCACCGCGGCGGTGTCGAGGTCGCCGTTGCCCGCGGCCAGGACCGACTCCACGCTCTGCTCGGCCTGCTTGGCCGAGAAGCCCAGGCTCACCAGTGCCTCGGAGACCTCCGTGCGGACCCGGCCGCGATCCGCCGTGACCGCCGGTTCGACCGTGCCGGCCACCACGCCGACCTTGTCGCGCAGTTCCAGGATCAACCGCTCGGCGCTCTTCTTCCCGATGCCCGGGACCTGGGTGAGCACCGTCAGGTTGCCGTCGGCCAAGGCGTGGCTGAGCTGGTCCGGCGAGAGCACCGCGAGCGCGGCCAGCGCGAGCCGCGGGCCGACCCCGGACGCCGTCTGCAGCAGGACGAACAGGTCGCGGGACTCCGCGTCGGCGAAGCCGTAGAGGGTCAGCGAGTCCTCGCGCACGATCAGCGAGGTCCACAGCCGGGACTCCTCGCCCCGCCGCAGGCCGGCCAGCGTGACCGGGGTGGCGTGCACCGCCATGCCCACGCCGCCCACTTCGATCACGGCGTGGTCCAGCCCGATGGACAGCACCGGACCTCGCACCGTGGAGATCATCGGTCAAACCCTCCTGGTCGTGTCTGAACGTTCGTCTTCGCGCGCGATGCGCTCAGCTCCGCGCATCGCGCGCTCCGGTGGCCTTCGCGGCCGCCTTGAGCCGCGCCCGGTGGTTGCGGGCCAGCTCGGCGGCCCTGGCCTCCGCCTGGGCCAGCCGGTCGGCCATCGGTGCCCGCCACAGGTGGCAGACGGCCAGCGCCAGGGCGTCGGCGGCGTCCGCGGGCTTCGGTGCTTCGGCCAGCCCCAGGATCTTGGTGATCATGATGGTGACCTGCTTCTTGTCCGCTCGGCCGGAACCGCTGATGGCCGCCTTGACCTCGCTGGGCGTGTGGAACGCGACCGGCAGGCCGCGCCGCGCGGCCAGCAGCGCCACGACACCGGAGACCTGCGCCGTGCCCATCACGGTGCGCACGTTGTGCTGGCTGAACACCCGCTCGATGGCCACCACCTCGGGCCGGTGCCGGTCCATCCACCGCTCGACCTCGTCGGCCACCGCGCGCAGCCGGAGCGGCAGCTCGTCCTCCGGCGGAGTGCGCGCGACACCGACGGCGACGGCCGAAACCGAACGCCCTCGTCCCCCGTCGACCACGCCGAGCCCGCAGCGGGTCAGCCCGGGGTCGACTCCCAGCACGCGCACCACGACGCCACCTGCCCACGCTCGACCTGAACACTCGTTCGAAACCCTATCGAACCGCGCCGCCGGCCGCCCGCACCGACACGCGCACGCATCCCCCGGCCAGGTGAATCAGGGGCCGTCGGCGCCGGGCGTCCAGCTCTCCGGCAGGCCGCTGTCGGTCAGCACCGGCTGGTAGTCGCGAAACCCGCCGGGCGCATCCGGCTGCCACGGGAACTTCCCGTCCTCCGGGCTGGAGACGATCAGCTGCACGGCGGGGAAGTCGGGCCCGTTGTAGACCAGGAACGCGCTGCCCAGGTACTCCGGGTAGTGCTGCAGGGCGACCTTCTCGAAGGTCACCGGGCAGCCCTTCAGGAAGCCGTCGTAGAGCCGGCCGGGCACGAACCGCTCGCCCTGGCCCACCCGCTGCACGTAGGTGTTCACCACCGCGTTCGCGACCTCGTCGGGCAGCCCGATCACCACGACCTCGGGCTTGCCGAAGCGCCGCCACGCGCCGACCGAGAAGGCGTACTGCGCACCGTGCTCGTCGCCCGCCACGTGCATCACCGCTGCGCCGTGCTTCTCCGCGGTGTTGACCATCCAGCGGCGCAGTTCCTCATCCGTGTCGACCACGATCGCCATTCTGCCTTGCGAAGCACGCCGCTCCCGCCCGCGGCCACGAGGACCACCGACGGGAGCGGTGCGGACGCGTTCCGGTGCTAGGCGTTGACCTCTTCGAGCACCGCGTCGTCGACGTCGAAGTTCGCGAAGACGTTCTGCACGTCGTCGCAGTCCTCCAGCGCGTCGATCAGCTTGAAGATCTTGCGCGCCCCTTCGGCGTCCAGCTGCACGTTGACCGAGGCCAGGAAGTTGGTCTCCGCCGAGTCGTACTCGATGTCGGCGGCCTGCAGCGCCTTGCGCACCTCGACCATGTCGGCCGGATCGGAGAGGATCTCGTAGCTCTCGCCCAGGTCGTTGATCTCCTCGGCACCGGCCTCCAGGACCGCCGAGAGCACGTCGTCCTCGCTCAGCCCGTTCTTGGGCAGCAGCACGACGCCCTTGCGGTTGAACATGTAGGACACCGAACCGGCATCGGCCATCGAGCCGCCGTTGCGGGTCATCGCGGTGCGCACCTCGCCCGCGGCCCGGTTCCGGTTGTCGGTCAGGCACTCCACCAGCACCGCGACGCCGTTGGGCCCGTAACCCTCGTACATGATGGTCTGCCAGTCGGCGCCACCGGCTTCCTCACCGGCCCCGCGCTTGCGGGCGCGCTCGATGTTGTCCATCGGCACGGAGTTCTTGCGCGCCTTCTGGATGGCGTCGTAGAGGGTCGGGTTGCCATCGGGATCGCCCCCGCCGGTGCGGGCGGCGACCTCGACGTTCTTGATCAGCTTCGCGAAGAGCTTGCCGCGCTTGGCGTCGAGGGCGGCCTTCTTGTGCTTGGTGGTGGCCCACTTGGAGTGGCCGCTCATCTCTCCTCCGTCTTTCTACGCGTGCGCTGCCGAATCCAGCCGCGCGCGGACGATCTGTACGAAATAGCGGTGCACGCGTTCGTCACCGCCGACGAGCTCCGGGTGGAACGAAGTGGCGAGCACCGAACCCTGCTGAACCGCGACGATCCTACCGACGCCGGACGAGCGCCCCGTGCTGTCCGGGTCATCCCCATGCATATCGGGCACCGTGGCCAGCACGTCGATCTCCGGTCCCACCTCTTCCACCCAGGGTGCCCGGATGAACACCGCGTGCACCGGCCCGCCCGGCACTCCGGCGAAGTCCAGATGGGTCTCGAAGGAGTCGACCTGGCGGCCGAAGGCGTTGCGCCGCACGACCATGTCCAGCGCACCCAGCGGGCGGACCGCGGGCAGCTCCGGGTCCTGGTCCGCGACCTCGCGGGCGAGCATGATCATCCCGGCGCACGAGCCGTAGGCGGGCAGCCCGGCGGCGAGCCGCTCGCGCAGCGGCTCGTACAGCTCGAAGGTGTCGAGCAGGCGGGTCATCGTGGTGGACTCCCCACCGGGCAGCACGATTCCGTGCACCGCGGCGAGCTCCTCGGCGCGCCGCACCGGGCGCGCGTCCGCTCCGCAGCGCTCGAGCGCGGCCAGGTGTTCGGCCACGCCGCCCTGCAGCGCCAGGACGCCGATCACGGGGTTCGTCACAGCTCCGATTGTCCTGCACGCTCCTCCGCGGGCGAAGACCGGGACCTGCGCACCAGCCACCAGCCGGCGAACAGCGCGACCACCACGACCGGCACCGCGTAGAACGAGGCGCGCACCGCCAGCTCGTCGGAGAAGGCCGCCAGCACCACGATGAGCAGCAGGAACGCCAGGACGATCCAGTTGGTCCACGGCGAACCCGGCATCCGGTAGGACGGGCGGACCAGCTCGCCCAGCGCCGCGCGCTTGCGCAGCTGGGCCTGCGCGATCAGCAGCGCGGCCCAGGTCGCGATGACGCCCAGCGAGGCGATGGAGGTGGCGATGTCGAAGGCGTCCTTGGGGACCACGTAGTTGAGCAGCACGCCGATCAGGAACACCGCGCCGGTGAACAGCACCGCGCCGAAGGGCGCTTGGCGGGAGTTGAGCCGCGCGGTGAACGAGGGCGCCTCGCCGCGGGTGCCCAGCGAGCGCAGGATCCGGCCGGTCGCGTACAGCCCGGAGTTGCAGCTGGACAGCGCGGCGGTGAGCACCACGAAGTTCATCACGTCGCCGGCCCACGGGATGCCGATGCTGGAGAAGACCGTCACGAACGGGCTCTGCTCGCCGTTGTACGACGTCCACGGCAGCACCATCGCCAGCAGCAGCACGGAGCCGATGTAGAAGACCGCGATCCGCCAGACCACGCCGTTGATGGCGCGCGGCATCACCTTCGCCGGGTTCTCGGTCTCCCCGGCGGCGATGCCCGCCATCTCCATCGAGGCGTAGGCGAACATGACGCCCTGCATGCTCATCAGCACCACGGGCAGCCCGTTGGGCATGAAACCTCCGTGGTCGACGAGGTTGTGCGGACCGGCGGTGCCGCCGCCGACCTCGGCGCCGGTGACCACCAGGGCCAGTCCGACGAACAGGAAGGTCACGATGGCCAGCACCTTGATCACCGCGAACCAGAACTCCAGCTCGCCGAACAGCTTCACCGACAGCAGGTTGACCGCCAGCAGCACGGCCAGGCAGATCAGCGCGGTCACCCACTGCGGGAAGTCCGGGAACCACTTGCCGATGTAGATGCCCGCCGCGGTGATCTCGGCGATGCCGGAGCCCGCCCAGTTCAGGAAGTACAGCCAGCCCGCGGCGAACCCGGCCCACGGGCCGATGAACTCGCGGGCGTACTCGACGAAGCTGCCCGCCACCGGCCGGTAGAGCACGAGCTCGCCGAGCGCGCGCATCACGAAGAACGCCGCGATGCCGCACAGCAGGTAGGACACCACCAGGGCGGGGCCGGCCTGGGCCATCCGGCCGCCCGCGCCGAGGAACAGGCCGACGCCGATGGCCCCGCCCATGGCGATCATCTGGACGTGCCGGTTCTGGAGCCCCTTCGCGTAGCCCTCTTCGTCGGTGCGGTGGATGGGCGCGGTGGCCAAGGGCGTGGTCCTCCCGTGGCGGGAGCCGGGTGTGGCCGGCTCCAGGTTTTACCCCGGCGCAGCAAGCCGTTGCGCCGGATGGGCCAGGGGAACCTTAGACAGCGCCGCCAGGAGCTCGGACTCGGGGTGGAACAGCAGGTCAGAGGACCGCGAGCGGTTCGGGCGGCGAAACGCCCAAACCGCTCACGCGAGGCCCTTCACGCCGCCAGTTCGAACAGGCGCAGCAGCGCCGTGGTGCCCGCCGCGGCGACCACGACGAGCACGAACGGCGCGCGCCGCCAGGCCAGCACGCCGCCGACCGCGACACCGGCGAACCGGGCCCAGCCGGCGAACCCGCCGGATTCGAACAGCGCGCTGGTGGCCACGAAGGCCCCGAGCAGCACGATCGCGGCGATCGACATGAGCTGCTCCCACTGCGGCGAGATCCGCAGCCGCCCCCGCAGCAGCGGTCCGGCCAGGCGCATCGCGTACGTTCCCGCGGCCAGCGCGAAGACCACTCCGAGCGTCATCGGGTTCCCTCCAGCTTCTTCGGCAGCGGCAGCACCGCGGCCACCCCGACCAGCGCGACCATGACCGGCAGCCCCTCCGGCAGCAGCGGCGTCGTCAGGACCGCGATCAGGGCTCCCACCGCCACCGCGCGCAGCGTCCGGAACTCGCGCAGCGAGGGCATGATCAGCGCGAGCAGCGCGGCGGGCATCGCCGCGTCGAGCCCGAAGGCACCCGGGTCGCCGACGCCCTGCCCGAGCAGTCCGCCGAGGAACACCGACGGCGCCCAGGCGCAGTACAGGGCGATCCCGGTGAGCCAGTAGGCGCGCCGCTTCTGCTCCGGGGTCCGCTGCGCCATCGCGAAGGCGACGGCCTCGTCGACCATGAGGTGGCTGCCGATCAGCCGGGTCGGCCAGCCGCGGTCGAGCAGCCCGCCGACCGCGAGGCCGAACGGCAGGTGGCGGGCGTTGAGCATCAGCCCGCTGAGCACCGCGGTGATCGGTGCCGCGCCCGCGGTGACCAGGCCGACCGCCATGAACTCGGAGCCGCCGGCGAACACCACGGCCCCCATCAGCGTGATCATCCACAGCGGTACGCCCTTGCTCACCGCGATCGCACCGAGCGAGGCGCCCACGATGGCCATCGCCAGCGCCATGGAGAGGACGTCGCGCACCAGCGCATCCCGCCAGAAACTCGTTCGCGTTCGCTGAACCGTACTCACGTTCGCTAGCATGAACACAGCAGAGTGCGTTCGTCAAACCGAATTGAAGGACCGACAGAGCGAACACCGATGAGTGAGACAGAGAACACCCCGTCCGCGCCGCTGGAGACCATCGCCGCCTCCCTGCGCCGGGAGCGCGATCGCGCCGGGCTGACCCTGACCGAGCTCGCCAAGCGCGCCGGCATCGCGAAGTCCACGCTCTCCCAGCTCGAATCCGGCACCGGCAACCCGAGCGTGGAGACCCTGTGGGCGCTGGGCGTGGCGCTGGGCGTGCCCTTCAGCCGGCTCGTCGACCCGCCGACCCCGCAGATCCGGGTGATCCGCGCGGGCCAGGTGCCGATCGTGCGCTCCGAGCAGTCGACCTACGCGGCGGCCCTGCTGTCCTCCGGCGAGTCGGGCGCGCGCCGCGACCTCTACGTGCTCGAACTCGAACCGGGCGGCGTCCGCCACGCCGACGCCCACATCCCCGGCTCGGTGGAGCACGTGATCCTCACCGCGGGCCGCCTGGTGGCGGGCCCGGAGGACAGCCCGGTGGAGCTCGCGGTGGGCGACTACGTCTCCTTCTCCGGCGACGTCCCGCACCGCTACGAGGCCCTCGCCCCCGGCACCACCGCGGTCCTCGTCATGGAGCACCGCTGACCACCCGCCGCGTCGATTTCGCGCGAAATCGACCAGACCCCCGCTGACCTGGACTGATCGCGGGGGTCGCCGGACTCGGCCGGGTGGTTGTGGTCACTTCCGGGTGATGAGGTGGTCCGGGATCGGCTCGTAGCTCTCGAAGTTGCGGGTGAAGGTCGCGCTGCCCGAGGTCAGGGAGCGGACGTTGACCGGGTAGCGGATCAGCTCGCTGGCAGGCACGTGCGCTCGCACCACCGTCCAGCCGCCGTCCTCCGGTTCCGTGCCGACCACCTTGCCGCGGCGGCTCGACAGGTCGCCCAGCACCGCGCCGAGGTGCTCGTCGGGAATGTGCACCGCCACTGCGTCGACCGGTTCCAGGGTGATCAGCCCCGCCTGCTCGGCGGCGGCCTTCAGGGCCAGCGAACCGGCGGCCTGGAACGCCGCGTCCGAAGAGTCGACGCTGTGCGCCTTGCCGTCGACCAGCGTGATCCGCACGTCCACCAGCGGGCAGCCCTCGTTGATGCCCTTCTCCACCTGCGCCCGCACGCCCTTCTCCACGCTGGGGATGAACTGGCGCGGCACCGCGCCGCCGACCACGCGGTCGGCGAACTCCACGCCGGACCCGCGCGGCAGCGGCTCGACCTCGATGTCGCACACCGCGTACTGGCCGTGCCCGCCGGACTGCTTGACGTGCCGCCCGTGCCCCTTGGCGGGCTGGGCGAAGGTCTGCCGCAGCGGCACCTCCACCGGCACCGTGTCGATCTCCGCGCCGCCCTCGCGCAGCCGCTGCAGGACCACGTCGGCGTGCGCTTCGCCCATGCACCACAGCACCAGCTGGTGGGTCTCGGTGTCGCGCTCCAGCCTCAGGCTGGGATCGGCGGCGACCAGGCGGTTGAGGTTGCGGGCCAGCGCGTCCTCGTCGCTGCGGGTGTGCGCGGTGACCGCGATCGGCAGCAGCGGTTCCGGCATCGGCCACGGCGTGAGCAGCAGCGGGTCGGACGGGTCGGAGAGGGTGTCGCCGGTCTCCGCCGAACCGATCTTGGTCAGCGCGCACAGGTCGCCGGCGACGCAGTGCGTCACCTCGCGCAGGTTCGCGCCCAGCGGCGAGTACAGGTGCGCGACGCGCTCGTCCTCGTCGTGGTCCGGATGCCCGCGGTCGGCCATGCCGTGCCCGGAGACGTGCACCGGGCGCTCCGGACGCATCGTGCCGGAGAAGACCCGCGCCAGCGAAACCCGGCCCACGTAGGAGTCGACCGAGGTGTGCACGACCTCGGCCGCCAGCGGCCCGTCCGGATCCGGGGTGAGCGCTCGCGGGTTGCGGCCGTGCGGGTCGGTGAACTCCGGCAGCGCGTGCTCCAGCGGCGAGGGGAAGCCGCGGACGATGCCGTCGAGCACCTCCGCGATGCCGATCCCGGCCATCGAGCACACCGGCAGCACCGGGTGCAGGCCGCCGCTGGCCACCGCCTTCTCCAGGTCGGCGATGAGGGTGTCCTCGTCGATGGGCTCGCCGTTGAGGTAGCGGTCCATCAGCGACTCGTCCTCGCTCTCGGCGATGATCGCCTCGATGAGCTCGCCGCGCGGCTGGTCGATCCGGGCGCGCACCTGCTCGTCGGCGGGCCGCAGTTCACCGGATTCGTAGATGCTCTCGGTGACCAGCCCGACCAGCCCGGTCAGCTCCCCGTCCGCGCCGTGGTGCGGCAGGTACAGCGGCAGCACTCCCCCGCCGAAGGCGTCCTGGCAGGTCAGCAGCGCGGTGTCGAAGTCGGCGCGCGGCTGGTCGAGGCGGGCGATGAGCACCGCGCGGGGCATGCCGACGGCCGCGCACTCCTGCCAGATCGCCCGCGTCGCCGGATCGATGCCCTCCGCCGCGGCCACCACGAACAGCGCGGCGTCGGCGGCGCGCAGCCCGGCCCGCAGCTCACCGACGAAGTCGGCGTAGCCGGGGGTGTCGATGAGGTTGATCTTGATGTTGCCGTGCTGGATCGGCGCGACGGCCAGGCAGATGGACCGCTGCTGCTCGATCGAGGCGGCTTCGTGGTCGCACACCGTGGTGCCCTCGGTGACCGCGCCGGTCCGCGTGATCGTCGCGGTGGCCGCCAGCATCGCTTCGGCCAGGGTGGTCTTGCCCGCCGCCGAGGGCCCGACGAGCACGACGTTGCGGATTTCGGCCGGATCGGAGGGGGCCGGGATCGCCGGCCCTCCTACTGTGCCGCTCTGCTTGCTCCCCATGAGAACTCCTCGCACGCTCCCGGCAACCGATTGTGTCTCCGATCACACACCCGTCGCCGGGCCCGTGCAAGGCCGCCACCGGCTCGTCAGCCTGCGGTGCGGCGGCCCACGATCAGCGCGCTCACCACCAGCGGCGGCACCGACCACAGGGCGGCCGCGACATAGCCATCCGGTACGGGTAGCAGCGCACCGGCGGGTGTGGCGGCAGCGAGGAGCAGTCCGGCGAGCGCGCTGCCGATGCTGAAGCCGGTGCTGCGGACGATCTGGTTGATGGAGAGCACGCTCGCGGTCTCGGCCTGCGGAACGCCGGCGAGGACGAGCTTGGGCATGACCGCGGAGACCCCGCCGACGCCGAAGCCGAGGACGGCCATCGCGATCAGGACGGCCACGAGCGAGCCGGTCGCGGCGGCGAACACCAGCGCGGCGAGCACCACGGCGGCTGCGGCGATCGCGTAGGCCCGCCGTTGCGCGCGAGCGCGCAGCACCTTTCCCGCGACGAAGCCGAAGGCGGAGAACGGGATGAGCGCGGCACCCGCGGCCACTCCCGGGAGCGCGAACCCGTAACCGGCGCCCGCCGGGGTCTGCACGTAGCGGGTGAGCAGGCTGAACAGCAGGTACATGCCGATACCCGCGATGAGCATCGCGGCGTTGGCCCGGAGCACGGATGCCTGCCCGAGCAGCCGCAGGTCGACCAGCGGCGCGGTGGTTCGGAGCTCGACGGCCGTCCACGCGGCGAGGATCGCGATCGCACCGGCGAGGATGCTCGCGCCCAGCCAAGGGTTGCGCCACAACGAGGGTTCGGCGATGACCACGAGGACGCCGAGCGTCCCCGCGCCGAGGAGGATCGCGCCGGTCACGTCGATCTTCGGGCGCTCCCCCGGTTCTTCGCGCGGGAGTACGCGCCATGCGACGACGAGCGCGACCGCCGACAGCACGAACCCGAGCGCGTACGCGGCGCGCAGGCCTGCGAGCTGGTCGAGCAGGCTGATCAGCGGGTAGCCGACGCCGATTCCCACAGTGGACGCGACGGACAGGGCAGCGATCGTCGTGGCGGAGCGCTCCGGAGGAAGGTGCGTACGGGCGACGCTCATGAGCAGCGCCACCACCGCGACTCCGAGCCCTTGCAGCCCTCGCCCGATCACCAGGGCCGCGAAGGGCAGGGGCAGCGCGGTCAGCGCTCCGCCGATCGCGACCAGGGCGAGGGTGACCAGGATCGCGACGCGCCGGTGCGGTCCGCTGCCGAGCCTGCCGAGGACGGGCCCGGCGATCGCGCCGGTGAACAGCGTGATCGTCAGCGTCCACTGCGCGGCCTCCAGCGGCACGTGCAGGCCGGTCGCGACCGCCGTGATCAGCGGCGCGCCGACGCTCCCGATGACCGCGCCCATGAGCGCGACCACCACGAGCCCGGGCCCGAGGCGGCCGCTCACCGGTTCCGCTCCGCCGTGATGTGCTCGAACAGGCCTGCGTTGATCCGGGTGCGGACTCCCTCCGCCCACGTCCCGTCGGCGTGCTCGACGTCCAGCGCGGCACCGGAGTTCAAGAGCATCCCGAACGCGAGGAACGACTTGACGGTCACCGGTTCGAGCCCGGTGACGTCGGCGACCGCGTCCCACATCCGCGCGAAGCACTCCCGGACGGCCTCGCGCACCTCCTCGTCACCGCACGCGGCGAACCCCTGGAGCTGCAGCAGCAGTCCGGTGCGGTCCGAGAGCAGGTCGTAGTACTGCGCGCCCATGGCGGCGAGCGCGTCCAGCCCGGTCCGGTCCCCGGCGGCATCCCGCATCCCGTCGCTCAGCCGGTCGAAGGCCGCCCGGACGAGCTCCAGGAACAGCGCCTTCTTCGTCCCGAACATCCGGAAGACGTAGGCCTGCGTGATCCCGGCGTCCCGGGCGATCGCCTCGGTCGACGCACCGTGCAACCCGTGCGCGGCGAACTCCGCCGCAGCGATCTCCAGCACCTGAGCCCGCCGCTCAGCCCCGCGCATCCGCTTGGCCATGCGGATAAGTTACTAGTTACTAACTAATCACTTCAACGCCTTTCGCCCCGTTCCGGCCCCGCAGCCGCGACGACCAACAGCCCGCACCGCAGCAGGTGCCGCAGGCGCATAACCCACCTACGCCACTTGCACCGCCGCGGGTTCTCAGACGTCGCCTGGCGAGGACAGCCCGCTAGCCGTGCTGGACATGCATAAGAGCGGGATCGCGCAGTCCAGGCGGCGTCTGAGGTTCCACTACCCGCACCGCAACGCAAAACGAGCCCGGGAGACCTACCACGAAGTGGACTAGTGGAATTCTCGATTAGTGGACCGTGTTGGTGGTCCAGTTCGGCTCTAGTCTCGATTCGGCAGAACACCGAGAGGAAGGCCGAAGGTGACTACTGTCGACGTCAAGGACACCGCCCGCACCTCCCAGACCGGGACCGACGGGGTCAAGCGGGGCATGGCCGAGATGCTCAAGGGCGGCGTGATCATGGATGTGGTCACCCCGGAGCAGGCCAAGATCGCCGAGGCCGCGGGCGCGGTCGCCGTGATGGCCCTGGAACGGGTGCCCGCCGACATCCGCGTGCAGGGCGGGGTGGCCCGGATGTCCGATCCGGACATGATCGACGGCATCGTCAGCGCCGTGTCGATCCCGGTGATGGCCAAGGCCCGCATCGGGCACTTCGTCGAGGCGCAGGTGCTGCAGTCGCTGGGCGTGGACTACATCGACGAGTCCGAGGTGCTCACGCCCGCCGACGAGGTCAACCACATCGACAAGTGGGCGTTCACGGTGCCGTTCGTGTGCGGCGCGACCAACCTCGGTGAGGCGCTGCGCCGGATCTCCGAGGGCGCGGCGATGATCCGCTCCAAGGGCGAGGCCGGCACCGGCAACGTGGTCGAGGCGACGCGGCACATGCGCCAGATCCGCGCCGACATCCGGCGGCTGTCGGTGCTGGACGACGACGAGCTCTACGTGGCGGCGAAGGAGCTGCGCGCGCCGGTGCAGCTGGTCCGGGAGATCGCCCGGACCGGGAAGCTGCCGGTGGTGCTGTTCACCGCGGGCGGCATCGCGACCCCGGCGGACGCGGCGATGATGCGCCAGCTGGGCGCGGAGGGCGTGTTCGTCGGTTCGGGCATCTTCAAGTCCGGCGACCCGGCCAAGCGCGCGGAAGCGATCGTCAAGGCGACGACGTTCTACGACGACCCGGACGTGATCGCGAAGGTCTCCCGGGGCCTCGGCGAAGCGATGGTCGGCATCAACCTGGACGACCTCTCCGAGCAGCAGCGCTACGCCCAGCGCGGCTGGTGACGACGCCACGGCCACGCAATTTCCATTGAAGTTGGACGTCCGATTTCAATGGAAATTGTGTGCTGTCGGCGTGTCGGGCCACGACACGCCGGTGCCCGTGGACAGCTTCCGCAAATTCAATGGAACTTTGACCTCTGATTTCCATTGAATTTGCGGGGCACCAGACCTGGGATGACGGAGGATCAGCTGTTCTCCTTCTGGGTGCGGGCCGAGCGGTGGACCGCGGCCAGGCGCTGGACGATGGTGATCAGGGTGAGGAGCACCAGGAGCCAGATCGCCACGTCCAGGACGTACGGGACGCCGAGGCCGTGCAGGCCGGTGCCGACGAGCACCACCAGGAAGCGCTCGGCCCGTTCGGCCAGACCGCCGTCCGCGCTCAGCCCGTTGGCCTCCGCACGGGCTTTGACGTAGGAGATCACCTGCGCGCCGACCAGGCAGATCAGCAGGCCGAGGCCGCGCGTCCGGTCCACCTCGACCACCAGCGACCACCACACCAGCGCGCCGAACAGGGCCCCGTCGACGAGCCGGTCGCAGCTCGCGTCGAGCACTCCGCCGAACCGGGTCGCACAGCCCCCGGCGCGGGCCATCGCGCCGTCGAGGATGTCGAATAGCAAGAACACCGCGACCACCACGGTGCCCACGAACAGCTCGCCGCGCGGGAAGAACCACAGCGCGGCCGCGATGCTGGCGACCGTCCCGGTCAGCGTCACCGCATTCGGCGACAGGCCGAGCCGGACCAGGCCCGCGCCGATCGGGTTTGTCAGTCGGGACATCGAGGCCCGCGCGAAGATGTTGAGCATTGCTTGAGGGTTCAGCCGCCTGTGCTTGTCGTTTGCCGTGCCAGCAGACTAGCCCGCGCTGATCACGGGCGTCGGCGGACGCGGCCGTCGGTGATCTCTGCCACAGAACGGAATCATTGAAGGTTCAATGTTGTTGGTGCAGGTCAGAACTCCCCGCTGCGGAGGCGCGCGGCAGGTCGGAGTTCGGAGCCGACTCGCACGCCACACCTTTGGAGACAGCATGACCGCCACCGAGCAGATCCCCGGCTACGTCGCGGGCACCTGGGACATCGACAGCGTCCACTCGGACATCCAGTTCACCGTGCGCCACATGGGCGTGGGCAAGTCCCGCGGCCGCTTCGGCAGCTTCCAGGGCGAGATCGTCACCGCTGCCGACCCGCTGGACTCCTCGGTCACCGCGACGATCGAGACCGCCTCGGTCGACACCGGCAACGCCGACCGGGACGCGCACGTGCGCAACGCCGACTTCCTGGACGTCGAGCAGTTCCCGACCGCCACCTTCCGCTCCACCGGCGTCCGCAAGGACGGCGAGGACTTCGTCATCGACGGCGAGTTCACCCTGCACGGCGTGACCAAGCCGGTGTCGCTGGAGACCGAGCTGGGCGGCTTCACCGAGGACGGCCTGCTCGGCCTGTCCGCGAAGGTCGTCCTCAACCGCACCGACTTCGGCGTCGGGCAGCCCGGTGGCGCCCTGATCGGCGAGAAGGTGACCATCACCCTCGACATCGAGGCCAAGCTCCGCGGCTGAGCCGCCGAACGCGAAACGAGGGCCGGGGATCGCTCCCCGGCCCTCGTCGCTGTTGCGCGATTTCAATTGAAATTCGACATCGAATTTCCATTGAAATCGGACGTGAGATTTCAATGGAAATTGCGCGGAGCCCCGGAACCGGCGCTTCCGGAGGTGTTCAGTCCGCGGCGGCCCAGGCTTCGGCGAGGAGGGCCCGGGTTTCGCCGAGGAGCTGGGGCAGGACCTTTGTGTGGCCGATGACCGGCATGAAGTTCGAGTCACCGCCCCAGCGGGGCACCACGTGCTGGTGCAGGTGCGCCGCGATGCCCGCACCCGCCACCGGGCCCTGGTTGAGCCCGATGTTGAACCCGTGCGGCGCCGACACCCGGCGGATCACCCGCATGGCGCGCTGCGTGTACTCCGCCACCGCCACCGTCTCCGCCGCGGTCAGCTCGGTGTAGTCGGCGACGTGCCGGTACGGCAGCACCATCAGGTGACCCGGGTTGTACGGGTACAGGTTGAGGATCGCGAAGACCAGCTCGCCGCGCGCCACGATCAGCGTCTCGGCGTCCGGCCGTCCGGACTCCAGCAGCCGGCAGAACGGGCAGCCGTCGCTGTCGTCGCCGTCCGGCTTGTTCTCGCCCTGGATGTAGGCCATCCGGTGCGGGGTCCACAACCGCTGCAAGGCGTCCTGGACCCCGACCCCCGGCTGCTCGGTCAGCTCCGGTCCTGCGTTCACGCCGTCCCCGCCTGGAAGTTCTCCGCGGTCGGCGAGGCGTTCTCGCGGCGCCGCACCCAGTCGACCAGCGCGTCGACCGCGGTGTCCACCGGCACGCCGTTGATCTGGGTGCCGTCGCGGAACCGGAACGACACCGCGCCCGCCTCGACGTCCTTGCCGCCCGCCAGCAGCAGGAACGGCACCTTCTGCGTGGTGTGGGTGCGGATCTTCTTCTGCATCCGGTCGTCGCTGGTGTCGATGTCGACGCGGATCCCCTTGGCCCGCAACGACTCCGCCACCTGCTGCAGGTGCTCGACGTGCTCGTCGGCGATCGGGATGCCGACCGCCTGCACCGGCGCGAGCCAGGCCGGGAAGGCGCCCGCGTAGTGCTCGGTGAGCACGCCGAAGAACCGCTCGATGGAGCCGAACAGCGCCCGGTGGATCTTGATCGGCCGCTGCTTGCTGCCGTCCGGCGCGGTGTACTCCAGGTTGAACAGCTCCGGCAGGTGGTAGTCGACCTGGATGGTCGACATCTGCCAGCTGCGGCCCAGCGCGTCCTTGGCCTGCACGGAGATCTTCGGGCCGTAAAAGGCCGCGCCGCCCGGGTCCGGCACCAGCTCGAGGCCGGACTCCTCGGCCGCGGTGCGCAGCGCCTCGGTGGCGACCTCCCAGCTCTCGTCGTCGCCGACGTACTTCTCTTCGTTGCGGGTGGACAGCTCCAGGTAGAAGTCGTCCAGGCCGTAGTCGCGCAGCAGGTCCAGCACGAAGCCCAGCAGCGACTTCAGCTCGTCCTGCAGCTGGTCGGGCGTGCAGTAGATGTGCGCGTCGTCCTGCGTCATGCCGCGCACGCGGGTCAGCCCGTGCACCACGCCGGACTTCTCGTACCGGTACACCGACCCGAACTCGAACAGCCGCAGCGGCAGCTCGCGGTAGGAGCGCCCGCGGGAGCGGAAGATCAGGTTGTGGAACGGGCAGTTCATCGGCTTGAGGTAGTAGTCGACGCCCGGCTTGCGCAGCTCGCCGTTGGCGTCGCGCTCCTCGTCGAGGTGCATCGCCGGGAACATGCCGTCCCGGTACCAGTCCAGGTGACCGGAGGTCTTGAACAGCGTGTCCTTGGTGACGTGCGGGGTGTTGACGAACTCGTAGCCGGCCTGCTCGTGCCGCTTGCGGGAGTAGTCCTCCAGCTCGCGGCGGATGATGCCGCCCTTGGGGTGGAACACCGGCAGCCCGGAGCCGATCTCCTCCGGGAAGGAGAACAGGTCGAGCTCGGCACCGAGCCTGCGGTGGTCGCGGCGCTCGGCCTCGGCCAGCAGCTCCAGGTGCTCCTCCAGCTTCTCCTTGGACTCCCACGCGGTGCCGTAGATCCGCTGCAGCTGCTGGTTGTTCTGGTTGCCGCGCCAGTAGGCCGCGGCGACCCGCATCAGCTTGAACGCCGGGATGAACCGGGTGTGCGGCACGTGCGGCCCGCGGCACAGGTCGCCCCAGACGACCTCGCCGTGCCGGTCGATGTTGTCGTAGACGGTCAGCTCGCCGCCGCCGACCTCCATCACCTCACTGGTGTCCACATCGGACTTGAGGTCGACCAGCTCCAGCTTGTACGGCTCACCGGCCAGCTCCTGCTTGGCCGCTTCGACCGACTCCAGGCGGCGGCGGGCGAACTTCTGGCCGGACTTGAGGATCTGCTTCATGCGCTTCTCCAGCGCCTGCAGGTCCTCCGGGGTGAACGGGCGGTCCACGTCGAAGTCGTAGTAGAAGCCGTCCTTGATCGGCGGGCCGATGCCCAGCTTCGCGTCCGGGAACAGGTTCTGCACCGCCTGCGCGAGCACGTGCGCGGCGGAGTGGCGGATGACGCTGCGGCCCTCCTCGGTGTCGGCGGCGACCGCCTCCACCTCGACGTCGGCCTCCGGTGCCCAGGCCAGATCGCGCAGAGCGCCCTCGGCGTCGCGGACCACCACGACGGCGTCCGGGCCCTTGGACGGCAGCCCGGCCTCGGCCACGGCCGCGCCCGCGGTAGTGCCCGCCGGAACCTTCACCCGGAGAGCTTGCTGGGCTTGGGAAGGCTGTACGGACACGTTCACTCCTCGGCTGGGCCGGTCGCCGACCGGCGCGGACACGCTTCGCATCACGATGCTATCGGCTGGTCGCGGACGGTTTTCGGCCGCCACCCGACGCCTCAGCCCTCCTGCTCCAGGACCAGCTCCGCCAGCTCGAGCGCCGAGACCAGGCCGCCGGTGAACGGCCCCATCGCCAGCGACACGCCCAGCTCGCGCAGGCGGCGGGCCTGCAGGTCGTCGCGCACGCCCGCGGCGCTGACCGGCAGGCCCAGCAGCTCGGCCGCGCCGCAGGCCGCCGACACCAGGTGCGCGTCCAGCGGGGCGGGCCCGTCCGGTTCGGTGAAGCTGTCCAGGTGCGGGCCCTCGATGCGCGCCATGCCCAGCGGCACGTCCTTCAGCCGCGGCACCCGGGCGTAGTCCTCGCCGAACTCGTAGACGCACAACCGCAGGCCCATCTCGGCGAGGATCTCCAGCGTGTCCAGCGGGTCGCCCTGCGCGTCGAACAGGCTGGATTCGGGCAGGCCGAGCGCCAGGTACTCGCCCGGCAGCCCGGTCTTGCCGAGGATGCGCTGCACGTCGGCGACCAGCTCGGGGTCGCGGCAGTGCCGCGGCGACAGGCGCACCGCGGCGATCGGAGCCGCCGGGCCCAGCCGCTCCACCCAGCGCGCGGCCTGCTCGCACACCTGCTCCAGCGCCCAGCTGCCGAGCCGGGTGATCAGCCCGGTCTCCTCGGCCAGCCCGAGGAAGCGGTCCTCGCTGAGCTCGCCGAACTCCGGGTGGTCCCAGCGGACGGTGGAGGCGGCCCCGACGTAGCGGCCGGTGGCCAGTTCCACGATCGGCTTGTACTCGACGAACAGCTCGTACTGCTCGATCGCGGCGGGCAGCTCGGCGGAGAGCTTGAAGCGGTCGCGCGCCTGCGCGTTGCGCTCCGGGTCGAAAAGCACCCACTGCGCCCGGCCGTCCTGCTTGGCCCGGTAGAGGGTGATGTCGGCGTCGCGCAGCAGCGACTCGGCGTCGGTCCCGGCGACCGGGCGCTCCACGATCCCGACGCTGGCCGAGGCGCTGAGCTCGTGCGAGCCGATGCGCGCGGGCTGGGTGATCTCCGCCAGCAGCGTCTCGACCAGCGCCACCAGGTCGCCGGAGCCAGTGGAGTCCGGCACCAGGACGACGAACTCGTCGCCGCCCATCCGCGCGGCCAGCGCGCCCCGCGCGGCGGCCTGCAACCGCTGGGCGACGGTGCGCAGCAGCTGGTCGCCGATCGGGTGGCCGAGGCTGTCGTTGACCGCCTTGAACCCGTCCAAATCGAAGAAGCACAGCCCCACCCGCCTGCCGGGGCGCGTCTCCTCCAGCGCCTTGTCCAGGCCGGACTGCAGCTGGGTCCGGTTCGCCAGGCCGGTGAGCGGGTCGTGCACGGCCTGCCTGCGGAACTGCTCCTGGAGCATGTGCCGGTCGGTGATGTCCTCGTAGAGCACCACCTGGTAGTCGGGTTCGCCGCGGGCGTCGCGGACCAGGGAGGCCGACAGCTGGGTCCACACGTGCGAGCCGTCCGGCGCGGTGAACCGGGTGTCGAGCTGGTAGCGGTCGTCGCTCGCGCCGACCAGGCCGTCGTTGGCGGCCTGCAGCTCGGCCACCCAGTCGGCGTCGGTCAGCTCGAAGATGGTGTGGCCGACCAGTTCCTCGTCGCTGCGCCGGAAGATCCGGCGCATCGCGGCGTTGGCCTCCTCGATGCTGCCGTCGAGCCGGACGACGGCGATGCCCAGCGCGGAGGAGATGACAACGGCGCGGGAGCGGGCCTCGCTGGCGCGCAACGCCTCCTCGGCGGCGTCGCGAGCGGCCGAGGCGGCCCGCTGGATCAGCGCCTGCTCGGCCAGCGTCTGCTCGCGCAGCGCACCGGCGTATCCGGCGGCCAGTTCGCCGAGCACCTCGATCAGCCGGGCCTGCTCGGTCGCGCGGAGCGCGGGCAGCGCGGTCATCAGGTGCTGCAGCGTGCCGGACAGCGCCGCGGAGTTGGTGAAGTGCACGTCGACCAGCCGCCTGCCGACCCCGGACGCCGCGGCGATCGGTCCGCCGTCGAGCGCGGCCAGCAGGTCATCCAGGCACCGGGCCAGGAAGGTCTCTAGCTCGGGACGCCCCATCGCGACGTAGCTGGTGTGGATGATCCGGCGGGTCCACTCCTTCACCACGTCGTCGTGTTCCGGCGCTCCGCCGGGGGCCTGAGCTGGCAAAGAGATCACACCTTGCGTCCGACTGCGCCGTAGACGATGGACCGCTCCGGCTGCTCCCAGACGTCCTCCTCGGTGTCCGGCCGCCAGTCCGGGACGTAGACCACGCCGGGCTCGACGATCTCGAAGTCGCCGATCAGCTCGGCGACCTCGTCGCGGGTGCGCAGCGTGACCGGGTTGATGCTGTCCTCGTAGAGCTTCACGAGACCTTGCACGCCCTCCATGTAGTGGTCCCCGGTGACGTGCGAGAAGCCGAGGTAGCTGCCCGCCGGGAGGCGCTCGTAGTAGCGGCGGATCACCTCGCGCGGCTTGCTGCTGTCCGCGACGAAGTGCACCAGCGCGACCATCATGACGGCGATGGGCCGGCTGAAGTCGAGCATCCGCCGCGTCTCGGGCGCGTCCAGGACGCCTTCGACGTCGAGCAGGTCGGCCTGCACGATGGTGGCCCGCTCGGTGTCGCCCAGGATGGCGCGGCTGTGCGCGACCGCGACCGGCTCGTTGTCCACGTAGACCACGCGGGATTCCGGGTCCGCGGCCTGGGCGATCTCGTGCACGTTGCCCACGGTGGGGATGCCGGAGCCGATGTCCAGGAACTGCCGGACGCCCTGGTCCAGGCAGTAGCGCACCGCGCGCCGCAGGAACGCCCGGTTGTTGATCGCGATCTCCTGGACGTTGGGCACCACTTCCATGACCTTGCGCCCGAGCTCGCGGTCCACCTCGAAGTTGTACGCGCCACCTAAGTAGAAGTCGTAGCACCTGGCTGCGCTGGGCTTCTCCAGGTCGACGCCCTCGGGCGCCCAGTCCGGCCGCTGCTGCATTCCGCGTGACCTCCAGCCGTTGGTCCGCCCGGCCACCGAGATCATCTCTGCGTCGTCGAGCGAGGTAGCGACCGGAACGTTGATCAAGCGGCGATCCTACTGTCACCCGGCGCACCTAGTCACGCACTCTGCGTTCCCGCCGAGCGGATCCGGGTTCCGGTATGAGCATTGTCACCGTCCGCATCGCGAGATCCGGGGTAAGGGATACCTAAGCTGGAGGGGTCTTGGTGGACGCCCACCGGGCCCAGTCGTGATGGGCCAGTCAGCGAGCACTCCGGGCCGGCCGAGGACCGTTCGGGGTAGGAGGAGATGGAATGACTCGCCCTCTGCGGGTAGCGATCGTCGGCAGCGGACCGGCCGGTGTGTACGCGGCCGACATCCTGACCAAGTCCGAGACCCCGGTCGAGATCGACCTGCTGGACCGGATGCCCGCGCCCTACGGTCTGATCCGCTACGGCGTGGCGCCCGACCACCCGCGCATCAAGGGCATCGTCAGCGCGCTGCACCGGGTGCTGGAGAAGCCGGAGATCCGCTTCCTCGGGCACGTCGACTACGGCGTGGACGTCAAGCTCGACGACCTGCGGCACCACTACGACGCGGTCATCTTCGCCACCGGCGCGGACCAGGACCGCCCGCTGGACATCCCCGGCATCGACCTGCCGCACAGCTTCGGCGCCGCCGACTTCGTCTACTGGTACGACGGCTACCCGGAGGCGCCGCGCGAGTGGACGCTGGACGGCGAGCAGGTCGCGGTGATCGGCGCGGGCAACGTGGCGCTGGACGTCGCCCGCGTGCTGGCCAAGCAGGCCGACGACCTGCTGAGCACCGAGATTCCGGAGAACGTGCACCGCGGCCTGAAGGACTCGCGGGTCACCGACGTGCACCTGTTCGCCCGGCGCGGTCCGGCGCAGGCCAAGTTCACCCCGCTGGAGCTGCGCGAGCTCGACCACCAGGACGACGTCGAGGTCATCGTGCACCCCGAGGGCTTCGAGCTCGACGAGGCCAGCGAGGAGGCGATCCGCACCAACAACCAGGTGAAGACGATCGTCAAGACGCTGCAGGACTGGGCGCTGCGCGACCCGAAGCACAACACCTCCCGGCGGCTGCACCTGCACTTCCTGCGCGCGCCGGTCGAGGTGCAGGGCACCGACCGGGTCGAGGGCTTCAAGGTCGAGGTCATGGAGCTCACCGGTGACGGCAACGTGCGCGGCACCGGCGAGTACGAGACCTACCCGGCGCAGCAGGTCTACCGCGCGGTGGGCTACCTGAGCTCGCCGCTGGCCGACATCCCGTTCGACCACGCCGCGGGCGTCGTGCCCAACGACGGCGGCCGGGTGCTGGACCTGGACGGCGAGCACATGCCCGGCGTCTACACCACGGGCTGGATCAAGCGCGGTCCGGTGGGCCTGATCGGCCACACCAAGGGCGACGCGCTGGAGACGATCAACAACCTGCTGGCCGACCTGGAGTCGATGCCGCAGGCGGAGGACCCGTCGGCCGAGAGCATCCTGCGGCTGCTGGACGAGCGCGGCGTGGAGTACACGACGTGGGAGGGCTGGGGCCGCCTGGACGCCCACGAGAAGGCGCTGGGCGAGGCACAGGGCCGCGAGCGGGTCAAGGTCGTCCCCCGCGACGAGATGGTGCGCATCTCCCGCGCGGAGTGAGCTTTCCCCGCTCCCGCAGTGCTTTTCGACGGCACCTCCGACCGCCCGGTCGGAGGTGCCGTCGCAGTTGATCTGCTGGCCGGGTGAAATCCGGGAACGCGGCCCGGGCAACCGGGTGAAACTTCGCGGTCGCGGTTCCGGCCGTCCCTATCGTCCGAGCCATGACACTCCCCACCGAGCCGATCGGCAGCATCCCCCGGCCGCCGGAGCTCCTCCGAGGCCTCGCCGAGCACGCCGCAGGACAGCTCGACGACGCTGCGCTCGCCGAGCTCCAGGAGCGGGCGACCGCCGACACGCTGACCAGGCTGGCGAAGCTGGGCTGCCCCGTCGTGGTGGACGGCGAGCAGCGCAAGCCCAGCTTCCTCACCTACCCGATCGCCGGTCTCGACGCCCTCGCCCCGGACGGCGCGGTCGTCCCGTTCGCCGACGGGCACACCAGGCAGCTCCCCCGCCTCACCGCGGGACCGTTCCGCTACCAGGTCCACGCCGACAGCTTCCTGCGCAGCGCCCGCGAGCACACCGACCTGCCGGTCAAGCAGGCGATCATCGCCCCGTCCGCGCTGAGCCTGCTCTACCCGGCGGAGGGCATCGACGGCTACTCCCGCGAAGCGTTCCTCCAGGATCTCGCCGACGAAGCCGAAGCCGACGTCCGCCGCTGCCTGGAAGCCGGTGCGCACCGCGTCCAGCTGGACTTCACCGAGGCCCGGCTGTCGCTCAAGCTGGATCCGTCGGGTGGTCTGCTCGACGACTTCATCGCGCTGAACAACTCGGTGCTCGACCGCTTCGGCCCGGAGGAGCAGGCCCGGATCGGGGTGCACACGTGCCCCGGCGGGGACCGCGATTCGACGCACAGCCTGGACGTGGACTACGCGGACCTGCTGCCGAAGCTGTTCGGCCTGCAGGTCGGCAACTTCTACGTCCAGCTGGCCAGCGAGCCGGACCCCGACCGCGTGCTCGGCATCATCGCCGGCCAGCTCCGCCCGGGAATCCGGGTGTTCGTCGGCGTGACCGACCCGATCGACCCGCGCATCGAGACGCCGGAGGAGGTGCGCGACCGGGTGCTGGCCGCGGCCCGCCACATCCCCGTGGACCAGCTGGGCACCTGCGACGACTGCGGTTTCTCCCCGTTCGCCGACGACACCTCCACCTCCCGCGAAACGGCCTTCGCCAAGATCGCAGCCCGAGTCCGGGGAACGGCCATGGCCGCTGAAGCCCTCGGCCTCTAGCGCCGACGAGTTCCCGTGTGCCGGACGCCTCGGCGAGGTGTCCGGCACACGGGTTTCAGCGTTCGGGGAAGCGCCGGAAGCGGATGGTGTTGTCCCAGCCCGCGGTCACCACCAGGTCACCGGGCCAGTTGTGCGCGATGCCGCTGATCACGCCCTGCCGCTATGCCGAACGTTGTCCGGCCTGTCGGCCGCTGGAGGTATTACGGTGTCGGTGTCGCCACTCGCATCGCGCAAAGGACGGGCACGTTGACCGAGATCCCGGACACCACGCCAGCCGAACTCGAAACCGCCCTGCAGCGGGCCGCCGAAGCCGCCGAGGCGTTCGGCTCGCAGCCACCCGCCACCCGCGCCCGGCAGATCCGCGCCGTCGCCGACGCGCTCGACGCCGCCTCCGGCGAGCTCGTGCCGCTGGCCATGACCGAGTCCAACCTGTCCGAGGGACGGCTGACGGGCGAGCTCAAGCGCACCACGTTCCAGCTGCGGCTGTTCGCCGGAGTCCTCGACGACGGCGGCTACCTGCAGGCCACTGTGGACAGCGCCGACCCGGAGTTCCCGCTGGGCGCCAAGCCGGACCTGCGTCGCGTGCTGGTGCCGGTGGGCCCGGTGCTGGTGTTCGCGGCGAGCAACTTCCCGTTCGCGTTCTCCGTCGCAGGCGGCGACACCGCCTCGGCGCTGGCCGCCGGCTGCCCGGTCGTCCTCAAGGCGCACCCGGGACACCCGCGGCTTTCCGTGCGAACCGGCGAGATCATCACCGCCGCCCTGGCCGAATCCGGCGCTCCGGACGGGGTTTTCCACGTCGTGCTGGGCCTGGAGACCGGCGCTGTGGCGCTGCGGGATCCCCGGGTCAAGGCGGCTGCCTTCACCGGCTCTGTTCCGGCGGGCCGGGCGCTGTTCGACATCGCCAACTCCCGCCCGACGCCGATCCCGTTCTTCGGCGAACTGGGCAGCCTCAACCCGGTCTTCGCCACGCCCGGCGCGATCCGGGCGCGCGGCGCGGAGATCGCCAAGGGCTACGTGACGTCGTACTCGGGCAACGCGGGCCAGCTCTGCACCAAACCGGGCCTGCTGTTCCTGCCCGCCGACCACGGCCTGGACGAGGTGCTGGCCGAGGAGTCGAGGGCCGTGGCGGCGCACAAGATGCTCAACGAGCGCCTGCACCAGGGCTACTGCAACCGCCGCGCCGCGGTGACCGAGGTGCCGGGAGTGCGGGTGCTGGCGGAGGGCAGCGTCGACGACGGCGCCGTGCCGACGCTGCTGACCACCGACGTCGCCACCCTGCTGGCCAACCGCGAGGCGCTGCTGGAGGAGGTCTTCGGCCCGCTGTCCATCGTGGTCACCTACGCCTCCGAGGACGAAGCCCGCCGAGCAGCCGAAGCCTTCGAGGGCAACCTCACGGCGACCCTGCACGCCGAGGACGACGACGCGGAGTTCGCCGCGAGCCTGGTGAACCGCCTGCGCGACCGGGCGGGCCGCCTCCTGTTCAACGGCTGGCCGACGGGCGTCGCGGTCTCCCCCGCAATGCACCACGGAGGCCCCTACCCTGCGACGACCGACGCCCGCTTCACCTCGGTGGGCACGGCCGCCATCGACCGCTTCCTCCGCCCGGTGACCTACCAGAACGTCCCCCAGAACCTCCTCCCGGAACCGCTACGGGACGAAAACCCCTGGGGAATCCCGCAGACAAGGCACGAATCGAAGTGACCCGCGCTGCCCGTGAGTCATCGCGACTCACGGGCTTGGGAGGGGCCAGGCGCGAATCTCGCCGTCCCGGTAGAAAGTGAACAGCGTGCGGCCGTCCTCGCTGACCTCCCACTCGCTGGGTGAGTTCGCCAGGCCGACCACGTCCAGGACGTGGAGCTCCTTTCCGTTGCTCGTGCGAATGACGTTCTGCTCCGGGTCGAGCACCACAGAGTCTGCTGATCCAGCGGCAAGTACCTCGCAGTACGACTCGCTGCACGGGCCGGAGTGCACCTGCACCACGCCGGTTTCGTAGTTCCACTGCCATCCACTGCCGGTAGTGGTGTTCAGGCCGAGAACGGGACCGGAGCCTGGCGGACTCGCCCACATCGAGGAGACACCCCCGGACGAGTCCGGGATGAGCGCCGAGACGTCCACCTCACGAACGGGCCGCGCGGTGCGCACCTCCCAGAAACTTACGACCTGGTCCGCGGAGTTCAGCACGGCAACGATCGTGCCGTTCTCGACGAATTGCACCGAATAGTCGTTGTACTCACCCCGACCACCTACCGGAATGGTGCTCACGATGTCCCCGCTGGAGGTGTCCCGAACTTCCAGGACCCCCCTGCCCGACGGCATCGTCACTAGCTGGGAACCACCAGCACCCATGACGTCCCAAAACCGGGAGTACTCGAAGCGGTAGCCGGTGCGCAGGTTGACACCTCTCCTCGGTCCACTGGGCCACACGTGCGCCAGCACGATGTCACCGCTCCAGCCGAGCGTCGTGAACTTCGCGTAGTAGCTCCCGTCACGTCCCAGGCTCCAGGTGCCCCGGGGTGTGCCAGCCGGTAGCAGGAGAAGGAACGCACCGGCGAACGCCGCGAGCGAGACCGCAGCCCCCGCTACCACGAGCCCCGGCCACCAGCTACGGAACACGGTCTTCCCACGGACAGCGGTTCCGGGCGCGGGATAAGCGCCGCCGTGCCCCGGATACCGTTCGGTGAGGTATTCGCGGAGCCCGTCGTGGCGCAAGTTCCTCCGGCTGACTGCTGGGACGGCGGTAGACCCGCCGCGCCAAGCTGATCATCAGCGGACTGGACAGCAGCTCGGCCAACGGTCCGTCCGGCCGCTCGATCACGGCATCGATGACGCGGTCCCACCGTCGCACTCCCTCGACGTCGCGCTGCTCGAAGAAGTCCCGCGCATCATCGGGGCGGATGGGCTCGATCTCGACGACCGCCGCGTGCGCCAGCACACCGTCCGTCGTCACCGCAGCCTCGAACTCCGCGCTGCGGCAGGTGATCACCATCCGCAGCGCGGATCGGTTGAGCGCTCCCAGAGCCCTCCCCCACAGCTCGGACGGAATCTCGTCCAGCCCGTCGAGCACCGGGAGCAACCGCTTGTCCGCGAGCAGTCGCGCGGCTCGGTGCCTCGGCACGACCGGGTATTCCTCGCTTACCCTGCGGGCGACCCAGTCCTCGATGCGTTCGCCCGGATCCCATCCCGCGACCGACAACAGCACCGGAACCGGCTGTGCCTCATCGTCGAGTGCGGCCAAGGTGAACAGCAGCACCAAGGTGCTCTTGCCCGCACCGCGCTCCCCCAGCACCACGAGCTGTCGTCGGGGACTCTGCCGAAACGCCGCCAGCAGGGCGGCTGCGGCAGGCCTGGTCTCGTCGGTGCCCTCCAGCAGCTCACCCCGGCGCAGCTCGGCCCGCCCCTTCTCCGCAGTGGTCAGCTTCACCTGGACCGGGCGTTGTGTGGGACGCCATCGCAGGCGCAGCGGCCGGGGTTCCTGAAGACCCCGGTTGTCGCGTTCTGCCGACCACTGATCGCGGACCTGCCGCCGCAGCTCGGAGATCGCCTCATCCGGCGAGGTGGCTCGATCTCCCAGCCGAATCGCCCGGGAGATCAGCCACCACTCCAGCAGGCCTCCGGCTGCCAGCAGCAAGACCGCGACCGGCCACCAGCCGTGCCGGACCAGGACCGCCGCACCGATCAGCAGCGCCAGCCCGACCGCGCTGGCGGCGCCCCACCGGGGACCGCGGTTCCGCGGCTGGTGGTGGAAGTGCAGGTCGCCGACGATCGTCCTGGCCTGGACCAGGGAGCCTCGGACGGATCCGGTGTTCTCGTTCCGGGTCTGCTCGGATGCCACCTCAACCTCGGAGGGTGATCGGCCGTGTCGAAACCGTCACCGCATCGACGTCGAGATCCGCAGCGGCGCAGAACGATCGAAATCGGCGCTAAGGGACGCATCCTCAGCGCTGGAAGCGGTAGGTGATGTGGGTGACGAGGGAGGCCGGGCGGGCCGAGACGATCTCCAGGTTCTGGGACGGGACTCCGTCGAAGAGGCGTTCGCCCGCGCCGAGGACGACCGGGGTGACGTGGGTGCGGAGCTCGTCGATCAGGCCCTCGCGGAGGTACTGGTTGATCGTGGCCGCGCCGCCGGCGATCGCCACGTCGCGGTCGCCCGCCGCCTCCTTGGCCTGCTTCAGCGCCGCGTGGATTCCTTCGGTGACGAAGGTGAAGGTGGTTCCGCCGCCCATGACCAGGGGTTCGCGCGGGTGGTGGGTCAGGACGAAGACCGGCGCGTGGTACGGCGGCTCGTCGCCCCACCAGCCCTTCCAGTCCAGGTCCCACTCGCCGCGTCCCGGGCCGAACATGTTGCGGCCCATCACGTAGGCTCCGGCCGCGGTGATCGCGTCCAGCTCCGCCTTGTTCTCTTCAGGGGTCTGGAACATCCAGGAGGTCAGCTGGTCGACCGGACCGTCGCCGAACGGCTTGTCGGCGGTCTGGCCGGGGCCCGCGGCGTACCCGTCGGCCGAGACGGCGATGTCGCACACGACCTTGGTGCTCATGACTCCTCCTGGATTCTGGTTGCATCTTGCAATCGGTGATAACCTACAACTGACCGACTGCGACTTGCAAGCAGTTTCTTCTGGCGATGGGAGGAGCCGGTGAAGGACGAGCACCGTTCCGGGTGTCCGATCAACCTCTCCCTCGAGGTGCTCGGCGACAAGTGGTCGCTGATCGTCATCCGGGACCTGATGTTCGGCAACCGGAGGCACTTCCGGGAACTGCTGAACAACTCCGAGGAGGGCATCGCCTCCAACATCCTCGCCGCCCGGCTGCAGCGCCTCACCGAGAAAGGGCTGGTGTCCAAGGCCGCCGATCCCAGCCACAAGCAGAAGGTGATCTACAGCCTCACCGAGCCCGCGATCCAGCTCGTCCCCGTGGTGGCGCACCTCGGCGCCTGGGGACGCCGCCACCTGCCGGTGACGCGAGAGCTGGCCATCCGCGCCGAGCTGCTCGAACGCGGCGGCCCGGAGCTGTGGGCGGAGTTCATGGACGAACTGCGCGAGCAGCACCTGGGCATCCCGCGCCCGGAAGGCGCGGAGTCGGTCTTCGACCGCCTGCGCGCGGCCTACGAAGCCGAACTCGCCCGCGGCTGATCCGACGCGTTCCCGCTGGTCAAGGACCGTGAGTGTTTTGTGGTGCTATGACCCCGCAAAACGCTCACGGTCTGCCACCTGCGGAAAGGTGCCGGGGGCGGTAGCTGGCGATCGTGACCGAGGCCGTCGGCGCGAGGGGCTTGGGGAGCGCCGCGATCCGGGCTCGGAGGGCCTCGGGGTCGGCGTGCCAGGCGCTGGGGCCCATCGCCACCACCGCTTCGGCTTCCGACTCGGCAAGGGAGAGACGGAACTCGCAGGTCCGCTGCGCGATCAGCTCGAAGTGGTCGGCCAGCTGCTCGGTCAGGCGCTCCTGCTTGCGCTCGTCGACCTTGAGCAGGCCCAGTGCCGACACCAGATCCGCCAGGTGATCGCCGTTGGGCACGACCACCACGAGCCGCCCGTCCGGGCGCAGGACGCGGTGCATCTCAGCGGCGTTTCGGGGCGCGAAGACGTTCAGCACCGCCGAAGCCGCACCCGTGCGCACCGGCAGCGTCTGCCAAGCGTCGGCGACAGCGGCACCCATGCGCGGGTGCGCTTTGGCCGCGCGGCGCGAGGCGTACTTCGAGACGTCCAGCGCGAGCCCGACGCGGTCGGAGCCCTCAAGAGCACGTGCGAGGTAGTAACCGGTCCCGGCCCCGATGTCGACCACGCAGCCCTCGACGCCCGACAGCGCTTCAGCCGCTGCGTCGGCGATCGGCGCGTAGTGCCCGGCGGCCAGGAAGTCCGCGCGGGCCGCGACCATCGCCGCCGTGTCACCGGCGACCTTCGTGCCGCCGGGCAGCAGGCTCACGTAGCCCTGGCGAGCGATGTCGAACACGTGGTTCGCCGCGCAGCGCAGGTTGTTGCCGGTCCGGTCCAGGTCGGCACCGCAATGCGGGCAGGCCAGCAGCGCCACCACGTCGTCCAGCAAACCAGCCCTCCACAGCGCATCGTCGACAGGCGATTGTAGAAGTCCGAGGTGCGAGCACCCGCGCGCAGGACGCTCGGCGCGAGCTGGGACGGTGGGCACGATGTGGGATTGGGCGGCGGCTCCCGACTACTGGATCGCGCGGTTCGCGGTCGCGCACCTGGTCGCCATCACCTACCTGCTCGGATTCGTCAGCGCGCTGCGGCAGTTCCGGGGACTGCTCGGCGAGCGCGGGCTGACCCCGATCCCCCGCTTCCTGGCGCACGTGCCGTTCCGGGAATCGCCCAGCCTGTTCCACCTGCACTACTCCGACCGGTTCTTCGCGGGCGTCTGCTGGGCCGGGATCGCGGGCAGCGCGGTGGCGCTGTTCGCCGACCTGGCACCGCTGTGGGCGTGGCTGGCGCTGTGGACGCTGCTGTGGCTGCTGTACCTGTCGATCGTCAACGTCGGGCAGGTCTGGTACTCGTTCGGCTGGGAGTCGCTGCTGCTCGAAGCCGGGTTCCTGGTGATCTTCCTCGGCCCGGCCGGGATCGCGCCGCCGACCCTGGTGCTGTGGTTGCTGTGCTGGCTGCTGTTCCGGGTGGAGTTCGGCGCCGGGCTGATCAAGATGCGCGGCGACTCCTGCTGGCGCGACCTCACCGCGCTGTACTACCACCACGAGACCCAGCCGATGCCCGGCCCGCTGAGCCGCTGGTTCCACCGGCTGCCGCGTCAGGCGCACCAGGTCGAGGTGCTGGCCAACCACTTCACCCAGCTCGTCGTGCCGTTCCTGCTGTTCGCGCCGCAGCCGGTCGCCACAGCGGCCGGGCTGGTCGTGGTGGTGACGCAGGGCTGGCTGATGCTCAGCGGGAACTTCGCCTGGCTCAACCTGCTGACCATCACGCTGGCGTGCTCGGCGATGAGCTCGGGCCCGTTCGAGCCACCGCCGATGGCCGGGCTGCCGCCGTGGTTCGCCGTGCTGGTGCTGGTGCTGACGGCGGTGTTCGCGGTGCTGAGCTACGCGCCGGTGCGCAACATGCTCGGCAAGCGCCAGGTGATGAACCGCAGCTTCAACAAGCTGCACCTGGGCAACACCTACGGCGCGTTCGGCAGCATCACCCGCACCCGCTACGAGGTGGTCGTGGAGGGCGCTGCCGACATCGACGGCCCGTGGCGCGAGTACGGCTTCAAGGGCAAGCCTGGCGACCCGCACCGCCGCCCACCGCAGGTCGCGCCCTACCACCTCCGCCTGGACTGGCTGATGTGGTTCCTCGCGCTCTCCCCCGGCTACGGCCGCGCCTGGCTGCCCGGTCTGATCAAGGCGCTCCTGCGCAACGACGAGCAGGTCCTGCGCCTGCTGCGCCACAACCCGTTCCCGGACCGGCCGCCGCTGCTGATCCGCGCGGATCTGTACCACTACCGCTTCACGACGCGCGCCGAGCGCCGCGAGACGGGCGCCTTCTGGAACCGCACCCGGGTCGGCGACTTCATCCCGCCGCTGACCCTCGAGGACCTGTCGTGATCTGCGACGGCCGGGTGTGGTGGCCGCTCTACGTCTCCTGCCGCGACGAGCCCGAGAGCGACGCCGCGCTGTCCGACGGCGGCGCCGAGCTGATGCCCCTCGGCGACTACGGCTTCAGCACCGAGTTCTGCTGGCTCAGCCCGCGGCCGCGGCTTCCAGGGCGGCGATGTCGAGCTTGCCGCCCATGGCGAGCATCGCCTTGATGACCCGGTCGGCCTTCTCCGCGTCCGGGTCGGTGATCAGCTCGTACAGCCGGTTCGGGACGATCTGCCAGGACACGCCGTACTTGTCCTTGAGCCAGCCGCAGGGGCCTGGCTCGCCGCCCTCGCCGAGCTGCTGCCACAGGCGGTCCACCTCCTCCTGCGATTCGCACCGGACCTGCAGCGAGACGGCCTCGGTGAAGGTGAACTGCGGGCCGCCGTTGATGCCGACGAACTGCTGGCCGGCCAGCTCGAACTGCACGGTCATCACCGTTCCCGGTGTCCCGGACCCTGCCTCGCCGTGGCGCAGCACCTGCGTGATCCGCGAGTCCTCGAAAATGCCGGTGTAGTGCGCCGCGGCCTCCTCGGCCACGCCGTCGAACCACAGGTTGGTGGTGATCTTCTGCTTGATCTGGGCCATCGCGATCTCCCGTCCGCTCTCGCACCACTATCGGTGCGGACGGGTAGACCGGCCAGCGCGGCAGAAGTCATCGGCCGGGCGTTTCCGCGCGAAACCGGCGTCTCCAGGTAAACGATTTCGCACGAAGTCGCCGACTCACCACGACGGGCGCAGCGGGTAGTGCGCGTCGGTGTCGTCGAGGCGGACGCCGAGGACCTGGTGGAGCTGGACGACGTTGCGCTCGAAACCCAGCCGGCAGGCCGCCATGTACAGCCGCCACACGCGCGCCCGCTCGAGCCCGACCTCCGCGACCGCCTCGTCCCAGTGCGCTTCGAGGTTCTCGCACCAGCCCTTCAGCGTCAGCGCGTAGTGCTCGCGCAGGTTCTCCTCGTGGCGCACCTCGAAGCCGTTGTCGTTCATCGCCGACACCAGGGTGCCCACCGGTTCCAGCTCGCCGTCCGGGAAGACGTAGCGGCTGATGAACTTGCCCGTCCGCGCGCCGTAGCTGCCGTCCGGGCGGGTGATGCAGTGGTTGAGCAGCCGCCCGCCGGGCACCAGCTTGTCGTGCAGGAACGAGAAGTACGACGGCAGCTGCGCCTGACCGATGTGCTCGGTGAGCCCGATCGAGCTGACCGCGTCGAACCCGGTCTCGGGCACGTCCCGGTAGTCCAGGTGACGAACCTCGGCCAGGTCGGCGAGGCCGCGTTCGGCGATCGCCTTCTGCGCCCACTGCGCCTGCTGCCGGGACAGCGTCACGCCCAGCGCGCGGACCCCGTAGAGCTCGGCGGCGTGCATCACCATGCCGCCCCAGCCGCAGCCCACGTCGAGCAGCCGCATGCCCTCCCGGAGCCCGAGCTTGCGCGCCACCAGGTCGTGCTTGGCGAACTGCGCTTCCTCCAAAGTGGACTCCGCGGTCGGGTACACCGCGCAGGTGTAGGCCATCGACGGGCCAAGCACCCACTCGTAGAACCGGTTGGACACGTCGTAGTGGTAGGAGATCGACTTGCTGTCGCGGCGCTTGGAGTGCCGCCAGCCGCCCGACGACCGGTGCTCGACCGCCGGCGGTTTCACCGGCCACCACAGCCGGTACCCGGCCAGCTTCACCAGCAGCTCGCGGCGCAGGCCGGGCGGGATGTCGTGCAGCGCCACCGACGGGAAGGCGGCCAGCGCGGTGTACATGTCACCGTGCACCTCCAGCGCCCCGGTGACGTAGGCGCGGGCCAGGCCGAGTTCGCCGGGTGCCGCGGCCAGGTGCGAAAGCGCCAGCGGGGAGCGGACTTCCACGCCTATCTCGGCGCCGGGCGGACCGGTCCGGCTGCCGTCGAAAGCTCGGATCTCCACCGGGGCCCCGCCCCCGAGGACGCGCGCGAACACCTCTGCCCAGCCCATCAGCGAATCCCCTTCCTCACTTCTCCCGCACGCACTTCTCGTACAGCCCGGGCAACCGGTCCGCCGGGTCGTAGCGCTCCTTGAGGCGCTGGTAGGCGGGCCGGTTGTAGAGCCGCCAGAACTCCTCCTCGGTGAAGTAGGAGTTGGAGTACAGCGACTTGTGGCCGTCCAGCTCGGTCACCACGCGCTCGATCGCCCGGTTGTGCCGCCCCGGCGCCTCGCCCTTGCGCAACGGCACCGTCGACCAGAACCCGACGTTGATGTACAGCTCGTCGGGATCCATCGGGTACAGCGGCCAGCCCTTGGGATCGCGCAGCTGCACCGGGCACAGCCAGACCGGCGAGACGCCGATGTCGCGGTGGAAGAACTCCAGGAACTCCGGCAGCCGGTCGACCGGGATCTCCACGTCCTGGATCACCGGCTCGTTGACGCCGCGGCCGCGCAGCACCGCGATCCGGTCGGTCACCGCGTGCCTGCGGTCCCAGGCCACGATGCGGCGGTAGACGTCGGAGCGGCGGTAGCGCTGCGGCCAGAACCGCCGCACCAGCGGGCGCTGCGCGCCGAACGCGCGGGAGCACCAGAACCAGTCGGTGTCCCAGCGCCACAGGTAGTCGCGGATGCTCAGGTGGTCGGTGCGCCGCTGCTGGATGGAGCGGTAGTAGATCTGCTGACCGGTGTAGTCGCTGGTGAACGGCGCTTCGTCCACATAGGACCCGATGGTCAGGTACTGCTCGCTGGCGCTGAACACGGTGCCGTCGAGGAAGTCGACCGGGTGGCCGTCGAAGGTGCGGTCGCGGCAGATCTGCGCCATCGCCGCCGCGCACTCCCGCGCCGTGTCGAACCGGACGTGCTCCAGCCGCACGTAGGGGCGGACCTGCTCCAGCTCGATCTCCAGCCGCAGCGCGTAGCCCAGCGTGCCGTAGGAGTTGGGGAATCCGCGGAAGAGCTCGGCGTGCTCGTTGTCCGGGCGGGCGCGCACGACCTCGCCGGAGCCGGTGAGGATCTCCAGCTCCCGCACCGATTCGTGCGGCAGGCCGCTGCGGAACGAGGTGGACTCGATGCCGAGACCAGCCACCGCGCCGCCGAGCGTGATCGTCTTCAGCTGCGGTACCACCAGCGGGATGTGCCCGGACGGCAGCAGCGCGTCGACGATGCGCTCGTAGGTCGCCATGCCCTGCACCTGCGCGGTGCGGTTGGCGGTGTCCACCTCGAGCACCCGGTCGAAGCGCCCGACGTCCAGGCCCGGACCGGCCGCGGGGTCGCGGAACCGGAACAGGTTCGAGGTGGGCTTGGCCAGGCGCACCGGCGCGCCTGCGGGCAGTCGCGAGTACTCCGCGACCAGAGCGGTGACATCGTCGGAATGGCTGCCTGCAGCGACTGCTCCCCGATCGGCCATGCCCCGACTCTATTGCCGGGGCTGCCCGCGAGCATCCCGCTTTTCCGGCGGCGCACCTCGCGCGGCGACCGGCGAATCCGCCGGAACGCCCCGCCGGTGACCGCGAAAACCGCAGGTGGCGACCACCGGCGCGGGCTACCGGCCGAACTGCGCCGCGACGACCGAGCTCACCGGGAATTCGATCACTTGGACGAATCCCCGAGGAGAGTCACCCGGCGCGACGCAGCGCCCAGGCGTGCAGGCCGCGGAAGCCCTGGACCTTGGTCGGGCCGAGCGGGATCAGGCGGTAGTCCGGGTGCCCGCGCAGCGAGGCCGCCAGCTCGCGGTCCACCAGCGCCGACGCCGGGCGGGCCACCGAGGTCAGCCTGCTGGCGATGTTCACCGTCGAGCCGTAGACGTCGCCGAAGCGGGCCAACACCTGCCCCTGCGCGAGCCCGATGCGCAGCGGCGGCAGCAGGTCGTTCTTGGCGATCTCCTCGTTGAGCGTCAGGGCGATCTCGGCCGCGTCGGCGGCGGTGTCGGCCACGAACAGCACCTCGTCGCCCACCGTCTTGATCACGCGGCCGTGGTTCTCCGCGACCACGCCCCCGGCCAGCGACTCGAAGCCGTCGATCAGCCGGGCCAGCTCCAGTTCGGTGAAGTCCCGGATCAGCCGGGTGTAGCCGACCAGGTCGGCGAAGCCGATCACCTGCAGGCGCTCGTCGGCGCCCGGGTCGCGCTCGGCGAGCTCCCGCGAGGCGGTGGCCGCCAGGTGCCGCCGCCACACGTAGTCCTGCATCTGCTCCATCACCGGCAGGATCACCGAGGCCACCTGCGCGGTCGTCTCCACGTCCACCGCGAACTGGTCACCCAGCAGCGACTTGAAGATGCCGACCTGCCACTCGGCCAGCCGCGACATCGTCTGCGCCAGCGAGCGGGCCACCGCCGACTCCAGCTCGGGCGGGATCACCTCCGCCGAGACCAGCTCCACCAGCGAGCGCAGCGCGGCGACGTCGGCATCGGTGAACACCACCGCGTCGTCGTCGACGTGCGCGAAACCCATCGCCTGCCAGAGCTGCTCGGCGCGCTGCACCGGCACGCCCGCGGCCTCGGCGACCTGGTCCTTCGTGTAGCGCGGGGCGCTGCCGAGGATGGTCTTCTCCATCTCGTCGCCGCGCGCGGTCGGCCTATCGCGTGGTCCGGACAACGAGCACATCGCATTCAGCTCGACGGGACACCTCGGACGGCACCGAGCCGAGGATCCGCCCCTTCAACGTGTTCAACCCGCGGCTGCCGACCACCATCAGGTCGGCGCCCTCCCGCTCCGCGGCGGCCAGCAGCACGCCGATCGGCGCGCCGACCGCGGCGGAGGTGTCCACCGCCTTCGCGCCCGCCTGCCGGGCGACGTCGGCGGCGTCGCGCAGCGTGGCCTCGGCGGGCGCCGAGCCGACCACCTGGAAGGCCTCATCGCCCAGCTCGTCGCGCGCCTGCTCGACCTCGCGGTCCGGGGTCGGGTAGTAGGCGCAGACGATCACCAACCGGGCTGCGGAATCGCCGGCCACGGCTCCGGCGCGGGCCACCGCGCGCAGCGAGGGCTCCGAGCCGTCCGTCCCGACGACCACGGTGCGGTAACTGGACATCGCACTCCTACTTCCACTGGCTGATCCTGGCCTGGCACCGGCGTGAACCCTAACGAGCACGGTGCCACCCGGTCACGGTTCGCGAAGCGCCGCGTCCAGCTGTGAGCGGACCGACACGTCCCCACCGGCCGTTTTGTCGTGACGGCCAAACCATACCGGGAACTCTCATCCGACCCCACAACATGATCACGCACCGCAGCCGCGTAGGTTTCGCCAACAACGTGCAAACCCTTTGGTGATCCACGACACGGACGACGTTGCGCGGGACGTTCGCCGGGCCGAATCACGCCATGTACGTCACCCTTTCGCGCAAGAGAAAGCACCAGGAGTAGAACCGTGACCTCACCAAGTCTCCAGCCCGGGCGGGGGATATTCCGTCGCAAGCCGATCGACACCATCACCGAGGACACCGGTGGTGGCGGCCTGCAGAAGTCGCTCGGCCTGTGGCAGCTGACGGCGATCGGCGTCGGCGGCATCATCGGCGCCGGGATCTTCTCGCTGGCGGGCGCGGTGGCCAACGAGAAGGCCGGTCCGGCGGTGCTGATCTCGTTCCTCATCGCGGGCATCGCCAGCGCGGCGGCGGCGTTCTCCTACGCCGAGTTCGCCGGCATGATCCCCAAGGCCGGTTCGGCCTACACCTACGGCTACGCGGTGCTCGGCGAGGTCGTCGGCTGGCTGATCGGCTGGGACCTGCTGCTGGAGTACACCGCGATCGTCGCGGTGGTCGCCATCGGCATCTCCGGCTACTTCAACGAGCTGGTCGGCTTCATCGGGCTCGACCTGCCCGCGTGGATGATGGGCGCCCCCGGCACCGAGAACGGTGCCGCCCCGCCCGGCAGCTACAAGATCAACCTGTTCGCGGCGCTGCTGTGCCTGCTGATCGCCTTCATCCTCAACCAGGGCATGAAGAGCGCCGCCCGGTTCGAGACCTTCCTGGTGTACCTGAAGGTCGGCGTGGTCCTGCTGGTGATCGTCGTGGGCGCGTTCCACATCGACGCGGGCAACTACAACCCGTTCTTCCCGTACGGCATCAGCGGCGCGTTCGCCGGGGCCGCGACGGTGTTCTTCGCGGTGTTCGGCTACGACGCGATGAGCACCGCGGCCGAGGAGTCCAAGGACGCCCAGCGGCACATGCCGAAGGCGATCATGTACTCGCTGGGCATCTCGATGGTGCTCTACGTGCTGGCCTGCCTGGTGCTGACCGGCATGATCCCGTTCCAGCAGATCAGCAGCGAGAGCGCGTTCGCGTCGGCCTTCGCCGACGTCGGCCTGCCGGTGCTGGGCGCGATCATCGCGATCGGCGCGATCCTGGGCATCCTGACCGTGCTGTTCACCTTCATGATGGGCGTGACCCGCGTCGGCTTCGCGATGAGCCGCGACGGGCTGCTGCCGAAGTGGTTCGCCAAGACCCACCCGGTGCGCAAGGTGCCGAGCCGGTTCACCTGGCTGATCGGCATCGCCTCGGCGCTGATCGCCGGCCTGCTGCCGATCGGCGAGGCCGCCGAGCTGACCAACATCGGCATCCTGCTGGCGTTCGTGATCGTCTGCGCCGCGGTGATCGTGCTCCGCTACAAGCGGCCCGACCTGCCGCGCGGCTTCAAGTGCCCGGGCATGCCGATCGTGCCGATCATCGGCATCGTGTTCTCGATCTGGCTGGTCACCTTCCTGGCCCCGGAGACCTGGCTGCGCTTCGCCGCCTGGTTCGCCATCGGCCTGGCGATCTACTTCGCCTACGGCTACCGCAAGTCGAAGCTGAACCCGGCCAACACCGACAGCTCCGAGCAGTGAGCTGACCCCGGCCCCGAGGGCCGGACCCCGCAGAACGCCGGATCGCCCAGCGCGGTCCGGCGTTCTGCCGTCCGGGCTCTGCCGTCCGGGTCTGCCGCCCGGGGTCTGCCGCGATTTCAATGGAAATCGGACCTTCGATTTCAATGGAACTTGCGCCGACCGTTGGCGCGTCGGACCCACGACACACCAGCAGTGCAGGCGATTTCAATGGAAATCAGATGTCCGATTTCCATTGAAATCGCAGTCGGTGGAAGTTGATCTCCGCGATGCGGAAGGGCACGATCGATCCAGCATGTTCGCTGCGTCTCAGCGTGGAGTGGATCACAGCGCGGCGGGCGCTCAGCGGCTTAGGGTTCCGCGGAAAGTTCCTGCCGGGCCTCAACGCTGAGGGGTGCCTGTGACACGCGTTCGCGAGCTGAGCCCATATGTCGAATTGCACCGGGACCAGTGGCGGGAACTGCGAGATTCCCTGCCGCTGTCGCTGACCGAGGACGAGCTCGACGCCCTGCGCGGGCTCGGCGAGCAGGTCGACCTGGCGGAGGTCGCCGACGTCTACCTGCCGCTGTCGCGGCTGATCAGCCTGCAGGTTGCCGCCCGCCAGCGGCTGCACCAGACGACCACGACGTTCCTCGGCGAGGAGACCGGCGGCACCAAGGTGCCGTTCGTGATCGGCATCGCAGGCAGCGTCGCGGTCGGCAAGTCGACGACCGCGCGGCTGCTGCGCACCCTGCTGGCCCGCTGGCCCGACCACCCGCGCGTGGACCTCGTGACCACCGACGGCTTCCTCTACCCGAAGGCCGAGCTGGTGCGCCGCGGCCTGATGCACCGCAAGGGCTTCCCGGAGAGCTACGACCGGCGCGCGCTGCTGCGGTTCGTCACCGAGGTGAAGTCCGGTGCTCCGGAGGTGGCGGCGCCGCTGTACTCGCACGTGGCCTACGACATCCTGCCCGGCGAGCACAACGTGGTGCGCCAGCCGGACATCCTGATCATCGAGGGGCTCAACGTCCTGCAGCCGGCGCCGAGCCTGGCGGTGTCGGACCTGTTCGACTTCTCGATCTACGTCGACGCGCACACCGAGCACATCGCCCGCTGGTACGCCGACCGCTTCCTGGCCCTGCGCAGCACGGCGTTCGCGAACCCGGAATCGCACTTCCACCACTTCGCGCAGCTCTCCGACGAGGAGGCCCTGGCCGAGGCCGGCCACCTGTGGCGCACGATCAACGAGCCGAACCTGGTGGAGAACATCCTCCCGACCCGCCCGCGCGCGACCCTGGTGCTGCGCAAGGACGCGGACCACTCGATCAACCGGGTCCGGCTCCGCAAGCTCTGACGCCGCTCGCGGTCCGTCCGGCCCGTCGGGGATGGGGCCGGACGAACCGCACGCCCTGCCGCTGGGGGCGGCAGGGCGCGACGCTTCCGGAGACCTGCTTCGGGGGGAGAGAGCGGTCAACCGGTGCTCGCTCCCGCTGGGCGAGCTCCATCGAGAGTGCCGCATCGAGCGCCGCCGCGGACCGGTGCAAATACCCACATGGATACGTATTCGCGGAGAAGACCGCCACGCAGCGCGAAGTCCGCTCACGCCCCGTGGCGGGAAATCGTTGGCCCGGAACGGAATCCGTCTTTAGCATCCGTCGCATGTCGTCAACTGATCCAACCCGCGATCCCCTGCCGCTCCGGGACCGAACCGCGCTGGTGACCGGCGTCAGCCGCCGGCAGGGCATCGGGTACGCGATTGCCCGTCGTTTGGCGGCGTACGGCGCTTCGGTCTTCCTGCACCACTACCGGCCGCACGACCTCGATCAACCGTGGGGCGGCGACGACCTCGACGCGGTGCGCACCGGTGTCGCCGAACAGCTGGTGCCCGAGGCCCGGCTCGCCGAGGCCGGGCTGGACCTCGCCGAGCCGGAAGCACCGCAACAGCTGGTGGACGCGGTGGTGGCCGAGTTCGGGCACCTGGACGTCCTGGTCTGCAACCACGCGCGCAGCGGTGGGGACGGGGAGCTGGGCGAACTCGACGCGGCCATGCTCGACGGGCACTGGGCGGTGAACACCCGGTCGTCGATCCTGCTGGCGCAGGCGTTCGCGGCGCAGCACGACGGGCGGCCGGGCGGCCGGATCGTGTTCATGACCTCCGGCCAGCAGCAGGGCCCGATGCCCGGCGAAGTCGCCTACGCCGCCGCAAAAGGTGCACTCGCCGAGATCACCCTGACGATCTCCGACCAGCTGGCGGACGCCGGCATCACGACGAACACGGTGAACCCGGGTCCGGTCGACACCGGCTACCTGGATGAACCGACCTGGCGGACGATCCGCCCGATGTTCCCGTACGGCCGCTACGGCGAACCGGACGACCCGGCCCGCCTGATCGCCTGGCTCGCCACCGACGAAGCCCGCTGGATCACCGGCCAGGTCCTCAACACCGAAGGAGGCTTCGGCCGCTGGCGTCCCCGCGCCTGAGGTGCGGCGTCAATTTCTCGCGGAATTGACCGCCACCTGGCCGAACACCCTCCACGCGATCGCCCACGCGGAATGGCCCGGATCCCTGGACCTCGTGCGAGCTCTCGCCGACGACGAACACCCGGACGTCGCCGAACTCGCCGACGTGGTCCACCAGGTCCTCACCGAGGAAGGCCTGGCCTGACCTGCCCGCCGAACCCACCGACCGGTTCGGCGGTCCAAGCGAGACCGGAGGTGCGGCGACGAAGCGAGCTCCACGCCGCTGGCACCCCGCGCCGATGGCGTGGTGTTCGACCCCTGTCCGCTCCGTTTCCGCTGGTACAGACCCGTGAGTGTTTCGGGGTGCTATAACCCCACAAAACACTCACGGGGACTGAACTGGGGAAACGGGCCTCGGACCACGAGGAGGTCGCATGCGAGTCGCAGTGCTGGCCGATGTGCACGGCAACCTTCCCGCGCTGGAGGCTGTGCTGCGCGATGTCGACGCTGCCGGGGCCGACGCCGTCGTGCTCAACGGCGACCACGCCAGTGGGCCGATGCCCGCCGAGACGTTGGACCGGCTCGCCGAGCTCGGCGATCGAGCGATCTGGGTGCGCGGCAACGCCGACCGCGAACTCGTCTCGGCCTACGACGGCTCATCGGACGGCGACCTCCCCGCCACCGAATACTGCGCCTCCCGCTTGTCCCGGCAGCACCGGGATCTGCTCGCCGACCTCCCGCTGTCGGTGGTCGCGGAAGTGACGGGGCTCGGACCGGTCCGGTTCTGCCACGCCACGACGCGCAGCGACACCGAGATCGTGCTCGTGGACTCGCCGCTGGAGCGCTACCGGGAGAGCTTCGCCGACTCGGCCGAGCCGACGGTGGTGCTCGGGCACACGCACATGCCCTTCGACCGGCTGGCCGACCGCCGCCGGTTCATCAACCCGGGCAGCGTCGGGATGCCCTACGGCAGCACCGGCGCGCACTGGGCGTTGCTCGGCCCCGACGTCGTGCTGCGCCGCACCGACTACGACCTGAGCGCAGCGGCCGAGCGCTTCCGCGCAGCAGCACCCGATTTCCCCGAGCTCGCCGAGTTCATCGAGGCGAACGTGCTGACAACACCCTCCGACGCAGAAGCCCTGGCCGTCTTCTCCGCACCGTGAGTTTTTCGGGGCGTCATAGCACCCCGAAACACGCACGGGCCCTGAGCAGGGGCGACGGAGCCTATGGCGCGAGAGCACCACAATCAGCGGCGGGTTCGGCGGGCCAGGAGGAGCTGGAGGTGGGCGTTGAGGCGTTCTGAGGGGTTGGAGAGGTCTACGCCGGTGATCTCGCCCGCGCGGCGGACCCGGTAGCGGAGGGTGTTCGGGTGGACGTGCAGGCGGTCGCTGGCCGCTCGGACGTCGCCGAAGGCTTCCAGGTAGGCCAGCAGGGATCGGGCCAGGCCCGTGCCGTGTTCGGCGTCGTGCTCCTGGAGGGCCGTCAGGCGGGCGTCGCGGAAGCGCTCGTTGCTCTGCAGGACCGTCAGGAGCTCGCTGATCACCACCTGGGCGCGGACGTCGGAGATCGTCGCGATCTCCGCGTGCAGGTCGTGCGTCATCGCGTCGAGGATCCGGTCCGCTTCGGTGCGAGATTCCGCCACCTCGTCCAGGGTCCGCACCGCCGAACCCACGCCCACCTGCACGCGGGCCCGCAGGTGGTGCTTGGCCGCCGCGACGATCTCGCGCGTCAGGCTCAGCGTCGAGGCACCGGCCGAGCGCTCCGCCAGGTCCGGTAGCAGCACGTAGACGCGCGAGCCGATCGTGGTGACCAGCGCGCTGCGCCGGTACGCCGAGGCGTGCACCGAGATCAGGCTGGTCATCTCCGCGCGCTGCAGCTCCAGCTCGGAGCGGTCCGCGTTGGGTTCCGACGGGCGCAGCGTGAACACCACGACCACCGCCGGTTTCGCCGCGTCCGCGCCGATGTTGTCGGCCACCGACTGGGCGTCGATGCGGCCGTCGAGCAGGCCGGTCAGCAGGTTCTCGCGGAAGCGCGGGCCGGCCGTGGCCTCCGTGCGCTGCCGGACGAGCTGCAGCGCCGCCACTCGTGCCGCGCCGAGCAGCGCCCGCTCCGAGCGTTCCGAGAGCGGCCGGCTGCTCTCCTGCACCCAGATCGACCCCAGCGGCTGGGCTCCCGCGTGGATGCCCACCGCCATCCGGCGGCGGATGCCCAGGTCCGGGCGCTCGTCGATGCGGACCACGTCCTCACCCGCGCGCAGCCGCTGGTAGACGCCCCACTCGCGGAGCATCGCCAGGTACGGCTCGGGGCCCTGGCGGCCCAGGATGGACAGCCTGCGCAGCTCGTCGACCTCGTCGTCGGAGCGCGAGTAGGCCAGCACCCGGCTCGCGGTGTCCTCGATCGAGACGATGCCGTCCGTCATCGCCGCCACCGTCTGGGCCAGCGAGAACAGGTCGCCGAGGGCCTCCCCCACATCGGCGTCGGTGGTCAGTCGCGCGTTGTCGATCGCGGAGCGGGCAAAGGACTCCAGACGCTCCCAGCGCACCTCCGGCCGGACGCCGAGCAGCGCGATCCCGCTGTCGATCGCGGTGTCACGCAGCACCCGCACATCGGTCTCGGCGCCCACCTTCACCGCGACGGCCACCGCGCCCTCGCGCGCGGCCGCCCGCACCAGCCGCACCGCAGCCCGCCCGCGGGCGCCGATCACCAGCACGAAGTCGCCGCTGCGACCGCTGCCGGACTCCTCCTCCGGGTCGACAATGACCACGTCGCGCACCTCGACGTCGAAGCCGCGAGGCGCGGCGAGCACGTCGACCAGGGGTTCTCCGACGGCGATGAGGAGCTGGCGCAACGGCACGCCGGCCACGGCGACGCCGACCGCATCGACCTCGACTTCGCGCACTCCGAACCCCGCTTGTTCAACCGGACAACCCGATACGGACAACGATAGCCGAACGGACAAGCTCCATCGGCTAACGAAACCTTAACCTCCCAAGTAACAGCGGCTTTCCCGCACAACAGCGACTTCTCACAAGGAGGCGACTTTGGCCATGGACGCCATCACCTCGGTCCCGGTTCCGTACAACGAGCCGGTCAAGGGCTACGCGCCCGGATCGCCGGAACGCGAGTCGCTGCAGAAGCGCGTCGCCGAGCTGGAGTCCGAGCAGGTCGAGCTGACCCAGACCATCGGCGGGGTGCAGCGCCTGGCCGGTGGCGACCGCTTCGACGTCGTCCAGCCGCACGACCACGCCCACGTGCTGGGCACCGCCGCGCAGGCCACCCGCGAGGACGTCGCCGCCGCGGTGCAGGCCGCCAAGGACGCCGCCCCGGCGTGGGCCGCGACCTCGTTCGACGAGCGCGCCGCCGTGCTGCTGCGCGCCGCCGACCTGCTGGCCGGCCCGTGGCGCGACACCATCAACGCCGCGACCATCCTGGGCCAGTCCAAGTCGGTGCAGCAGGCCGAGATCGACGCCGCCTGCGAGTTCATCGACTTCCTGCGGTTCAACGTGCACTACGCGCGGCAGATCATCGCCGAGCAGCCGCGGTCGGTCCCCGGCGAGTGGAACCGGATGGACTACCGCCCGCTGGACGGGTTCGTCACCGCGATCACGCCGTTCAACTTCACCGCCATCGCGGGCAACCTGCCCACCGCACCGGCGCTGATGGGCAACACCGTGGTGTGGAAGCCCACCCCGTCGCAGCAGTTCGCCGCGCACTTCACCATGCGGCTGTTCGAGGCCGCCGGCCTGCCGCCGGGCGTGATCAACCTGGTCACCGGCGACGGCCACGCCGTCTCCGAGGTCGCGCTGACCGACCCCGGTTTCGCCGGCCTGCACTTCACCGGTTCCACCGCCACCTTCAAGAAGCTGTGGCGCCTGATCGGTGACAACCTCGACTCCTACCGCAGCTACCCGCGCATCGTCGGGGAGACCGGCGGCAAGGACTTCATCGTCGTGCACCCCTCGGCGAACCCGGCGCCGCTGGCTGCGGCGTTCACCCGCGGTGCTTTCGAGTACCAGGGCCAGAAGTGCTCGGCGGCCTCCCGCGCCTACGTGCCGCGCTCCATCTGGGAGGGCGGCCTGCGCGAGGAGCTGGCGGAGCTGACCCGCAGCATCAGCTACGGCGACGTCACCGACTTCTCCCACTTCGGCGGCGCCGTCATCGACGCCCGCGCCTTCGCCAAGCACAAGGCGGCGCTGGACCGGGCCAAGGCCACCGACACCATCGAGGTCCTGGCAGGCGGCGGCTACGACGACTCGGTCGGCTACTTCGTCGAGCCCACCGTGCTGGTCTGCAGCGACCCGGGCGACGAGGTGTTCACCACCGAGTACTTCGGGCCGATCATCGCCGTGCACGTCTACGACGACGCCAAGTACTCGGAGATCCTCGACGTCGTCGACGCCTCCAGCCCCTACGCGCTGACCGGCGCGGTGTTCGCCACCGACCGCAGCGCGATCGACCAGGCGCACCGCAAGCTGCGCGGCGCGGCGGGCAACTTCTACGTCAACGACAAGCCCACCGGCTCGATCGTCTCCCGCCAGCCCTTCGGCGGCAGCCGCGCCTCGGGTACCAACGACAAGGCCGGCTCGCTGCTGAACATCCAGCGCTGGACCAGCCCGCGGGCCATCAAGGAGACCTGGGACGCCCCCACCTCCATCGGCTACCCCCACATGGGCTGACGGTGAGGGCACCTTTGGGCGGCTTACTCGCCCAAAGGTGCCCTTCACCCCGCAAGACTCCCCCTCCGAACCCCTCGCCCGGTGTCCGCCCGCAACGACGGCACCGGCGACCGCGGCACGCATCCAGCAGGCAACGCGGAAGGCAGGAGATTCCCCCACCCCGAACACTTCCCACCAGAAGGAGAGCCGCGATGCTGCGCAGCACCTTGCTGGCCGCCGCCCGTTCCCAGGGCGTGCGCCGTCTCGTCGAGGCCAACCCGCTGACCAAGCCGGTCGTCAAGCGGTTCGTCGCCGGGACCACCCCCGAGGACGCGGTCAGCGCCACCCGAGCGCTCCGCGACCAGGGCATGCACGTCACCCTCGACCACCTCGGCGAGGACACCCTCGACGCGCAGCAGGCCGATGACACCGTCCGCGCCTACCAGCGGATGCTCTCGGTGCTCAAGGCCGAGGGCCTGGCCGACCGGGCCGAGGTGTCGGTGAAGCTCTCCGCCGTCGGCCAGTTCCTGCCCACCGACGGCGAGAAGATCGCGCTGGAGAACGCCCGGCTGATCTGCGAGGCGGCGGCCGACGCGGGCACCACGGTCACCTTGGACATGGAGGACCACACCACCACCGACTCCACCCTGGGCATCCTCCGCGACTTGCGGGTGGACTTCCCGTGGACCGGCGCGGTGCTGCAGGCCTACCTGCACCGCACCGAGCAGGACTGCCGCGACCTGGCGACCGAGGGTTCGCGGGTGCGCCTGTGCAAGGGCGCCTACTCCGAGCCGGCTTCGGTGGCCTACCAGGACAAGGCCGAGGTGGACCGCTCCTACGTGCGCTGCCTCAAGATCCTGATGGAGGGCGCGGGCTACCCGATGGTGGCCAGCCACGACCCGCGGATGGTCTCGATCGCCACCGACCTGGCCGCGCGGGCCGGGCGCGACGCGGACAGCTTCGAGTACCAGATGCTGTACGGCATCCGCGCCGAGGAGCAGCGGCGGATCGCGGCCGAGGGCGGCAAGCTGCGCGTCTACGTGGCCTACGGCGACGAGTGGTACGGCTACTTCATGCGCCGTCTCGCCGAGCGCCCGGCGAACCTGGTGTTCTTCCTGCGCTCGCTGGTCACCCAGAGCTGACGCGGCGCCCCCGCAGCGGGCCCGGTCCGGATCGCCCCCGGACCGGGCCCGCTTTCGTGGGGATGGCCACAGCTCGTACGAGCTCCGAGCCACCGCAAATACCCTGGAACGGCAAGGTCACGAGCGGGAAGAGGGATTTCGTTGACGCCCAGCTACTTCGAACGGCTCGACGCAAACCGGTTCAAGCCGACCGCCCACGCCAGCGGCGCGTGGCGCAGCGACGAGCAGCACTTCAGCCCGCTGGGCGGCCTGCTGGTGCACGCCATCGAGCGCTCCGGGGAGCGGCCGGGCCTGCAGATCAGCCGGGTGAGCTTCGACATCCTGGGCAAGATCGACCTCGACGAGTTCGAGGTGCGGGTGGAGACGTTGCGGCCGGGCCGCACCATCGAGCTGGTGGAGGCCACCGCGATCATCGGCGGGCGCCCGGTGGTCCGCGCCCGCGCCTGGTTCCTCTCGGCGCAGGACACCAGCACCGTCGCCGGCGGTGCGCCCGAGGCGCTGCCGCACCCGGACACGCTGGAGCCCTGGCCGATGAGCTCGCTGTGGTCGGGCGGGTTCATCGCCTCGCTGGAGGCTCGCACGGTCGGCGAGCCGCAGCCCGGACGTGCCACGGCGTGGATGTCCACCTCCTACGACCTCGTGGCGGGCGAGGAGGTCAGTGCGCTGGCGTCCTACATCGCGCTGGTCGACACCGCCAACGGCATCGCCGTGCGGCAGCCGCCGACCGAGTGGATGTTCCCGAACGTCGATCTGACGATCCACCTGCACCGCCAGCCGGAGAGCGGCTGGACCGGGCTGGACACCAGCGTCGTCTTCGGGAGCGACGGCCGGGGCATCACCACCACCGTCCTGCACGACACCCGCGGCCCGGTCGGCCGCGCGGAGCAGATGCTCACCGTCCGCCCGCTGACGCAGTGACCGCACTTTCCGCAGGTGGCGGCCCGTGAGTGCTTTGTGTCGCTATAGCACCACAAAGTACTCACGGGACCTGACCTGCGGAAACGGTGCCCGTTAGGTGCGTGCTGCGCGCTCGGGCAGGTGCGGCGGGGATCACGTCGGCCTGCCCGGGCGCCGCCGTTAATCTGAATCGTGAAGGACTTTTCGGATTTTCGGGGTGGGCATGGGTAGGCCATTGGCAGCGCTGTTCCGGATCGCCGTGCTCGTCGCCGCTGTCACCGGGGTCTACCTGACCTCGAAGGACGGCTTCGCCGACTCGCTGGTGTACTTCACGATCCAGAGCAACGTGCTCGTCTCGGTCGTCTTCGCCTGGGCGTCGTGGGCGACGGTGCGCGGCACCGGGCAACCACCGGCCTGGCTGAAGGGCGGCACCACGCTCTACATCACCATCACCGGTCTGGTCTACAACCTGGTGCTCGCCGACGCGCCGTTCCAGATGGGCGCGGGCACCTCCGACTTCTCCGACCAGCTGGTGCACGTCATCACGCCGGTCGCCGCCGTCGTGGACTGGCTGCTGTTCGACGAGCACCGCCGGTTCCGCTGGGCCGCCGCGGTCGCCTGGCTGGTCTACCCGGTGGGCTACCTGGTGTTCGCGCTGGGCCGCGGCACCCTGCTGGGCACCGGTTACCCGTACCCGTTCATCGACGTCGACGTCATCGGCTACGACGGGCTCGCGCTGAACCTGCTGATCTACGGAGGCGCCTTCTGGCTCCTCGGCCTGGCGCTGGTGGCCGTCGACCGCGCCCTGCCCCGCAACACCGCCGTCCCGGCCCCGGAACCGGAACGCATCGCGGCCTGACCGCAGCCGAAGGGCCAGGGCTTTCCGGTTCGCCCTGGCCCCGGCCGGCCCTCGCGGGTGTCAGCCCTCGACCTGCTTGCCGTGGTGATCGCCGCCGATGCAGTAGTACTCCACACCCGGGCCGAGGACCACGCGGCCGCCAGCCTCCGTGCATTCCTCACCGGTGACCACCTCCTGAGCGAGAGCCGCTGAGGCGGTTCCGAGCAATGCCACACCAGTTAGCAGGAACGCGACTGCTGCACGGCGCATCTCGTTGTCCTTTCTCGACTTCCGTCGTTGCCACCGGAGAGCGCACCAGCACGCGGTCGACCTCACCCGTCGGATCACCGATCCAGCCGTCACCCACCCGCCGGATCGAGCCTCTGGCCCGAACGCGTGAACCGGGCGGCGGGGAGATGCGAGACTCCCAGTGCGAATCGCGGGCTTCCGCGGCGCGGTTCGAGGGCTGATCACCTGCGACGAAAGGGCCTGAGTTGCCGCGCATCGGAATCACCGGGCACTTGAACCTCACCGCCGACGGTGCCGCGCTCGTCCAGGCAGCGCTGGCGGCCGAGTTGTCGCAGTACCGCGGCGGGATCGTCGGAGTCACCTGCCTCGCGCGCGGCGCGGACCAGCTCTTCGCCCGGGCGGTGCTCGACGCGGGCGGCACGTTCGAGGTCGTCCTACCCGCCGCCGACTACCGGGAGCACGAGGTGCGGGCGAACAACGCCGCCCAGTTCGACGAGCTGATCGGCAAGGCGTCGAAGGTGCACACGATGCCGTTCGAGAAGTCCACCCCGGACGCCTACCTGGGTGCCGGTGAGCACGTCCTGGGCATCGTCGACGAGCTGATCGCCGTCTGGGACGGGCAGCCGGCGGCCGGGCGCGGAGGTACCGGCGACGTGGTGCGGGTCGCGCGCGAACGCGGCATCCCGGTCACCGTCGTGTGGCCGGACGGCACGAGCCGCGGATGAGCTCGATGTCCTGGCACCCGTGCAAAGCAGAGCCGCCACCCCGATCCGGAGCAGCGGCTCGGCAATCCACAGTGGACTTCGCTCAGCAGAGCTTTGGCGTCAGGCTGAATCCGACGTCGAGGACGTTCAGGTTCTGGCCGACTCCGCCGCACGTCTGGGCCGCGTGGTTCTCCGTGGTGGCCTGGGTGGCCGAGATGGCGTAGGACCCGGCGAGCACCGCTGCGGCGAATCCGGCCGCTGCGGCGAAACGGGCGATGGCTCGGTGCATCGACTTCTCCTCACGAGTTGGGGTGCGATCACCAACTTGCCGGAGATCAACGCCCGCGCTCGTTCATTGCCACCAATGAGCGTCACGCGAAACTTCCTCAACCCCGTTCGCGGTGCCTGGCCCGGTGATTGGCGACGTTGATGCGGTTCCCGCACAGGCCCGGCGTGCAGTAGCGACGGCGACCCGCCTTGCTGGTGTCGACGAAAACCCCGTCGCACACCGGCGAAGCGCACGGCCGGAAGCGCTCGTGCCCCAGCGCGCGCAGTGCGCCCAGCAGGCCGAGCCCGGCGAGCACCGCGAGTTCGTCGGCGAGGGACGCGCGCGGAGCCGTCTCGACCTGCCACTGCCACCTGCCATCGGCGTCGCGCCCGAGGACGGGCCCGGTGCTCGCCCGCCGAACCAGTTCCCCCGCCGCTTCCGCGACGCCGTCCTCGTCCCGCGCTTCGAGGACGGCGCGCAGCTCGCGGCGGAGTTCGAGCACTCGGACGAGATCTTCCGCCACCGGCTCACGCTCGGGACCGATGCCCCGTTCGGTGAGGAATCGCCCCAGCGCAGCGGCGTCGACCAGCACTTCACCACTGATGCGGCGCACCTCCGGGGCGCTGTTGACGAGATCGGCCGCCAGCGCCGCACCACGCACGTAATCGCTGAAATCTATTTTCAAACCTTACTTCTCCCGCTACGGTAACCGCTGAAACGTTGTTTAACACCTTACCTGGGAGGTTCGATGCGATCCACGCACTGGCGGCTCGACCAGCGGGTCCGCGTGTCCGGCGGCGACGTCGCCACCGGCGTCTTCGGCGACGGCCCGCCCGTGGTCCTGGTGCACGGCACGCCCGCCTGGTCCTACCTGTGGCGCGACGTCGTCCCGCTGCTGGCCGAGCGGTTCGCGGTGCACGTGTGGGATCTGCTCGGGTTCGGCGATTCCCGCCCCGATCCGGGGATCGCGCCGTCCATCGCACGGCAGGCGCGGACGCTGGCCGAGCTCGTCGAGCACTGGGGCCTGGACTCGCCCAGCCTCGTCGGCCACGACATCGGCGGCGGCACCGTGATCCGGGCCCACCTCGTCGAGCGAGTGCCCGCCCGCCACCTGGCGCTGCTGGACGCGGCGGTCATCGGACCGTGGAACACACCGTTCACCGAGCACATGCAGCGCCACGAGCAGGCCTACCGGACGATGCCGCAGCACGTCTTCGCCGACATCATCGCCCCGCGCATCCGCACTGCCGCGCACCGCATGTCCGACGCCTCCGCGGCGGCCTACCTCGCGCCGTGGGCGGGTGAGGACGGGCAGCAGCGGTGGATCGACCAGGTGGCGGCGATCGGCTTCGAGGACACCCGCGAGGCCGTCGCCGACCTCCACTGGATCACCGCGCCGACGCTCGTGCTGTGGGGCGAGCACGACGAATGGCTCGCTCCGGAGGTGGGCGATCGCCTCGCCGCCGCCATTCCCGGCGCCCGCCGGGCCACCGTTGCGGGTGCCGGGCACTTCATCGCCGAGGACGACCCGCAGGGCACCGCGGCCGAACTGATCCGCTTCTTCGACGGCGATCGGTAGCCGGATTCGACGGCGGTTCCACGTGCTGTTAGCCCGTTCGGGCAAGGTCGATGCTCGCGGTACCCGCCCGCACCTGCGGTTCGATGTTGCGCACCCGGCCGCTCGCCGGACCCACTCCACCACCAGCCCACAATGGACCCCCGCGCACCGGAGGCCTCCGAAGTGCCCGTCCGCACCGCGCAAGCACTTCGGAGGCCTCCAGCTCGACACCACCGCTCACCCCGACCGCGAACGCCCGGTCAGCAGAGGGAAGGGCCCACGTTGAACCCGATGTCGAGGATGTTCACGTCCTGGGTGACTCCGCACCCCGGGGCGGCAAGGTTCTCCACAGTGCTCTGGGTGCTGGCGATGCCATGTGCCCCCACGACAGCTGCGGCCGCGATCCCGACGGCTGCCACGAAGCGAGCAAGGGTTCGGCGCATCGGCGTCTCCTTACGAAATTGGCGTGTGATCACCACACTTGCCGGAGATCAACGCTCGCGCGCGCTCGTTGCCACGAACGTGCGTCACGCGAAACCTCCTCACCTGCAACGCATCCGTGACGAACGAGCTCCGCAGCACGGAGTCAGGCGCTCGCGGCGACTGTCCCGGTGGTCGGCCGGTCACGCCGAGGCGCGCATCGTCGCGTCCGGCGTGTCGGTTTCCACGTCCGACGGCTTGTATCCGAGCCTGCCTCGGGTCGTCACGAGCAGCACGCAGGCGGCTGCGCCGAAGACGACGAGGATGATGTGAGCCGATGCCCGGTGCGAATCACCGAGGGTGGGGAATATGAAACCCCACGCGATAGAGAAGAAGTTGTTGATGCTGCCGTGCAACAACAACGCGATCGGCAGGCTTTCGCCGGTGCGGTTGAACACCCAGGTCATGACGATGCTGATGGCAATGCAAGAAATGGTGAACTCGACAGGATCCACCCACGTGACGTTGGGGTAACCGCCCCACTCCGTCAGGAACAGCGGCAGGTGCCAGATGCCCCAGATCACGCCGAGCAGGACCGTACCGAGCAGCGGGCCGAACCGCGGCTGCATCAGCGGCAGCGCGAAGTCACGCCAGCCGGGTTCCTCGGCGATGCCGGTCGTGAGCACCTGCAGAACGAGTCCGGGCACAATGGACACCAGCACCATCGCGGGCGGGACGGCCATGTTCTCCAAGCCGGCGAACGGAATGGAGCCGATGATGAGAGCGACCGGAACACCGACGACCGCTAGGACATACCACTTCCAGTTGACCCGCCACCTCAGCAAACGCCCGGCCCACCGACGTAGCCCAGGCCGCCCGCCCGCGACGGCAGTGACGATGAATGCGGCGCAGATCGGGCCAAGATAGGCGCCGGGCAGCATGCCGAGGAACTGCGATGTGCCCAGGACCTCGGGAAATTCGAAGTCTTCCGCACCGATGCCGTTCTTGGACAGCACATACGGTGTCCAGGCGATCCAGCTCAATCCGAGCGCCAGCACGAAGAAGCTTGTCAACTGGTAACGACCGATGAGCGAACGCAAGCCGACCACGCGGCCGGTTTGCACACGATTGACCACAGGACTTCCCCTCGAATCTCTCATGTTTCGTTCGGTGAACCCGATCCGGTGGACTGGAAACTACAAGCTGCCAGCGGGTGGCACAGCAACGTCAGCTACCGGATCACAGGTATAGCTGGCTGGTGTCGTTCGAAACCTTCGCCGGTCAAGCGAGGATTCTCCACAATTCCGCGAGAGACAGCGCCACGGCCGATTCACGACGGGTGGGTGCGAGCTTCGACAGGGGGTGTGCACAGCAACCTCCGGGTGGGCAGCTCGATGGCCAGGAAGGTGATCACCACCACCACGACCGCGATCAGCGGTAGCAGCCACGCTGGCCCCGCAGGCCATGGTCGGTCCAGGAAACCGATGGACAGCAACACGATGGGCACAATCGACAGCAGTAGACCGGCGGCCACGGATACCGCGCAGATCAGTGCCGCTTCGCGCCGCATCATCGCCAGGATCTGCCGCGCGGTGGCACCGATCAGCCGCAGGGTGGCGAGTTCGTTGCGTCGTTGGGCGGTGGCGGCAACCATCTTGTTCGTGATTCCGAGCAGGAGGTAGCCGAGCAGCACCGCCAGTACGGCGATGTTCATCCACAACTCAGGGCTCACGCCGACCGTACCGCCGAGTGCGGCAACCGAATCATTGAGGACCAGACCAGGGCGGGATTCGGTAACGGCGGCGAGGTTCTGCCTGGTCAGGTCTGTGCCATCGGTGCGGATCAGGATGCTGTCGTCCAGTCCGGTGCTGGCGTGCCCGGCCACGAGGTCGCGGGAAAGCACCACGGGGCCAAAGCCGAGACCACGCGCGTAGGTGGCGACGACCCTAGCGTTGACCTCGCTACCGTCACCGAGGATGAGGCTGATCTCGCTGCCCACCGACACATCACGCGATCCGGCTACCCCGGCGTCGACGGCGACGGTGTCGCCGGTCAGCTCGGCGAGGTCTCCGGCTCGCAGGTCGAGATCGAGAACCGCCGGTGCGGCATCGGTCAGGACGAACGCAGAGGTGCTCTCGACCTCGGTTTCGCCAGCGAATTGATAGGGCCACAGAACCGTGGTGCTGGAGACCGGGACCGCGGCCTGCACGCCGGGTTCGGCCGCTACGGCGGCGGCCAGATCATCAGGTACGCCACCGAGCTCAGGGGCGCTAATGCTGATCTGCGCCCGGTTGCTCTCGGTCACGTCACCGACGGTGGCCGCCATCAGGGTTGTCTGCGTGAAGGTGTAGGTAATCGTGAAGACCACTGCCATGGCAAGGGTGGTGCTGGCTGCGGCCATCCGCAGCGCGTAATCCCGGCCGTTGGCCACCGCGAGCCAGCTCGGCGCGGAGACACCCGCCGGCAGTTTCCGCGCGAGAGCTCGGCTGAACCAGCCGACCAGAGCCGGGCCGACCAGCGCGAGCCCGACCACCGCGACGATCCCGGCGGTCGCCGTGGTGGCGGCCGCGAGCTGCGACCGGATCAACAGCGGCGTCACCGAGAACGCCGTGGCACCGACGATTAGCAGGATCCCGGCCCACGTGCGGAACTTCGACGGAGTACGCGGTTCGCTTCGTGACACCGTTACCGCCTCGGTAGCCGGTAGGCGGGACGTTCGCCACGCCGCACAGCGGGCGGCCGCCTGCACGACGGCGACCATGAGCAGTCCCGCGCCGATCGCCGGCAACGGGCTGATGCTCAGCGACAAAGTGGACGGGATGAGACCGATCGAGGTGAGCAGCCGCCGGAACTGCTCGGCCAGTAGATAACCGGCGGCGAGGCCAACTGCCGTGCTGGGAAGCGCGACGATGGTGGCCTGCGCGGCCGCGAATCTGCGAATCTGCCGGGGCAGTGCCCCGATGGCGCGCAGCAGCGCGAGGTCCTGTCGTTGGGCTCCGACCGACACGGCAGATGCGCCACCCACGATGAACCCGATGATCAGCAGTACGGTTCCGGCCATCGAGAACGCGAGCAGCGGGAGCAGGGACTGGGCCGTCGTTGCGGCTAGATCCTCGACGTCACCGATCGCCGAACCGGTGGACACCAGCAACCCACTCGCGTCCAGGGAGTCCTGCACCTCGTCAACGACCGATTCAGTAGCGCCAGGCGCGGTGCGCAGCGCTACCAGGTCGACGGTGCCGCTACCACCGGCAAGCTCCGCCGCGGTGGGATCAGCGAAGAAGACCCCACCCTGCTGTGGCGTGGTGATCACAGCCGAGACGCGATAGTCGCCCTGCTGCCCGGCCGCGCTGATCACGACCCGGTCACCAGGCAACACACCTGCCGCAGTCGCGAGGTCGTCGTCGAGGGCTACCTCACCAGGACCGGCCGGAGCCGCACCGGAGACGTGCGGTGCATCCAACAAGAAGGTCGAGGACCAGCCATGCCCGGCAGTGCGCGGGTCCTCCGCCGGTACCACCACGCCTTCGGCGTCGATGACCGCGGCGGGAAAGCTCACGTCACCGATCGCGGTCGTGACTCCGGGCAGCCGAGCCAGCCGAGCGGTCAGGTCGGACGGCACCCCAGCGCGTTCCGGCAGCACGATGGGCAGATCACCGGCCGGCGTGTAGGACTGGCCGGCCGACACGACGATGTCAGCGCCGACGAGCCGTTCGGCCGGAGTGTGCGAGCGCAGGCCGGACTCGGCGATCACCCCGATGCAGGTGATGAGGGCCGCGCCGACGAGCGTGGCGCACACGATGGCCAGTAGGGCGGCGATCCGGTGGCGGGCTGCAGGTAATGCCAGGCGCAGCATCGTCTACTCCGTTTCGAGTTCGGTGACTCGCCTGGCGAGGTCGGCGGCGGTGGGTGCGTGCACGGTGTCGACAATCCGCCCGTCGGCCATGATCAGTGCGAGGTCGGCGTGCGCGGCCGCGGCGGCATCGTGGGTGACCATGACAACGGTTTGCCCGAGGCTGTGCACCATTTCGCGGAGCAAGTCGAGTACGTCCCGAGCACTGCGCAGGTCCAGTGCGCCTGTTGGTTCATCGGCGAAGACGACCGCCGGGCGTGCCACCAGTGCCCTGACGATGGCCGCCCGCTGTTGTTGCCCGCCGGAAAGCTCGGCCGGGCGGTGTGCGAGGCGGTCGGCCAGACCGACGCGGTCGATCAGCGTGCGCAACCAGTCCTTGTCCGGCGCGGTGTTGGCCAGCCGCAGTGGCAAGGTGAGGTTGTCGGCAATGCTCAGCGATGGCAGCAGGTTGTAGGACTGGAAGATGAAACCCACGCGTTTCCGACGCAGTTCAGTGCGTCGGGTTTCGCTCAACTCGCTGATGACCGTGTCGTCGAGGACAACACGTCCGCTGGTCGGGATGTCCAGGCCGGAGGCGCAGTGCATCAACGTGCTCTTGCCCGATCCGGACGGCCCCATCACGGCGATGAAGGAGCCGCGCGGCACGGTCAGGCTCACCTCGTCGAGCGCCCGCGGGCCGTTGGGATAGCTCTTGGTGACTTGCGTCAGTTCAACGGTGGACAGCGTCTTCGTCCTTTGCGATCTGCCGGCTGCCGTTCTCATGGTCCACGGCGTCGATTCCGGTAGTGATGAACGATCAGGCCGATGCCGCTGGCAGCGGTAAGCAATCCGAATCCGAGTCCAACGCCGACATCCAGGGTCGTGGCCGAGACGACCAGGTTCCCGGCGACGCTGATGACCAGTACCAGCCACAACAGCGGACGGAGCTTTCCGGAGCCGCCATTGATGGACCGCGTTGCAGGGTCGTTCTTGGAATCTTCCGTGCTGTGGTCGGAGTCGGTCATGGGCGCTCCATGGTCGACGGCCTGTCGAGACTCGCCGAACCTATGGCAGCAAGACGGCCGGGACGACCCCGCAAGCTGGACCGTTCTGGTACAGCAGGCGCTACTTTCGTGCCGAATGCCGGAGCGGCGCACCGCGCTCGTGGTGTTCTAGCATTCGATCTTCACCAAGGAGGTGCGGCGGATGTCGACCCGCGAACCCCCAGGGCTGGGCCGTGCGCAGAAGCTGGCCGCCCGCGCGCGCGTCACCATGGACGCGTTCGAGCACCTCATCGGCGGGTTGGGCACCGCGATCCTGGCTGTTGGCGCATTGCTCGCGATCACAGTGACCGCACTGATGTGCCTGGTGGGTGTCGGTTTTCGCCTGGCCCCCTGGACGTTGCGAATGGTGCGCCTGATCGCCGATCGAGAGCGCGCGCGGCTTTCGCGCTGGGACGCGGAGATCATCAGTCCAGGGTCGGTGCCACCCCGGTTGGGTACCGCCTTGAAGGATCCCGCGGTGCGCCGTGAGCTGGGTTGGGTCGCCTGTCACGGCAGTGTCGGGCTGATGCTCGCCCTGGTCGGCGTGACGCTACCGCTGTACGTGGTCACCAACGGCACCTTCCCGCTGTGGTGGCATCTGGTGCCGCCAGAGGATGCCTCCGACTCGTTGGAGCTCGTGCTCGTCCGGAGTACGCAGGATGCCCTCTGGGTGAGCTTGATGGGCTTGGGCTGGCTGGTGGTCGTATTCCTCGTCTTGCCCGTCACGGCCCGACTTCAGGCGTGGCCCGGACGCCGTCTGCTCAGCCCCGAACCCGGTGCCGACCTCGCCCTCCGGGTCGCGGAGCTGACCGCGACCCGAGCCGCCGCGCTGGACGCGCACGCCGCCGAACTGCGGCGGATCGAACGTGCGCTGCACGACGGAGCGCAGAACCGGCTCGTCGCAGTGACCGTCCTGCTCGGCGCATCTCGTCGGTCGCTGTCCCGGAATCCGTCCGAAACTCAGGACATCCTAGACCGCGCCCAGGACACCGCCGAGGAAGCGCTCCAGGAGTTGCGCCGGGTGGTGCGCAGCATCCTGCCGCCGGGATTGACCGACCGCAGCCTTCCCGACGCACTCACCGCCCTGGCGGCGGCCTGTCCGGTGGACTGCCGGATCGACGCCGACCTGCCCCGGCAGTGCGCCGCATCCGTCGAGGCAACGGCCTACTTCGTGGTGGCCGAGGCACTGACCAACATCACCAAGCACAGCCACGCCCAGCAGGCCGAAGTTCGGCTCCGCTACCGGTACGGCGAGCTGTTGGTGGAGATCATCGACGACGGACGCGGCGGCGCCGACGAGCGCAGCGGGTCCGGGATCACTGGCATACGCCACCGAATCGAAGCCGTCGACGGAACCTTTTCGCTGGTCAGCCCGACCGGCGGCCCTACGATCCTGACTGTGAGACTGCCATGCGGATAGTGATCGCCGAGGACGACCTGCTACTGCGCGAAGGTGTGTCGCTGCTGCTGCGCGCGGAGTCGCTCGACGTCGTGGCCACCACCAGCACGCCAGAGGACTTTCTGACCGCGGTTGAGGTGCATCGACCGGATGTGGCCATTGTGGATGTTCGGATGCCCCCGACGCATACCAACGAGGGCATCGTCGCCGCCGTCGAGGCCCGGCGACGGCAGCCGGACCTGGCCGTGCTCGTCCTGTCGGCCTACGTCGAACAAGCCTTCGCCACGGACCTCCTGGCCCGCGACACCACCCGCCTAGGATACTTGCTCAAGGAACGTGTCGGGCGCGTCGAGGAATTCCTGGACGCGCTGCGCCGAGTGGCGAGTGGTGGTACGGCCATCGATCCGGAAGTCGTCGCCCAGTTCATGACCAAGACCCGGTCCGACGCCGGGCTGCAACGCCTCAGTTCGCGGGAACGCGACGTGCTGGCGCTGATGGCCGAAGGCCTCGGCAACGGCGCCATCGCAGAGCGGCTCTACGTCACGAACGGGGCCGTCCACAAGCACATTCGCAACATCTTCGCCAAGCTGGACCTCGCACCGACCGACCGCGCGGACCGCCGGGTCGCCGCGGTCCTGCGCTATCTCGAAAACACCCAGGCCTGCCCCGACAAGCCTAGGTCGTTGCCGCCGTCGGGACGGTAGCGTTGGCTGCACTTGGGCATTCCCGCGCGTGGGATCGATCGGCCTGCTCCATCCCGACATGCTGGCCGCTCACGCTGTAGGAAGGGGATTTCCGTGTTCAACCAGCGAAACCGACCGCGCCGTTTCAAGCAGCGGACGGCCGCGCTGACCCTGTGTGTTCCCCTGCTGATCGCCGGGCTCAGCGCCTGCGAAGATAAGGATTTCCTCTTCGCAGACGAGGATTCTTCCGTTGAAGGCACCGCCCCGCATCGATCCGACGCGATCCAGGCGAGCCTGGATCAACTGGTCCACAACGATGGTTATCCTGGCGCGCTCGCCGCCGTCCAGGGCCGCGACGGGCAGGTTCGCGATTACATCGCGGGAGTGGGCGACGTCGCCACCGGGCAGCCGGTGCCCGTTAACGGACAAGTGCGCATCGCCAGCAACACCAAGACGTTCGTGGCCACGGTAGTGCTGCAACTGGTCGGCGAGGGCAAAGTCGAACTCGATGCCCCGGTCGAAACCTACCTGCCGAACCTGCTGCGCGGTGACGGCATCGACGGCCGGAAGATCACCGTGCGGCAGATCCTCCAGCACACCAGCGGACTGGACGATAACGATGCCGAGCTCGCCACGAACTACGCCGACGTGCAGCACACCTTTTTCGAACCGCGTCAGCTGCTCGATATCGCCTTGGCCAAGAAAGCCCTGTTCGCTCCCGGCACCGGCTGGAGCTACAGCAATCCCAACTACATTGTCGCCGGCCTGCTGATCCAGCAGGTCACCGGCCGTCCCGTCGGGGAAGAGATCACCAGGCGGATCATCGACCGCATCGGGCTGCGCGAAACCTACTGGCCCCCAGCCGGGGAGCAGACCATGCGCGGAAAGCACCCACACGGATACTTCCCTGACACCAACGGCAACCAGCTCGACGTCACCGAGATGGATCCGTCAATGGGGTGGGCTGCCGGACAGCTGATCGGTACTCCCCGCGACCTCAACCGATTCCTCACCGCGCTGCTCGATGGGGAGCTGCTCGAGCCGGAGCAGCTCGAACAGATGCAGACCATCGTGGACGCTCCTGAATTCGACACGACCGGAAACGCTCGTTACGGGCTCGGCATCGCTACCTTCGAGCTGAGCTGCGGAGGCACCGCCTGGACCCACGGCGGCGACGCCCCCGGCTATACCAGCCGCAACGCGGCGACCGAAGACGGACGCGCGGCCACCGTGGTCGTCACCGGAGCTCCCACGAGCCTTCCTGCCGCACAACACGTAGAGCAGGCTCTGGACACGGCTCTCTGCGCGCAACCATGACCTGCCGCAGGACCGGGGCGGTTCGCGGTGCGTGCCCGGATCACCTGGTCAGCCAGCGAACGGGCGCTCGCCCCGCTCGCCGCGATGCCGTCCCGGACCGCTGGCCCGCGTGGCAACGCCCCTGGGACGCACTGATCGCCTGGAGCGTGGCGGCGAAGCTGGCCTTGGAGCACGTCACCGCTGGACACCTGGTGCCCGACGTGCGCGGCAGCACCGCGTGCTGGCGGTTGGCGAACCCGCACGTGCGAATCGCGGGCTTGCGCGGCGCGGTTCGAAGGCTGATCACCTGCGACGAAAGGGCCTGAGTTGCCGCGCATCGGAATCACCGGGCACTTGAACCTCACCGCCGACGGCGCCGCGCTCGTCCAGGCAGCGCTGGCGGCCGGGCGCGGAGGCACCGGCGACGTGGTGCGGGCCGCGCGCGAGCGCGGCATCCCGGTCACCGTCGTGTGGCCGGACGGCACCAGCCGCGGCTGAGTCGACGCCCTGGCACCCGTGCAACGCGGAGCCGCCGCCCCGATCCGGAGCAGCGGCTCGGCAATCCACAGTGGACTTCGCTCAGCAGAGCTTGGGCGCCAGGCTGAATCCGACGTCGAGGACGTTCAGGTTCTGGCCGACTCCGCAGGTCTGGGCGGCGCGGTTCTCCGTGGTGGCCTGGGTGGCGGAGATGGCGTAGGACCCGGTGAGCACCGCTGCGGCGATCCCGGCTGCGGCGGCGAAACGGGCGATGGCTCGGTGCATCGACTTCTCCTCACGAGTTGGGGGCGATCACCAACTTGCCGGAGATCAACGCCCGCGCTCGTTCATTGCCCCCAACGGGCGTCACGCGAAACTTCCTCAACCGCAACAGGTCCGGACCCCGCCGCAGGGCCTCGGCAAAGCCCGGCCGGGCTGGTGCTGCACGACCCCACCCAGGACGACTTCGCCGGAGCCCCGGGCCCCGCCGCACTCGACCGCAGCGCCCGGGCCGCAGCGGCGCGGGGTGAGCGGCAAACCCTGCTGGACCTGCCTTCCGCACTTGCGAATCCGGGGCGCGGATCACATTGCCGAACTCACGATCAGAGATGGCGATCCTCGCCGCCAAAAAGAACGAAATCGCAGGTCAGATCCCCCAGATAGCAAGCCTCCGCAAAGAGTCAAATTCCCCCTGGGCACCATTCCCGGCTATTTGTCAAATTGCTGGGATCGTGGAAATCCCGGTTTGTTGCCGGTACTGTTCGAGGCACGGGTAAATCGCTGTCGGGGATGTCTTGCGCTCTTCGACGCCCGCTGGACGGAGGATCACCATTTCCGCTCGACCTTCCGGTGTTCCGGATCGGTTGCAGGCGACGTTCCGGCCCGCGGCCGCCGAACTCGCGCTGTGGGGCACCGCCGATCCCGCGAAAGCGGCCCGGGATCTCGGCTTGCCGGACGGCTACGAGGACGAGCTGGCCACCGTGCTGCCCGCCGACGCCGCGGTTGCCGCGGCGGAAGTGCCCGCCGTCGTGGTGCCCGTCGCCGACGCGCTCGCCCCGCTCGCCGAGATGCCGTCGCCGGACCGCTGGCCCGCGTGGCAGCGGCCCGGCGACTCGCTGATCGCCTGGAGCGTGGCGGCGAAGCTGGCGTTGGAGCAGGTCACCGCCGGGCACCTGGTGCCCGGCGTGCGCGACGGCGCGGCGCGCTGGCGGCTGGCGAACCTGCACGACAACCGGTTCGCGGCGCTGGCCGCTGCGATGCCGCCGGCGGCGCACGCGTTGCGCCGCGATGGTGGCCTGTGGAGCGCGTCGGAGATGCTGGCCGCCTTCGGTGACGCCGTCGCGGACGCATGCGCGCGAGGCGTGGCGATCACCAGCGACAACGCCTGGATCACCGCGCTGACCGGGCCGGATCCGGCCGTTGAACTCGACGGGACCGCGCTCAAGGAGTGGGGCCGGGCGCTGCCGTCCGGCCCGTCGCCCGGCCTGGAACTGCGGTTGGAAGTCCCGGCCGAGGATGAGAGCCCCTGGGTGCTGACCTTCCACCTGCGCACCGACGACGAGGTGCCGGTGCCGGCCGAGCACGTCTGGTCGAATCTGCCCGGCCCGCCGCAGGACGCGCTGGTGCAGGGCCTGGCGGAAGCCGCGCGCCTCTTCCCGCCGCTGGACGCCGCGCTGTCCGAGCAGCGGCCCACCGAGGCGCGGCTGGACGTCGGGCAGGCCGCGGAGTTCCTGACCACCGGGCAGCCGGAGCTGGCCGCCGCGGGCATCGCCGTCGAGGTGCCGACCGATCTGGCCGGAGTGCGCCGGCTGCGGGCCCGCCTGCACGCCGCGGACGGCCAGGACTTCCGGTGGGAGGCCGTGGTCGGCGACGAGGTGCTCAGCGCCGACGAGCTCGACGAGCTGATCGCGCTGGGCCGCCCGCTGGTGCGCTGGCGCGGCCGCTGGGTCCGCGTCGATGCCCGGGAAGCGGCGGACGTCCGCACCCGGCTCGGGACGGCGCACGCGCTGCCGGAGTCCGAAGCGCTGGCCGCCGTGCTGGAAGGCAAGCGCAGCACCGAGTTCGGCGAGGTCGCCGTCTCCGCCGGTGGCCGGTTGCGGGCGCTGGTGGACCGGCTGGGCGAACCACCGGCGCAACCACGGCTGACCGGTGTCGACGCCGCGCTGCGCGACTACCAGCTGCGGGGCGTCGCGTGGTTGCAGAGCATGGCCGAGCTGGGCTTCGGCGCGGTGCTCGCCGATGACATGGGTCTGGGCAAGACGCTGCAGACCATCGCGCTGCTGGCGAGCCGCGCCGGGGACCGGCCGCAGCTGGTGGTGTGCCCGACCTCGGTGGTGGACAACTGGCAGCGCGAGCTGCGCCGGTTCGCGCCGAAGCTCGCGGTGGTGCGCCACCACGGCCCGCGGCGGCCGATCGATCCTGCCGCGTTCGCGCCGGGCGCCGTGGTGATCACGACCTATCCCCTGCTGCGCTCCGACGCCCCGCTGCTGTCCAGTGTGGACTGGGACGTGGTGGTGCTGGACGAGGCACAGCAGATCAAGAACCAGGCCGGTCGGACCGCCCAGGCCGCCGGGCGGTTGCGCGCCCGGGCCCGCGTGGCGCTGACCGGCACGCCGGTGGAGAACCGGCTCGCCGAGCTGTGGTCGATCATGCACTTCGCCAACCCGGGCCTGCTGGGCGGCTTCCACCGCTTCAAGGAGCGCTTCGCGGTCTCGATCGAGCGGTGGCACGACATCGACGCCACCCACCGCCTCCGCTCCGTCGTCGCGCCGTTCCTGCTGCGCCGCCGCAAGTCCGAGGTCGCCACCGACCTGCCGCCCAAGGTCGAATCGGTGGTCACCTGCGCGCTGACCGACGAGCAGGCCGCCCTGTACCGGCGGGCGGTGCGCGAGACGCTGGACGCGGGCCTGGGCACCGGGATCGGGCGGCGCGGCCGCATCCTGAAGCTGCTCACCGCGCTCAAGCAGATCTGCAACCACCCGGCGCACTTCCTCCGCGAACCCGGCCCGCTGCCCGGCCGGTCCGGCAAGCTCACCCGCGCCACCGAGATGCTGGCCGAAGCGGTCGCCGCCGAGGACCGGGCGCTGGTGTTCACCCAGTACCGGGCGATGGGCGAGCTGCTGGCCGGGCACCTGGCCGCCGAGCTGGGCCTGCCCGCGGTGCCTTTCCTGCACGGCGGACTCAGCACCGCGCGGCGGCAGGCGATGGTGGACGCCTTCCAGCACGACGACACGGCCGCGCCGGTGCTCATCATCAGCCTCAAAGCCGGTGGCACCGGCCTGAACCTGACCCGCGCCACGCACGTGCTGCACTACGACCGCTGGTGGAATCCGGCGGTGGAGGACCAGGCGACCGACCGCGCGCACCGGATCGGCCAGTCCAGCCGCGTGCACGTGCACAAGCTGGTCGCGCACGGAACGCTCGAAGAGCGCATCGCCGAACTGCTGGAGCAGAAGCGCGCGCTGGCGGACTCGGTGATCGGCAGCGGCGAGTCCTGGCTGACCGAGCTGACCGACGACGCGCTGCGCGAACTCGTCGAACTGTCCACGGAGGACTGATGTCGAAGAAATCGGACGCAACGGCCTTCGGCGTCACCTGGTGGGGCCGGCGCTGGCGGCGCGCGCTGGAATCGCTCGGCGCCACCTACCCGAACCCGCGCCTGCCGCAAGGGCGTTTGCTGGCCCGCAACGGAGCTGTGCGCGACCTCGTCGTCGCACCGGGAACGGTCAGCGCCCAGGTGCACGCGCGCAACAAGGCCCTCCCCGTGACGCTGACGCTGCCGGTGTTCACCGACACCGAGTGGCGGACCGCGGTCGCGGCGCTGGCCGGGCAGCTCCGGCACGCCGCCGCGCTGCTGCGGGGCGAACTGCCCGAGGACGTCGACGACACGCTGCGCGAGGTGGACCTGTCGCTGTTCCCGAAGACCGGCGAGCTCGGTTCCACCTGCTCCTGCACCAGCCGCGCCAAACCGTGCGCGCACGCGGCAGCGGTGCACTACGTGCTGGCGCCGATGCTGGACTCCGACCCGTTCCTGCTGACCAGCCTGCGCGGCCGGGACCGGGACCGGCTGCTCGCCGAGCTCCGCGCCACCCGTTCCGCGCCGGACCTGGACCCGGCAGCGCTGTTCACCGCCCGCGGCGATCTCGCGGCCATCGAGGTCCACCCGCAGCGGCCCGACGAGCGGACACCCGAAGCGCTGCACCTGCTCGGCCGGGCCCCGGGCGTCGACGAGCGCGCCTGGCGGCAGCTGATCACCGCCGCCCAGCGCGCCCGCGTCCGAGCCTGGGAACTCGCCGAAGGGTCGTGAGTGCGTAACAGTGTTCGAACACTGTTACGCACTCACGACCGCTTGCGGTTGAGGAACTCGGTCATGTAGCGCTGGGGTTCGCCGGTGTCGAAGGCCGCGCCGAACTCGGCGACGCTCTCCGCGATCGACTGCTCGACCGGGAGTTCCTCCCAGGAGCGCAGCAGCTTCTTCTGCTGCCGCACCGCTGACGGCCCGAACTCCGCGAGCCGGCGGGCGGTTCGGGCCACCGCGGCGTCGAGCTCCTCCGGTGGGACGACCTCGTGCACCAGGCCCCACGACAGCGCGGTCGGCGCGTCGATGTTCTCCGCGGTGAGCATCAGCCAGTCGGCGCGGCCGGTGCCGATCAGCCTCGGCAGCAGCGCCGCGTGGATCACCGACGGGATCCCGACCGCGACCTCCGGCATCCCGAAGCGCGCGGTGCTGCTGCCGATCCGCAGGTCGCAGGCCGCCGCCACCTCCACGCCGACGCCGAGGCACCAGCCGGGCAGGCGGGCGATCACCGGCGCCGGGAAATCGCGGACCGCCTGGCACAGCGCGCGCAGCCCGTCGATGAACACCTCCGCACCACGGCGGTCCAAAGTGGACATCTCGGTGATGTCGGCCCCGCCGATGAAGGCGCGGTCACCGGTGCCGCGCAGCACGAGCGCCCGGACCTCGGGTCGAGCGGCCAGCTCGCCGATCGCCGCGGTCACCTCCGCGCCGACCGCGCTGCTGACGATGTTCAGCGCCTTGGCGTTGCGGATCGTGACCGTGGCGACGCCGTGGTCGTCCACGGAGCCGGTCGCGTGCTCGGTGCTGCTGATCTCGTTCAATGCCGCTCCGTCCGCCGGTGGGTACCTCGCGGAGCGACCCTAGGCTCCCGAACCCCCGACGAACAGACCCAACTTCGCCCCGCTAACGATCCGACGTTCACCCGAGCCGGGTCAGGGTTTGACCGCGACTGCGCCGTACATGTGGACGTGCTCGTCGGCGGCCTTCTGCGCTTCGGCGTCCGGGTGCCAGTGGTTGACCAGCACGACACCGGGATCCAGCACGTCCATGCCGTCGAAGAAGCGCTCCACCTCGGCCTTGGTGCGGGACTTGAGCGGGATGCCGTTGGCGTTGTAGGCCGCCACTCCCCGCCTGACCTCGTCCGGGGCGCTGATCTCGGTGGTCATCGACAGCGCCAGCGCGCTGCCGCTCGGCAGCGGTTCGACCATCCGCCGCACGAGTTCGATCGCCTCGTCGTCGTCCGGGATGAAGTGCACGATCGCCAGCAGGCTCAGCACCACCGGCTCGTCCAGGTCGAAGGTCTCCGCGAACTCGGCGGATTCGAGGATCGCCGCCGGCTGGTGCAGGTCCGCGTCGACGTAGGCCGTCCGGCCCTCCGGAGTGCTGGTCAGCAGCGCGCGGGCGTGCACCAGCACGATCGGGTCGTTGTCCACGTAGAGGACCCGCGAGCCGGGATCGACGGACTGCGCCACCTCGTGCAGGTTCGGCGAGGTCGGCAGGCCCGTTCCGATGTCCAGGAACTGGCGGTAGCCCCGCTCGGCGAGGAATCGCGTCACCCGGCACATGAAGTCCCGGTTCGCCCGCATCGACTTCGGCAGGTTCGGCCAGTCGGCCGTGATCGATCCCGCCGCGTCGCGATCGGCGGCGAAGTTGTCCCGGCCACCCAGCAGGTAGTCGTAGATCCGCGCCGAGTGCGGCACATCCGTGCGCAGGTCGACCGGCGGGCGCTGCTCGGCCGACCTCTTGGCTGCCCATTCCACGGGAGGCTCCAGGGTTGATCACCTTGTGGTCCGGACCACTGTAGCCCGTCCGGACCACCGTTGGTGGCCGACCGCGTGCGAGTCCGGCGACCGGGATTCGCAGGCGGCGTCAGGCCGGGACCGGTTGCGGGAGCGGGCGCACCACGGCGGGGACCGGTTCGGGTTGCGCGACCTCCGGACGCTTCTTGCGGTCCATGGTGCCCAGCGTCGCGGCCAGGGCGATGCCGATCGCCGCCAGCGCCACGCCCACCAGGTTCGGCGCCAGCAGGCCGAGGCCGCTCGCGATCACCAGGCCGCCCGCGTAGGCGCCGATGGAGTTGGCGATGTTGAAGGCGGACTGCAGCGCCGCCGACACCAGCGACGGCGCGCCACCGGCCTTGTCCATCACCAGGGCCTGCATGATCGGCGCGACCATGAAGCCGACGGCTCCGATGGCGAACACCGTCACCGCCGCGGCCACCTTGTTGCCCGAGGTGAAGGTGAACAGGCCCAGCACCGCGGCCACGCCGACCAGCGCCGCGTAGACGCCGGGCATCACGGCCTTGTCCGCGATCCGGCCGCCCAGGAAGTTGCCCGCGGTCATGCCCAGCCCGGCCAGCGCCAGCAGCAGCGTGACGCCCGTCGGCGAGTAGCCGGAGACGTCGGTGAGGATCGGCGTCAGGTAGCTCAGCACGGCGAAGGTGCCGCCGAGCCCGAACGTCACGATGGCCAGCGCCAGCCACACCTGCGGCGAGCGGAACGCGGCGAGCTGCTCGAGCACGGCGGCCTGCCCGGCCACCGGCCTGCCCTGGTCCGGCACCAGCCGGGCGATGGCGGCGACGCCTGCCACCCCGATCACCGAGACCACGGCGAAGGTGGCCCGCCAGCCGAACTGCTGCCCGAGCAGCGTGCCCAGCGGCACGCCGACGACGTTGGCCAGCGTCAGCCCCATGAACATCATCGACACGGCCTTGGCCCGGTTGCCCGGCCCGGCCATGGTGGCGGCCACCACCGCTCCGGCGCCGAAGAACGCACCGTGCGGCAGGCCGGTCAGGAACCGGAAGAACACGCCCACCCCGGCGCTGGGCGCCAGCGCGAAGAGCGCGTTGCCCGCGGTGAACATGCTCATCGTCAGGACGAGCATGGTCTTGCGCGACAAGCGGGCACCCAGCAGCGTCAGCGCGGGTGCTCCGACCACGACGCCGAGGGCGTACCCGGAGATCAGGTTCCCGGCGGTGGGGATGGAAACGCCGAGCTCGGCGGCGGCCTGCGGCAGGACGCCCATCATCACGAACTCGGCGGTGCCGATGCCGAAGGCGCCTACGGCGAGTGCGACCAGCGCGAAGGGCACAGTTCTCCTCTCGGGGAAGGCTGGGAAGTCGGCGGGCGGTTCGCCGCGTTTCGGGGACACGACGAACTGAATCGATAAAGAGCTATTCCGAAAGCAAGGACAGCCGTCCTCGGATTCGAGCCCCCATCGGCTGCCCGGCATCCAGTCTCAGGCCCGGACCCCCGGCCTGTCCAACCAGAACGGGGTGAACCGAAACACGGAGTAGCCAACCCCCGGGAACCACGTAACCCACACAGGTGAGCAGCGGTGGCTGCTTTGCGCTACGCCCGCCATGTCCGCCCGATCCGGCTACTCTGAGTCGTCGGTGAGGCTCAGTACCAGGTCGTAGGCCTGGCGGCGGGACCAGCCCGCCGAGTCGATCAGCGCGCGGGAGATCGTCTTCTGCGAGACGCCCTGGGCGAGCAGGGCGCGGATCAGGCCGGGTGCGTCGACGTCGGTGTCCTCGCCGGCGGCGGCCACAGGGGCGAGGCAGCAGAAGATCTCGGTGGATCCGCCGGATGGCAGCTCCGACGTGGTGCCCAGCCACGGGCGTTCCGAGGTGCCCGCAGGCAGTAGTGCCACTCGGCGCTCTCCGGCCTCCTCGACGATTCCCGGCAACTGGTCGGCCGCGCACCGGAAGACGACCGCGGCGTTGGTGTGCCTGCGGACGGCTTTGACGATCGCCCTGCGGTTGGTGTCGTCGACCAGCAGCACCGGAGCCCCGCTCGGGCAGATCGCGGCGACCGCCAGCTGCGCGGGCAGGCCGAGCACTTCGAAGGGCGCGTCCTCGGTCGCGGCGAGTTCGGCGACCAGGTCGCTCCGGGTGCTGACGGCGGACACCACCAGGACGCGCTCGCCGCTTTCCAAGGCGGCGCGCAGCTTTCCCCGGTCGGCTTTGCGCGCGTCGGCGACGAGGAGGTCGGCGTCCTTCACCGCGGCGACCAGCGCGCGGGCCGGTTGATCCTCGACCAGGACGTGATCCGCCGACGCCACTTCGGCGGCGAGCCGAGAACTTCCGCTCTCCCGCGCGTGGAAGAGCACCAGCCCGCCGGCGGCCTCGGTGTCGCGCTCGACGGTGATGTCCACTTCGGACTCGGGATCGCGGAGGCCGTCGAGCAGGTCGCGGGGCAGCGTGCTCGCCGCGAGATCGGCATCGGTGGCCAGCGTGTTCGCCAACCGCTCGGAACTCCGCCGCACCACCGCCGTCGTTCCGGGGCGCCACATCGAGTTCGCCACCGCGCGGACGGTCGCGCTGCGATCGCCGACGCCGATGGTGATCCGCACCGGACCGGCGATCCCCGGCGCACCGGGCTCGACCACCTCGGCGGCCACCCCCACGACGCAGGTCGCGCGCGCGGTGATCTCCGGATCGACCGCGAACTCCAGGGTCTTGCCGTGCGTGGCGCGAATGTCGCCGTGCCCCCGGCACTTCATGCGCAGCAGCACGTCCGCCATCACGCCCTCCGTCACTTCCCGATGACGCCCGTGAGCCCGAGCACGTCGAGCTCGTCGCGCGTCGAGCCCAGCCGCCGGGTCCACGACGTGGCCAGCGCGTCGAGCTCTTCGGCGCCGAAGTACCTCGCCTCGTTCAGCGTCCACCCGCCCGCCGCGTAGTACGGCGCGAGCTGCTCCATCGCCGAATCCGGGGTCGGCTCGGGGTGATCGCCCACCTCCGGGACCGGCGGCCGCCACGCGTGCAGGTTGAGCGTGACCAGGAACTCCGCCCCGGGCACGCAGAGCCGCGCGAGCCCCTGCAGCATCTCCGCGTCGGACCCGAGCATCCCGCGCAGCAGGCTGCCCCACGGCATCAGCGAGTGCAGCTCCGTGACGCTGTGCAGCTCGGCGGGCGGCTTCTCCGCGGCCGCCCACACGCAGATCAGGTTCGGCGCACCGCCCTTCGCCGGGGACGCCTTGGCCTTCCCGGCGACCTTCTGCATGTTGTCCTTGGCCGCGTCGAGCGCGATCACCAGGGTGTCCTGCGCCCCGCGCGCGAGCTTGTAGGCGTGCTTGGCGTTGCCCGCCCCGACGTCGAGGATGACCCCGCCGGAGTACCGCTCCACCATCTCGTCGAACTGCTCCGCGGAGAACTCCACGACGTTCTTGCCCACCACCCTGCGCATGCGCTCAGTCTAGTGACCACGACTTCCGGGTCGCGGAGCGCGCGGGTTCAGCCGGTGCGGAAGGCACCGCCGAGATCGGCGGCCCAGCCGGACCAGTCGCTGGAGGAGGGAACCCGTTGGTAGGCCCGCTCCATGCCGCCCGTCCTGCCGATCGCGTGCACGACGAACCGGCCCTGCGCGTCCTGGATCACCGACACCGCCCTCGCGACGTTGCCACCGCGGTCCTGCCACTTCGACCACTTCTCGCGGTTCACCCCGGCCTGGTAGACCTCCCGCAGCGTCCCGTCGCGGTCCAGCACGTGCACCGCCACGCCGCCTCTGTGCCCCGTGGTGGCGAACGGCTTGCCCTCCAGCTGCCCGCCCAGATCCGCCCAGCCCACCCACGCGTTCGACGCGGCATCCGCCTCGACGTTGTGCGTCAGCGAACCGTCGGCGTGCAGCGCGAAGACCCGGAGCCTGCCCTCCAGATCCATGACCACCGCGGGCGGGCCCGCGACGGAGCCGCCCAGGTCCTGCGGCACGTTCCACTCGGCAGCGGAGGTGCTGGCCTGCGAGATCGTCCGCAGCTGCCCGTCCGGCCCGGACGCGAAGATCCGCAGCTTGCCGTGCGAATCCCGGTAGAGCGCCGGATCGTGGGCCGCTGGCGCCCGCAACCGCTGCCACTCGCCCCAGGTGTCGGCCACGACCGCGGTCTGCTGGATCACCTGCAACGAGCCGTCCGCGCCCCGAGCCGCCACGACCAGCTTGCCGTCGGCGCCCTGCGCCACGGCAGGCATTCCGACCAGCTGCTCGCCCCCGAGATCGCGCCACTCGCTCTCGCCGTCCACGGCGGGCTTGAGGCCGCGGTTCTGCCTCAGGTGACCGTCGGTGCCGACGGCGAAAGCGGTCATCTCACCGATCGCGTTGGTGGCCAGGACCGGATCGCCCGCGGCGCTGCCGCCCAGGTCCACCCACCCGTTGAGCTCCGGCCCCTGGGAACCGTCCGTCTGGGAACTGATCAGCACGGACCCGCTCGCGCTGGTCGCCGCCAGCACCACCCGCCCCGATCCGTCCAACCGGGACGACGCCCCGGGCAGCGGCGAGACCTGGAGCAGGGGTGAAGCCGGATAGGGTTCTTCGAGGTCGTACTCGCCCATGACGGACCCCTCGGAGCCCGCTGGAACCCCGCCTGGCCCGGCCTGGTCCGCCAGCTGGCTGAAGACCACGATCGGTGCCGCGATCAGCACCAAGCCGCCGATACCGGCCAGCACCAGCAGTTTGTGGTCGTTGCGACGCCGGGCCGGTGGTGCGGGCTTCGGCCGCTGGGTCTCGACCGAGAACGGTCCGGAATCCGGCCCCACCGGCCGCGAACCACCGCGCCCGCCGGACGGGCTCTTCGATCGGCCGCGACCCGAGAACAGTGGCATGCCACCCCATCCCTGTAGTGTGGTCATCGCTGAGCGTCACACTAACGGGTAGTGCGCTCGTGCGGGCGGGCACTCCACTGCGCGGGACAGGCCCTCAGATGACACCGGTCCGCAGTCCGTAGGCGACCAGGTGCGGCCGGTTGCGCACGTTGAGGCGGCTGGTCATCGCCTGGATGATGTTCTTCACCGTGCGCTGCGAGTAGCACAGCCGGTTCCCGATCTCCTCGGTGTCCAGGCCGTCGGCCAGCAGCCGCACCACGTCGATCTCGCGCGGGGTCATGCTCGCGGAGTTCATGCCCAGCGGCGCCAGCACGTCCTGCTGGAGGTCCTTGATCTGCCGCAGCAGGTCGCCGAGCAGGTTCGGCGGCATCGCCCCGCCGCCCCTCGCCGCGAGGTCGATCGCGCGCATCAACCGCTGCTCGGTCGCCGCGCTCCGGTGCAGCACCGCCACCACCCGGGATTCGACCAGGCTCATCAGGTGGGAGCGGTCGAGATCGCCGGTCACCAGCACCACCGGCGCCGACCACCGGGCGACCGCCCGGCGCAGCGCGGCGGTGGCCGCGGCATCGACCCGTTCCGGCGCGAACACCAGCACGTCCACGTCACCGGGGTGCTCGTCGCCCGCGACGAACACGTCCAGGCGCGCCGTCAGGGTCTGGGTCAGGCCGGTCAGCGTGATGGGATCGGCCGCCCAGATCGCCACCCGCGCCCGTTCCTCCGATTCTCTCCCCGCCGCCCGGTCCGCCGGGCGCGTCACCAATCCGGTCTGGGAAGTCATCCTCGTTCACCCTCCGAACCTGAACCACGAGCAGCAGTGCACCGCGCCGCCCGCGAACGACGCGGCGCGGACACCACGAGTCTGCGCCAAACGTCGACGCCGTCGCGGGGTGCGGAGCGGCCGCGCCGGGATATCCCCCACGTGGCCTGGTCAGTCCACTTCGACCCACGAGGACGACGTGCCGCCGGCCCCTGGCGCCGATGCGCTCGACCAGGTGCTGCACGTACTTCCTCCCTCGTCCGGGCAATCCCGAACCACACCGCTGAGCGCAACGTGACCGCCACGTCCGCGCGCCTGCTACACGGGCGCGGGCTGCTCCCGGGTTCAGCCGAAATTCGCTCTCGCGGTCCAGGCCGTCGAGCGCGTCACCGTGCAGGCCGCCGGGAAGTAGTCCCGGCTTCCTGGGGCAGCGGCAGCCGGACTTCGAAGCGGCAGCCGCCGGGCACGTTGCGCACCGAGATGCCGCCGTCGTGGGCCCGCACGATCTCCCGGGCGATGACCAGCCCGGGGCTCGCTTCGAAGACCGATCCGAGGTCGAGCTCCAGGATTCCACCGCACTCGTCGGCCACCGACACCACCGCCTGCCCGCCGGACGCCCGCACTCCGACGGACACCACCGCGCCCGCCGGACTGCACCGGATGCCGTTGCTCAGCAGTTCGTTGAGCACCCGGGTCATCCGGCCGTCCACGCGCACCAGGACCTGCTCGACCACTTCGGCCCGCAGCCGGATGCCGTTCTCGTCGGCCAGCGCGCCGAGTTCGGCCACCTCGTCGCTGACGAGATCGTCGAGCACGACCTCGCGCGGTTCCGGGCCGCTGTCGCCCGCTCGGATCCGGGAGAGCGCCAGCAGATCGTCCACCACGCCCAGCAACCGCTCGGTGCTGGCGCGGATCTGACCGCAGTGCGGGGGCAGCTCATCGACCGATCCATCCACTATGGACTCCATCCGATCCTGGATCCGGTGCACCGGGTCGCGGGAGACCCGGCCGACCAGCCCGTGCCGCGACACCGCCGCCCGCTCGCGAAGCCGGGAACTCGCGGCGCGTCCGGCACCACCACGGCCCGGCGGCCGCGACCGGCCAGCACCACGCGGACGAGCAGCAGTCCGATCAGGACGGACACCGCACCGGCCAGCAGGTTGATCGTCACGTGCGCGGTCAGCGGCACCTCGACCGACCGCGCGATCAGCACGGTGGTGACGGTGCTCGTGTTCAGCACGCACACGGTGATGCCGATGATCGCGAGCAGCGAGAAGCCCACCGGGCACGGGCGGAGCAGGCGCAGCGCGACGACATCGAGCAGTCCGACGCCCACCGACCCCGACAGCACGACCAGCACTGCGTTCACCGGTGCTCCCCCGAGGACACGATCGACAGCCCCCTAGCTCGCCTTCGAGGTGCTCAGATGACGCCGGTGCGCAGCCCGTGGGCCACCAGTTGCGCGCGGTTGCGCAGCTTCAGCCTGCTGGTCATCGCGTGGATGATGTTCTTCACGGTGCGCTCGGAGTAGCGGAGCTGCTTCCCGATCTCCTCGGTGTCCAAACCCTCCGCCAGCAACCGCACCACGTCGATCTCGCGCGGGGTCAGCCCCGCCGCGTTCAGCCCGCGCGGTGCCAGGACCTCCTCGTGCAGTTCCTGCACCTGCCGCAGCAAATCCCCCAGCACGCTCGGCGGCAGGACCCCGCCCCCGTTGGCCGCCACCGTGACCGCGCCGACCAGCCGCTCCTCGGTCGCCGCGCTCCGGTGCAACACCGCCACCACACCGCACTCCACGACGCCCAGCAGGTGCGACCGGTCCAGTTCACCGGCCACCAGCACCACCGGCGCGGTCGATCCGGCCCGCCGCAGCGCCGCCACCACCTCGGTCGTGAGCCGGTCCGCGGCGAAGACCAGCACGTCGACGTCCTCGGTGAGCTCGCTGGTCGCCACGAAGAGCTCGACGCGGCCCATGAGCGTCTGGGTCAGGCCGTTCAACGTGATCGGGTCCGCGGCCCACACCGCCACCCGGTGCCGCTCCGCCGGATTCCCCGCGGTGCGCGGCCGGACTCGGTGCGCCGCCTGTTCAGCCTGGTTCATCCGCGTCCATCCTCCGAGCTGCGACAGGCCGCGAGCACCCCGGTCCGGGCACGGCCACCGCCCCAGCCTGCCCCGGCGGGACGCGGCCGGGCGGAATCCGGCGGGCAGGAGCGGGATTCCCCTCACGTGAGCGGCGGAACTAGCCGACCCGCCTGGCCCGCAGGTAGTCGGTCACGAGCCCTTCGAGCTCCGGCCGCCGTCCTTCCCAGCCCGCCGCCAGTGCACCGGGCGCGCGGACGAGCGAGCGCTGCTGCCTGCCCGTCCGTCTCGTGCAGATCACCGTTCCGGTGACCGAAGATCCGTCGTCGGCCGGGCCGACGACGTCCAGGTGGTCGTCGAGGATCTCCTCGACATCACCGTTGAGCAGCACCTCGCCGACGTGCAGCAGCATCAGGTGATCGCACACGTCGCGCAGCTCGCCCAGCGAGTGCGAGGACAGCACCACCGTCATCCCGCGCTCGGCGACGTCGGCCAGCAGCAGCCGGAGGAACTCCTCGCGGGCCAGCGGATCGAGATCCGACATCGGCTCGTCGAGCAGCAGCAGCTTGGGCAGCCGACCGAGGCAGAGCGCGAGCGCGAGCTGGGTGCGCATGCCCTGCGACAGCGACCTGACGCGGCTGCCGCGATCCACCTCCGGGTGCGCGGCCAGGGCTTCCTCGACGCGCTCTGGCGACCACCGCTCGTTCATCGCGCCCACCGCCCGGATCATCTCGGCGATGGTGAAGTCCTCGTGCAGCGGGCGGTGCTGCGGCAGGTACGCCGCATCCGGGTGCAGCCGGCCGCGCACCTCGTCGCCGAACACCCGCACCTGCCCCGTCGTCGGCCGGATCAACCCGGCCGCCAGCGCGAGGAAGGTGCTCTTGCCCCCGCCGTTCGAGCCGACCAGCCCGATCACCTTTCCCTCGGGCAGGTCGACGGTGCAGTCCCGGAGCGCCGGTTTCCGGCCGTAGCTCTTGGACAACCCGGTGGTGCGCAACGCGCTCATCGTGCGTTCGGCCCCTCAACGTGGAAGTGCTCGTCCCGTACGGCGGCGAAGAGCGCGTCAACGGCCTCCACGGCGAGACCTCCGCTCTTCGCTCGGCTCATCCAGTCTTCCAGTTCGCGCCGCAGCGGCGCTTCGACGGCGGTCAGCTCGCTCGCCAGCGAACGCGTCACGAAAGTTCCCACCCCGCGCCGGGCCTCGACCAGCCCTTCGCGTTCGAGCTCGCGGTAGGCCTTGAGCACCGTGTTCGGATTGACCGCCGTCGCCTCCACCACCTCGCGCGCGGTGGGCAGCCGATCACCGGGCCCCAGCAGGCCCAGCCGCATGGCCTGCTTGACCTGCTGGATGATCTGGACGTACGTGGAGACCCCGGAACGACGGTCGATCCGGAACTCGATCATACGGCCCAGCATAGTGCTCCCCGCTCATCCGGGCGCGGAACCCGGTGCCGCCGGATCAGTGCTGCCGCTGCAGCGACCACGCGGTTCCCACCAGCAGCAGGACCGCGGCGACGCCGAACAACGCGACCTCGGCCAGCTGCAGCCCGGGCGCCGCGGACGGGAAGATCACGTCGGCGAACTGCCCGGTCACCCCGCCGCCCTTCTCGTAGCAGACGGTGAACTCGCCGTTCACCACGTTCGCCTCCGGCGGGCAGGACGGCTGGTTCACCGCGCTGTAGGGCACCTCGTGCCCGTCCGCGGCGAGAAAACCGTTGTTCACCACCAGGATCCCGGGCACGTCGGGAGCGGATCCGCCCGACAGGCCGGGCGTGGTGAAGCGCTGCACCGGCAGGAAGTCCGGGGCCACGGTGCTGGTCACGGCGCGCACCGCGACCAGCGTGCTGAGCGTGGTGACCGCGGCCATCAGCGAACGCCGCGTGACCGCGCCGAGCAGCGCACCCACGGCGAAGCTGAACAGCAGGTGCACGAGCGGCATGGGACCGGTGGTGTCGAAGGACAGCCAGTGGAACGGGCTGCTCCGCTCCGGGCCCAGCTGCTCGGCCGCCGCCACCCACCGGCCGACCAGCAGCTGGAGCACCGCCAGCACGACGGCGGACGGCAGCAGCAGGATCGCCACCTTGGTGATCATCCAGCGGAGCCTGCTGACCGACTGGGTGAAGGCGAGCACGTGCGTGCCGTGCTCGATCTCCCTGGCGAACAGCGGCGCGGCGCAGAACACGCCCAGCAGCAGCGGAAGCGCGAAGACCGCTCCCTGGCCGACCTTGAGCAGGTCGAACCACTCGTCCTGGAACTCCACCCGCGCGGGCGCGCACTCCGGCGTCTTCTCGACGAGCGACAGGCACGCCCGCAGGCCGAGCTCCTCGATGCGACCGGCCATGGTGGAGTGCAGCACGAGCACGGTGGCACCACCGAGCAGCAGCACGGCCGCCAGGGTGATCAGCTGTGCGCGGTGCTGCCGCCAGGCGACCCAGATCATGCCGCCACCTCCGCGTTGTCGTCGTCGTTGTTGCGCATGTAGGCCAGCGCGATGTCGTTGAGCCGGGGCGTGTGCTCGCGCCAGCCGGGTGCGGCCACCGGTCCGCTCCGCTTGGTGAGCAGGACCTGCTCGTGCCCGGAGCGCGAGCTGTCGATGATCTCGCCCGGCGCGACGGGCGGCTGCCCGTCTCCGCGCAGAACGCGGTGCCCCGCCACGAGATCGGCGACCGATCCGTCCAGCCGCACCCGGCCGTTGCCCAGCAGCACCAGGTGGTCGCAGACCGTTCCGAGCTCTTCCAGCACGTGCGAGGACAGCAGGACCCCGATGCCGTGCTGGCGCGATTCCTCTTGCAGCGTGCGCATCGTCGCCTCCCGGGCCAGCGGGTCGAGCTCGGCCAGCGGCTCGTCGAGCATCAGCAGGCCGGGGCGCTTGCCCAGCGCCAGCACGAGCGCCACCCTGGTGCGCTGCCCGCCGGAGAGCTTGCCGACCTTGCCGTCGAGCGGCACCTCCGCCGCGCGGATGAGCCGCTCGGCGTAGTCCTGGTCCCAGCGGGTGTTCATCCGCGCCGCGAAGCGCAGCGACTCCGCTACCGTCAGTCCCGGGTAGAGCGGCTTCTGCTGGGCCACGTAGGCCACTTCCACGGGCGCACCGGTTCCGCTGGGCCGACGCCCGAACACCTCGATCTCGCCCTCGGTCGGCTTGAGCAGACCGGCGATCAGGCCCATCAGCGTGCTCTTGCCCGCCCCGTTGTGGCCGACCAGCGCGACCACCCGGTTCTGGGGCAACGACAGCGAACAGCCGCGCAGGGCCCACCTGCGCCGGTACCTCTTGGCCAGCTGGTGCGCCCGCACCGCGAGCACCTCTTCCGAACCCATGACCACCTCTCCCCACAACTCTTTAACTAGATAACTAGTGAAATATACATCAGCATCCAGGGCCGCTGTCCGCCGAACCGCCACAACTCCGCTGATCGAGCGCGAATCCCCTTGCCCACCAGCGGATTCGGCGTCCGTGAAGGAGAACCCTCCGGCCGCGCGCGCACCGGTCGGAGCGGCCGCCGGAGGGGTCAGACTCGTGGTGTGGCCGGGACGCCTCCCCCGAACGTCCCGACCACACCCCGTTCGCCGGACCGTCATCAGCATCTGAGCAGGCCGCCCCGAACACACCGAACCGCCGGGGCGGCCCGGCCCCGGCGGTGACGGCCCGGCTCAGCCCGCCGCGCTCTGCGTGATCTGGGTGGCGTACAGCGAGGACCCCTTCACCGGCTCACCGGCTGGCCACGCGCCCACCTCGCGGGAGTCCTGACCGGCGGGAACTCCGGGCAGGGTCAGTTCGATCGAGGCCGGGATGACCGGGTTGGCGGGGTCGGAGGTGGTCTGCGAGATCCGCGAGATCCCGAACATCGAGCCCTCCACGAGGACCGGATCCCCCATGCCGTCGTCGGACTCGACCACGACGCCGGGCACCGGGCCCGCTTCGGTGAACAGGCCCGCCTTGATCGGCGGCCCCTGCAGCGTGCAGCTGGTCTCCGGGGTGGCCGCGGAGTACTTGATCAGGAACTCCTCGTACTCCCCGGGCGGCGAGAGATCCTTGGTCACGGTGATGTCGATGTCTTCGGCGGTGCACGGGACCTCGCCGGGATCGGCCAGCACCGTCACCGCCGAGCTCGCGCTCACCGCCGGACCCGAGGCCAGCACCGAACCCGCGGTCACCGCGCCCACTCCGACGACGCACGCGACTCCGGCGATGGCAGCGATGCGGAACTTGGTGTTCATGATGCACTCCTTCGGTCGATCCGCTTCTCACCCCACAAGACGCGCACCGGAGCGCCGGGATGCCCACGAGTTCGATTGGTCACCGAAGAGCAACCCCGGCCGCGCTGAAACGTCTTACCCTCGGCCGTCATTCACGGCCGGGTGCCATCGGGCAACGAGGAATGCCCGATCGGACAACGGGAAAGCCGACTCGTGGTGCCGATCGGGAAGAGGTCCGGAAGACAACGGCGCACAGCCGCGGGCGAGTACGGCCACGGCCTCGGCTGATCAAGCCGCCGGGCGTCCGAGCACCGCGCTGTGGCGGCGGTTCGCCGTCACCACCAGGCCCACCCGCGACCGGCATCCCGACTTGGCCAGCAGGCGGGTCACGTGGCTCTCCACGGTCTTCTCGCTCAGCCCGAGCACCGTGCCGATCTGCCGGTTGGTGCGGCCGGTGCCGATCAGCTCGACGATCCGCTCCTCGGTGGGTGACCAGGCCAGCGGACTCCCCGGCCGGTGCTCGCGCGCGGGCGCGGGCCGGGTGAGCGGGACGACCGGCGAGTCCACTTCGGATGGTGTGCGCGCCGCGTTCCGCTCGACGGGCAGCCGCCGCAGCGGGGCGACGGCGGCGGCCAGCGCCGGGCAGGCGCAGTGCAGCCGCCCCCACGGAGCGACCACCAGCAGCCCGTTGCCGACCAGCCGGTCCACCATCCGCCCGCACTCGGCGACGTCGCTGCCCAGTGCCGCCGCGACCGATGGGAGGTCATCGAGGTCGAGCGCTCCGCCAGCCACTGCGAGCAGCTGAGCGGCGAGCTCGCCGAGGCGGCGGGCTCGGCGCAGCAGGTCGTGGTCACCGGGCAGCGCGATGGGCGAATCCGGGTCGGTCAAGGTGTTCAGGCCGTCGCCCGACGCGACGAGCCGCCCCTGCTCGCGCAGCAGGTCCAGTGTGGCCAGGACGGTGCCGGGATTGCCGTACAGCTCACCCAACGCCGTGCGCAGGGCTCGGTGGGCGGCCTCGTCCAGTTCGGCCACCGCCGCCATGTCCCCGTCGGCCAGCGGTTCCAGATCCAGCACTTCGTCGGCCATGTCGAGCAGTTCGGCGACCTTGGTCGGCTCGCCGTCCGCGCGCACCGACGCCACCAGCAGGCAGCCGGGCCGCCGCGCGGCGAGCAGCAGCGCGGCCGGATCGGCGATCTCCAGCACGTCGTCGACGAGCACCGCGGTCGGGCCCAGGCCGCCGATCCGGCCGAACACCCGGCCCAGTTCGGCCACCACCGCGGGGAACCCCGCCCCGGACCCGCACAGCCGCACCAGCGCGCTGATCCCGTCCACCAGACCGGGATCGCCCAGCCGGTCGAAGTCGTTGCGGAGCGCCTCGACCACCACGTCCACGCCGTGGCGATCCCGCCCGCCAGCCCGGATTTCGGCCACCCGAACGCCGTGGGTGCGCCAGCGGCGGCTCATCTCCGCCAGCAACCGAGTCCTGCCGACCCCGGCGGAACCGCGCACGACCACCAGCCGACCGTGCTGCGCACCGGAGCGCAACGCCGACCGCAACACCGCGAGCGCACTGTCCCTGCCCTTGATCCGCGGCTGTTCCCGACCCATGACCGACCGCCCTCACCGTAGTGCTGCCACCGCTTTCCAAGAAGCGCTGAGCGGACGTTAACGCCGATCCCGCGCAATGCGCCGGGACGCCAAGGATCAGGAATGACAGATTTCAGAAACTCGCAATGTTTTCGAATTCGTCAACAACCCTGAAAGGAACTTTTAATGATCTTCTCATGGTTTTGCGCACGAACTGTTCCGGCGGGTCTGGGAATACTGGGATCGTGCTCGTTCCCGCATCCGCGATCCAGCCCGTTGAACTCGTCCTGCCGACCCTGCCGCAGGTCACCGCCTCCGGCACAGCCCCGGCGCGCACCTCTGCCCGAACGGCCGATCCGGGTGTCCGTTCGATCGGCCGCGAGGACGTCCTCGCCCGCGTGCTCGATGCTTGCGCCCGCCCGGACACACCCGCGGTGGTGGTCACCGGTCCGGCCGGAACGGGCCGGAGCACGGTTCTGGCGCAGGTGCGCGAAAGGCTGGCCGAGGCCGGAATCGCGACGGCGGAAATCCGCATTCCCCGCGCGGAACCAGACCTGCCGCACCTGGTGGCGAGGCTGTCCGAAAGACTCGGCCTGCCGCCCGCCCGTGAGGACTGCCCGCGCACCGCGTTGAGCCGCGTGGTGAGCGTCCTGGCCGGGCGCCGCGATCGCCTGGTGGTCTTCCTCGACGACGCGCACCGGCTCGGCACCGATGCCCGCGCCGCCCTGACCTCCTCGATCAGCGCGCTGACGGGCTCCTCCGTCACCTTCGTGTGCGCAGCCCGAGCGCTCGGCCCCGACGTCGCTGCGCTGGTGCACGAGGAACGCCTCCGCCCGCTGTCGGCGTCGGCGGTGGAAGAGCTGCTCGCCGACCTGCTCCGGGCCAGGCCCGCGCCCGGCCTGGCGACGTCGATCCGCAATGCCTGCGCTGGAATCCCCGCGATCGTGCGGGCCGCCGTCGAGGGATACCAGCGGTCGGGCAGCCTGCGGATCGTCGACCAGCAGGCCCACCTGGTCCGCGACGCGGCCGAACTGCCGGTCACCCACCCGCTGTTCGCCGACCTGAACGCGTCCTGGCCGGTGATCAAAGCGCTGGCGGTGCTGCATCCGCTGGGCAGCGCCGCCACGGCGCTCATCGCCGAGGCCGTCGACATCGACGAGGAAGCCGTCGACGAAGTGCTGCACGAGCTCCGCGAGGCAGGCGTGGTGCTGCCCGGACGTCCGGCGGGCAGCTGGCGCTTCCGCGCGCCGATGCTCGCCACCCTGCTCACCGCCTGCCTCGGCCCGTTCGAACGGCGCCTGATCGCGCAACTCGCGGTGAACGCTCTCCAGCACGGCAGGGCAACCTGCCCGTCCCCCGACTACCTCCCGGAACGGCTCGTGGACGCGGGCAAACCGGCGCACCGTGCACGCACCGCAGCGGCCCTGCTGTCGGCGGCCCGCACCGAGAACGGCGAGCGCGCCGACCGATGGCTCTGGACGGCGGCCCGGCTGCTCACCGACTCCGCACGGCGCGCCGAAGCACTGCACCAGCACGCCGTGACGTGTGCGCTGCACAGGCGCTTCGGCTCCGCCGTCCAGTCCGCCGAAATCGTGCTGCGCAGTCTTTCCGACCACCTCACTCCGGATTCCTTGCAGGAACTGCTGATCATCTACGTGGTCGGGCTGGCGGGCAGCGGCGCCACGGCCACTTTGCAGGACGTCGCGGAGGGCGGCTGGCGTTCGATGCCGGGCGGCGAGGAGAACCGGATCGTCACCCGGTCGACGGCGCTGTACATGCTCAACCGCTGGCAGGAAGCACGCGACGCGCTCGTCGACCACACGCCGGCCTCCGAGGTGCTGCTGCGCACCCTCTCGCTCGCGGGCTGGCTGGACGTTCCCGAGCCCTCGACCGCGATCGACGCCAGCTTCGCGGGCCGGTGGGACGAGGCGCTGGACCTCGCCCGGGCCGACCTCGCCGCAGCGTCGGCCCACGTCCACGGCCCCGAGCGAACCGCGACATACCGGGAGATGGCAGGAATCCTCACCGCCCGCGGCCAGCTGAACCGCGCCCGGACGGTCCTCGACGACGCCCGCTCCCAGCACCTCCTACTACCGCACCTGCTGGCGGTCCCGGAAGCAGAGCTCGAAAGCACGCTCGGCGCGACCCAGCGGGCGAAGGAGCTCATCGAGGAAGGGCTCCGCTTCGCGACCGAGAACGGGATCACCGCGGGCACCGACGAACTGTGGCTGCGGCTCGCCGAATCCGAGTCGCAAGCCGGAAATCCGGCCGCAGCACGGCGATACGCCGATCGACTCCTGCAGATCGCGGACCAGCTGGGCACCACCGGCGCACGGCGCAACGCGTTGCTCGCGCGACTGCTGGTCCAGCCGGATCCGCGCACCGCAGCGGAGGTCATCGAGCTCGCCAAGGCCCGCAACCGTCCATTCGAACTAGCCACCACGCTCGCCGCCGTCACCGAATCCGTTGAGGGGAGGCAGAAGCTCATCCACACGGCGTACGAGATGCTCGGCGAACTGGACGCGTTGATCCCGCGCGCACGCCTGCGCAAGCTGATGCGAGCGCGGAACATGCCGATTCCCGGTCGCAGCGCGACCGTGGCCGAGAACGAGCGACTGCTGGCAGCCCTGATCACCGAAGGCCTGTCCAACTCCCAACTGGCAACCGTCCTGGGCACCAGCGAGAAGAGCGTGGAAGGCCGCCTGACCAGGTTCTTCAACAAGACCGGCTACCGCTCCCGAGCAGAACTCGCAGCGGCGATGCTCAACGGCACGGCGAACCTGACGGCATGAACCAGACGTGTTCAGGAAGACGCACGGCGCTGATCGAAAGGACACTCGTCCCATGGCTTCCGAATCGCTCTCCCACGACCCGATCGTCGAGCCCGGCAACGCCCGCGAACTGGCTCCCGACCTGCTCGTGATCCCCGACCGCGGCGTCGACCTCGTGCCCAACATCGGCATCATCGGCGGCAGCCACTCGGTGCTGGTCGTCGACACCGGCATGGGCCCGCGAAACGCCGAGAAGGTCCTCGCCTTCGCGGCCGAGTACGCCAAGGGCCGCCGGCTGTACCTGACGACGACGCACTTCCACCCCGAGCACGCGTTCGGCGCCCAGGCCTTCGCGGGCGAAGCGACCTACCTCGTCAACAGCGCGCAGGCCGCGGACCTCGCTCACAAGGGGCCGGGCTACCTGGAGATGTTCCGCGGCCTCGGCGCCCCGGTAGCGCGCCAGCTGGAGGGCGTCGAGCTGGTCGCGCCGGACGAGATCTACCCCGAAGCTCGCGATCTCGACCTGGGCGGCAGGATCGTGCAGCTGCGAGCCACCGGACGCGCGCACAGCAAGGGCGACCAGGTGGTGACGGTTCCCGACGCCGGAGTCCTGTTCACCGGGGACCTGGTCGAAGCGGGCCAGTTCTCGATCTTCCCGTGGTTCCCGCCGCACGACACCGACGTCTCCGGCCTCCGCTGGATCGAGGTGATGCGCCGCCTGATCGACACCCACCCGACCCTGGTCGTCCCAGGCCACGGCGAAACCTCCGGCCCCCAGGTGCTCACCGACGTCCGCGACTACCTGGAACTGCTCCGGGACGAAACCTGGGCCCGCCGAGACTCAGCGGTCAGCGAGGAAACCACCGCCGCGGAGGTCAAAGCCCTGATGCTCGAACGACACCCGGACTGGACCGGCCAGGAGTGGATCGAAAAGGGAGTAGCCTGCCTCTGCACCGAACACGCCTGATGGCGTAGTCCTGCAAGCGTCGCCCGCTCACCCTACCGACTCGCACTACTTTCGCCGGTATACCGTGACGACCTGGAATCCAAGGACTTCCAGGTGCTCCGCGAAGTCCCCTCCAGCCCGGAGAGGAACGTAGGCCCGCCACCAGGGATACTCATCAGCCGAGTAGATCTGCTGATCGGACAAGCACTCGCGAAACCGCCGGTCCAGAACCTCGACCTTCTCCCGGAAGCTGACCATCTCAGGCATGCCCGCCGGTTGATCGTCAGCAAGAACCTGAGCAATCGCGTCACGCACGTACAGATCGTTGAAGTACTCGCTCCTCCGAGCTTCTAAATTCAGGCATATCAGGCTCGCTTGCGCAGTTCGAGGGCTACCGCGCCGAGTACCAGGACGCCACCGACGAGCGCACCGGGCCAGAGCGATTCGTCGAGCACGGTTGCGCCGAGCACGGCGCCGACGAGCGGCGTGACGTAGGCGTAGGTGCTGACCAGCGGCGCCGGGGCTGTCTCCAGCAAGCGCGTGTAGAGCATGAAGCCGACGAGCGAGTCGAAGACGAGCAGGAACACCGCTGCCCCCGCCGACGTCCAGCTGACGTCCGACCACCGAGCCGGACTGAACTCGCCCAGGGCCAACGCGATCAGCAACAACACCGTTCCGCCTGCGAGCAGCTGAACGGCGGTGGCCATCACTCGATCGACCGGGCGGTCGACGTTCGCCGCCAGCAGGCTTCCCGCCGCCCACAGGATCGGTGCGAGGCAGAAGGCCGCGACCGCCCACGGCGCTCCGCCGATCGCACTGTTCGGTGCCGTCAGCACGACGATCACGATGCCGCCGAATCCCACCAGGAGGCGCACCTGCGTCGCGGCCGGTACGCGGGTTCCAGTAAGCCCGCTCAGGAGCACCACCCACAGCGGGATCGCCGCAGCGAGGATCGCGCCGAGGCTGGCGGTCACCGCGGTCAGCGCCACCGTCGCGAGTCCTTGTCCACCCACCAGCAGCAGCACACCGGCAAGCGTCAGTTGCCGCAGTTGCCTGCGCGTGGGCCGTGAACGTCCGCTCGCGGCAACGGCGAGCACGACTCCGGCGAGCAGGAAGATCAGCGCTGCTCCGCCGAGTGGCGGCACGCTGTCGACCATCAGCTTCATCGCCGGGATCGCCGAGCCCCAGCACGCGTACAGCGCGAGCAGCAGGAGCACAGTCCGGTCAGGGTGCCGCTCACCGGTCCGGCGCCGCGCTCGCCTGGCGCTGATCATCGCGAAGCTCCGCACGGTTCTTGATTCCACACCAATCCGGTCGGCCGGGCGACAACATCACCTCATCGGCAGCACCGGTGATCGCGGCCGACGGTCAGGTCGGCCGGTTCCGGCTCAGCCGTCCGCTTCCGGCCTGTCAACCAGGCAAGCACGGGAAGCGACGCGCGGGCGACCTCTCGGAAGTCGCCCGCGCGTCGCAGATCCGGTGTCAGCTGCGGGTGAGGCCCCGGTAGGGGACGAAGCGCTGGAAACCGAGGCCGGTGAGGCCGGGGGTGTTCTCGATCATCCGGGGCACGGTGTCGTCGGCACCGAGCATGCCGTCCACCACCGCCTGGTGGGCGGCTTCGTCGGCGAACTCCGCGTAGTTGACGACGCTGGTGCCCTCGACGCCGACGTGGAAGTGGTTCGAGGACATCCCGCCGATCGATCCGTCCGGCAGTTCGGCCGCCTGCCAGGACAGCAGCTGGTCCACGAAGCCCCGGCCGGTCTCGGCGGTGTCGGTGCGGAAGGACACCACGACCACGCAACCCGGGCGGAGGGAACCGCTGTCGACCCTGCTGCGGTACAGCCGGTAGTCGGTCACTCCGTTGCGGCGGATGCCGGGCACCTCGTCATCGATGCGCTTGACGCGCTCCGGCGGGTCGGCTTCGCGGAACGCCGCCACCGCCGCCTCGTCCGTCCACTGTGAGTAGTGGAGGACGGTTTCACCGTCCGTGCCGAGGAGAACGCTGTGCCGCAGCAGTCCGGGCGGCCACGTTCCCTCCGCCCACGCCTCCAGCACCGCGTCGGCCGCCGCGCGCTGGCGCTGCGGGTCGTCCAGCGTCCAAGTGCTCATCAGCACCACGCCCGCTTCCGGGGCGCCGACCTCGGGCACCGGGTCGGTGAACTCGGCCGCGCGCCAGCGCAGCCAGTCGCGGAAGGTGCGGGCAGGCTTCCCGGTGACCTCCCGCACCGCGTCGGTGATCGGCTGCGGAGTGCCCAGCGACGCCCGGAAGTTCTCGCGGAACGCCTTGGCGTCGTCATCGTCGAAGCCCATCGCCAGCAGCCGCTGCTGCCACTGCTCGTCGGACAGCTCGGCCCACCGCAGTTCCACACCGGTTTCCTCACCGATCAGCCGGACCCGCTGGACCGGGCTCAGCAGTTCCGGCCCGGTCAGCTCGTACGCGGCTCCGGCGTGCCCTTCCTCGGTCAGGGCGCGGACGGCGACCGCGGCGATGTCCCGCTCGTCGATCATGGTGACCGGGTGATCGCCGAGCACACCGCGCACGACGTCTCCCGCGCGGGCTGCTTCGGCCCACTCCAGCGCGTTCGCGGCGAACGCCCACGGCCGCAGGAAGGTCCACCGCACTCCCGAGCGCTCGATCGCCAGCTCGATCTCCCGGTGCGCCCGGCCGATCAGCTCCTCCTGCTCGTCGAGGTCGTCGCGGACCGCGGCGGAGGACAGGAACACGATCCGGTCGACGTGCTCGGCGAGCAGGTCGACCAGCTCGCGGGCCGTGCCGGTGTCGTCGAGGCGCGGCCAGACCAGGAAGGCCGCGCGCACTCCCGCCAGGTGCGGGCGCAGGGTGTCCGGGTCCGCGTGGTCGCCCTGGACGACCTGCGCGGCGCTCGGCAGCCGCGCGGCCCCGGGGTTGCGGGTCAGGGCGCGGACCGGTGTCCCGGCCGCCACCAGCTCCCGCACGACCTGTCGCCCCACATTGCCCGTCGCTCCGATGACCAGCACCGCGTCTTGCTCGTTCATGGAGGTCACGCTAGTGATCCGGCCGCGGGCTCGGCATCCGTCAGGTGACTGGTCCGGACTAGGGTGGTGGAATGCTTCACGGCCGGGACGAAGAGCTGGCCGCGGTCGACAGGGTGCTCGTCGGCGCCCGCGCGGGGCGCAGCGGTGTTCTCGTGGTCCGCGGCGAGGCCGGGATCGGCAAGTCCGCGCTGCTGGAGCACGCGGCGGCGAGCGCAGCGGGCATGCGCGTGCTCCGCGGGGTCGGGATCGAGTCCGAGGCGCCTCTCCCCTTCGCCGGGCTGCACCTGCTGCTCAACGGCCTGACCGACCGCATCGGCGAGCTGCCCGAGCCGCAGTCGACAGCGCTGCGGTCGGCGCTCTCGCTCGCCCCTTCGCAGGGCAACGACCGGTTCCTGGTCGGGGTGGCGCTGCTGACGCTGCTCTCCGAACTGGCCGAGGAACAGCCGCTCCTGTGCATTGTGGACGATGCGCACTGGCTGGATCACGCTTCGAACGACGCGCTCCTGTTCGCCGCGCGCCGGCTGGAAGCCGAGCCCATCGCGCTGCTGTTCGCGGCTCGCGACCTGCACGCACCGCCGTTCCCCGCGCACGGCGTCGCCGAGCTGCGCTTGACACCGCTGCCCGCCGCAGCGGCCCAGCAGCTGCTCGACGAGCACGCCGGTGATCTCCCCCGCCACGTTCAGGCGCGAATAGCTCACGACGCGCGAGGTAATCCGCTCGCGCTGCACGAGTACTCCGCCGCGCAGCGCGCGGGCAGGCCGACCGCGCAGCCCGCACCGCTGCCGGCGCACAGCCGGATCCAGCAGACCTTCGCCGGCCGGATCGAGGAGCTGCCGACCGCCACTCGGACGTTGCTGCTGGTCACGGCCGCGGAAGCCACCGGCCGGCCGGACGTGGTGTTCGAGGCCGCGCGGAAGTTCGGCGCCGGTGTCGCGGATCTGGCCGCCGCCGAGCACCAGCGCCTGGTGCGCCACGTCGACGGCAGGCTGGACTTCCGGCACCCGCTGATCCGGTCCGCGGTCTACCAGTCGGCCACGCTGGGCGAGAAGCTGGCGGTGCACGCCGAACTCGCCGAGGTGTTCGGGTGGCGGCACGACATCTGCCAGCGCGCCTGGCACCTGGCGGCGGCGACCACCGGGCCGGACGAGGCGGTGGCGGCCGCGCTGGTCGAGGCGGGCGAGGCCGATCGCGCGCTCGGCGGCTACGCCTCGGTCGCGGCGGCCTACGAGCGAGCCGCAGCGCTGAGCCCCGACCCGGCGGATCGCGGCGCCCGGCTGCTCACCGCCGCGCACGCGGCGTACGAGGCAGGCCAGAACGAACGCGTGAGCGCCCTGGCGAGCGAAGCCGCGGTCCACCTGAAGGACCCGAAGTCGTGGGCCGAGTGCCAGACCCTGCACGCAACGCTGGCCGACGAGGGTGGCAGGCCGCTGGAAGCGCACCGGATTCTCGTCGACGAGGCGGCCGCCGTCGCCGAGCACGACGAACGCGCCGCGAGCCGAATGCTGTTCTCCGCAGTCGAAACCGCCTGGGTGGCAGCGGATTTCGATGCTGTGGCGCGCGTCCGGACACTCGGCGGCGACGAAGTCGATCTGCTGGCCAGAGCTGCGCTCGGCTTGAACGCACCGCACCCCGACGGCCTCGCGGACGGGGTGTCGGCACTGCGCGCACTGATCGACGCAGGAGCTCCGTGCCTCAAGGTCGCCTGGTGGCACCTGCTCCTGGGCGATCACCGAGCCGCCCACGACTGGTCCCTGACCGCCGAGCGGGAGACCCGTTCCCGAGGCGCGGTCGGCTCGCTGCTCCACGTGCTCGGCGTGCTCGCCCGCACGCAGCTCCACCAGGGGCAGCGGCACGATGCGCTGGCCAGCGGCGCGGAGGCGCTGCGCATCGCGAAGGACATCGGCCAGCGCCAAGCCGTCGCCCATGCCTCGACCGTGCTCGCCCACCTCGCCGCGATGGACGGCGACGAGCAGCGCTGTGCGGATCTGGCCGCCGAAGCACGGCGTCCGGGAGTGGGACACAGCTACGTGCGCGCGGCCTGCGCCCTCGGTCTGCTGGACCTCGGCCTCGGCAGGCACGAGGCGGTCTGGGACCGGTTGAGCACCCTGGTCGACGGAGCGAACCGGATGGACGCGCTGTCCGCGGTGCCCGACCTGGTCGAAGCGGCCGCCCGCTTGGGAAGGCACGTGCACGGGCCCGTGGAGCGCTACGTGCGCTGGGCCGAGCTCGTCGAGCAGCCGTGGGCGCGCGGAATCGCGCAGCGCTGCCTGGCCCTGCTGGGTCCGGCCGATGAGGCCGAGCACCGGTACGCCGAAGCGGTGCACCTCGGGCGGCAGGCGGGCGGGCGACCGTTCGAGCTCGCGCGCACCGAGCTGCTGTACGGGGAATGGCTGCGCAGGCAGCGGCGCCGCATCGACGCCCGCCCGCTGCTGCGATCGGCCGCCGAGGAGTTCGAACGGCTCGGTGCCGAGCCGTGGGCGAAGCGGGCGCGGGCCGAGCTGCGCGCGACGGGTGAAACGCAGCTCGCTCAGGCACCTGACCTGCTGGGCACGTTGACGCCGCAGGAACTGCAAGTAGTGCGACTGGCCTCGGAAGGGCTGAGCAACCGGGACATCGGCGCGCAGCTCTTCCTCAGCCCGAGGACCGTCGGCTACCACCTCTACAAGGCGTACCCGAAGCTCGGCATCACATCCCGGAACGAACTGGCCCGCGTGCTCCAGAGCCGGACGCCGGATCAGGAGACGACCTCGGTCAGCCTCGGCAGCACGTGATCGAGCCGCCCGCTGAGCGAAGCGTTCGACTTCCCGGTCGGCTGTGTGGTGGACGGCGTCGTCCACCGCACAGCCGCCACACCGGTCGTCAGCTCAGCTGGATCTGCGGATTGTGGATCTCGAACCAGTGGTACAGGTCCAGCATCCGGTCCAGGCTGTGCCGGGTCGGTCCCGGCATCGCGGCCGGGTCCATCTCGACCGTCCGGCGCAACCAGCCGCGATCGATCAGCTCGAAGACCGGGTGCGCGGACTCGGCGTGCAGCTCCCGGGCCTGCGCTTGCATCGCCGCCGCGTACCCGGGGTCCTGGGTCGACGGGTACGGGCTCTTGACCCGGCCCACGACCGACGGCGGGAGCACGTGCTCGGCCGCGCGGCGCAGCAGGCTCTTCTCCTTGCCGTCGAAGGTCTTCATCGACCACGGCGTGTTGTAGACGTACTCGACGATCCGGTGATCGCAGAACGGGACCCGCACTTCGAGGCCCACCGCCATCGAGATGCGGTCCTTGCGGTCGAGGAGGACCCGGACGAAGCGGGTCAGGTGCAGGTTGCACACCGTGCGCATCCGGCGTTCCTCGGCGCTCTCGCCGTCCAGGTGGTCGATCCGGGCGACGGCGGCCGCGTACTCGTCACCGATGTAGGCCGGCACGTCGAGGTGATCGCGGACGTCCGGGCGCAGGAACGCCGTCCGGTCGGTGCTGACCGCGTTCTGGAACGCCAGCCACGGGAAGGTCGTCGTGTTGTGCGCCGAATCGTCGTGGAACCACCGGTAGCCGCCGAACACCTCGTCGGCGGACTCACCCGACAGCGCGACCGTGGACTCGGCCCGGATGGCCTTGAACAGCAGGTACAGCGAGATGTCCATGTCGCCCAGGCCGGTGGGTATGTCCTTGGCGCGCACGGCCGCGCGGCGCACGGCGGGATCGGTGAGGTCGGCCGGGTCCAGCACGACGTCCTGGTGCGCCGAGCCGACCAGCTTGGCCACGTCCCGGACGAACGGCGCGTCCGGGGCGTCGCGCAGCTCGTCCGGCTGGAAGTTCTCCTCCTGGCCCGAGAAGTCCACCGAGAACGTCCGCAGCTGCTCGCCCTGCTCGGCCAGCCGCGCCGCGGCCATGCCGGTGATCGCGCTGGAGTCCAGACCGCCGGAGAGCAGCACGCAGCGGGGCACGTCCGCGACGAGCTGGCGGTCGACGGTGTCGACCAGCAACTCGCGCACCGTCTCGATGGTGGTCTCCCGGTCGTCGGTGTGCGGCCGGGTTTCCAGCGTCCAGTACACCGCGGTGCGGATCCCGCCTGCGTCCACCCGGACCACGGTCCCGGGCTCGACCTCGTGCATGTCCTTCCACAGCGACCAGCCGGGCGCCTTGGTGAAGGCCATCAGCTCGCGCAGCCCGGTGGAGTCCACGACCCGCGGCACCAGCGGATTGGCCAGGATCGCCTTCGGCTCGGAACCGAACAGCACGCCGTCCGGGGTCGGGAAGTAGTAGAAGGGCTTGACCCCCATGCGATCGCGGATCATCACCAGCTTCCGCTCGCGCTCGTCCCAGATCGCGAACGCGTACATCCCGTTGAGCCGCTCGGCCAGCCCTTCGCCCCACTCCAGGTAGCCGCGCAGCACCACCTCGGTGTCGCTGTCGGTGCGGAAGCGGTGCCCTCGACCGCCGAGTTCGGCGCGCAGCTCGGTGAAGTTGTAGGTCTCCCCGCTGTAGACCAAGACGACCGATCCGCCCGGCGTCTCGACCTCCATCGGCTGGGTGCCGCCGGGGAGGTCGATGATGGCGAGCCTGCGGTGCCCGAGCGCGACGTCGCGGCGCACCCAGGTACCGGTCTCGTCCGGCCCCCGGCAGGCCATGGTCGCCGTCATCTCGTCGATGACGTGCCGCTGGCCGACGAGGTCGGCTCCGTAGGAAACCCAGCCGGTTATCCCGCACACTGCAATGTCCCCTCTCGCTGGTGCATCGGACGGTGCCGCGCCCGGCGGAACCCGCAGGACGCACAGCGATTTCCTGGACGTGGTGCTCGGCCGAACACCGGTTCCGCGATCCGGACCCGCGAACTCGGTTCTTCCACGTTCGTTTCCCGTCGGCCCGCTCAGGCCGGGTCGACTGGGCGCGGATGGCTTTCGAAGGAATGGGAAGCTCGAAGCACGCGGCGGGAGGCGAGCAGCAGCGCTCGCCCCGCGTTCACTCGAATGTCGTTGCAGGAGTCGGAATCGACACTTCGCTCTGATGGCCAGGGGCCGTTCGGGCTGTCGCCCCGAGCGATCTCAAGCTAACAACAGGAGAGCGGATTTGTCGAACGCCAAACGAAGGACCTCGGGTGGCAACGCACCCAGCAGCGCAACTGCGACCCAGGTCCGGCCACCGACCATTCGCAAAACTGGGAAATACCGGCTCGGCGGGAGGACGTCATGCCTCGACACCCTGGCGAAAACCACCCAAATGCAAGGACTTTCCGTGAAGAGCGCCGGGAGCACCACGAGGAGAGCCCATTGGCCGCTCCGTCCAGTACACCGGATAGCCGAACCGCGCCCGCACTGCACCGAACGCTGAACGGCACTGCACCGAAGTCCCGATGTCGTGGTGATGTCAACGGCGGATTCAGAAATCGGGCGCACCGCCCAACAATTCACCCCGCAGCCAATTCGACTGCCGCTCATCAGGCATCAGGTAGCGAAATGCGCGGTTTTCCTTCCGTTCCGCGCGTCAGCCTCGACCCCGCACCCACCTTGGGCTACGGTGTCGACAACGCCTGCGCGCGAGGTAGCAGTCCGGCGAGTCCCCGGCCCCCGCGACGCGCAGATCTTGCGAATCGAAGCCGTCAACCGCCCACTCAGCGAGCGGCAGGATCGGCGAACTCGACGACGTCCCCGCCTGCGGCAGGCAGGCGAGGACGTCGGCACGCCGCTGGCGAACCAAAACCCCCAGCACGCAGGCAGTTCCACACCTACGAGCAGAATCGAGACGACGATGACCTGGTCGATACCTCGGACCACCACCGGCGCTGAACGCCTGTTGCTCGAAAGCACGCTCGACCGCAACCGGGCCGAGCTGATCAACACGGTGCGCGGGCTCTCCGAAGCGGAAGCCCGGCGCCGCCTCGTCGCGTCCGCGACCACGCCGATCGGACTGCTCAAGCACGCCGCGGTCGCCGAGCGGATCTGGTTCCAGCACGTCCTGGCGGGCGTGCCGAAGAGCGAATGCGATGGCGGCACGACGCCGCGCGATCCCAGCTTCCGCGTCGCCGACGACGAGACCCTGCCCGAGGTGATCGCCGAGTTCGAGCGAGCGAGCGAACGATCCCGCGCGATCGCCGCCGGTTTCGACCTCGACGACACCACGACGCACCCCGACCTCGGCGAGGTCAACCTGCGCTTCATCTACCTGCTGCTCGCGGAGGACTTCGCTCGCCACGCCGGCCACGGCGACATCCTCCGCGAGCAGATCAAGCACCCGGTCCCGCCCACCACCGCGGCTCGGTGACTCGCCGCCCGGGTGCGTCACCTCCGGCCGGGCTTGCTCATACCAGCGAGCCGCCCACCTGCCGCCGGGAAAAGAGGTTGCTCCCTTCCCGGCGTCCGTGGTAGATCTTTGACCAGTGTCGCGTGACGGCGTCGAGTGGACGGCGTCGGCATGGAGGCACCGTTACCGAGGAGACCGCTATGCGTCCACGTCTCAAGACCACCTGAGCGACGCCGGAGCCGTTTCGGCTCCCCACAACGCGGTCCACATCGGATTCTCCTCCTCCGCCCTGCTGTGGGCGATGAAGGCACGTTCCCGCACGTTCTGCCCGGCAGCGGCCGGCTGCGCGCGCTGACCGGACGTCCGAGCCGACCGCTGCGCCCTCCCCCTCGAAGCAACCCGTCGCCGCGCCCGGCTGTGCGCGTGCCGCAGCACGCCCGGTGCGCCGGCGCAGGAAAGGAACTGCATGCAGAAGACCACTCATCCCGGCATCCGCGAATTCTCCGTCGCCGGGGCGGAGGAAGGCCCCTACGGCATCGCGGCAGGCCCGGACGACGCGCTGTGGCTCACCTTCGCCCAGAGCGGCGAGATCGCCCGGCTCACCCTCGACGGCCAGGTCAGCCGGTACTCGGCGGGGTCGGCGTCGTGCCGGCCGACCGTCATCACCCGGGGCCCGGACGGTGCGCTGTGGTTCGCCCGCTCCGACGGCCACATCGGCCGCATCACCACCGGCGGTGAGCTCACCGAGTTCGCGCTGCCCGACCTCGCAGCCAACCCGTTCGGCATCTGCGCGGGTCCCGACGGGGCGATGTGGTTCACCGAGATGAGCACCGACCGGATCGGCCGCATCACGGTCCACGGCGACATCAGCCACTTCGCGCTGCCCGTGGCGGGTGCGTTCCCGTCGTTCATCACCCCGGGGCCCGACGGAGCCCTGTGGTTCACCCTCAACCAGGCCGACGCGATCGGCCGCATCGACCTCGACGGCGAGGTGGCGCTCCACTCGCTGCCCGGGGGCACCGCGCCGGTGGGCATCACCTGCGGCAGCGACGGCGCGCTGTGGTTCGTCGGGATCGCGGCGGGCAAGGTCGGGCGGCTCGAAGTCGACGGCACCCTCCGGGAGTTCCCGCTGGCCGCCCCGGGCGCCAAACCCCACGCCATCACCGCAGCGCCCTCCGGCGACTGCTGGTTCACCCAGTGGGGCGCCAACCGCGTCGGCCGCATCACGCCCGACGGCCACATCGCCGAGTACGACCTGCCCACGGCCGGCTCGGAACCGCACGGCATCGCGATCGGGCCGGACGGCGCCGCGTGGACAGCGCTGGAAATCGGCTCGGTCGCCCGCATCACCCACGATCACTGAACAGGAGAACCATGCCAGCAACCTTCAACCACACCATCATCGTCTCCAAGGACCGCAACGAATCGGCGGCGTTCTACCGGGACGTCCTGGAAGCCGCCGAGGCGCCGTCCTGGGGACCGTTCACCAACATCCTGCTCGACCAGGGCGTGATGCTGCAGTTCGCCGAGCCTCCGGTCGATGAGATCCAGATGCAGCACTACGCTTTCCTGGTCGACGACGAACACTTCGACCGGGCCTACGCGCTGCTGCGGAGCAGGGACGTCGAGCACTGGGCCGATCCCCAGCAGACCCGCCCGGGCGAGATCAACTACGGGCACGGCGGCCGTGGCGTCTACTTCATGGACCCGGCCGGCCACGCCCTCGAACTGATCACGAGGCCGTACCTGTAGATGTCAGCGAAGCAGATGGAGGTGCCCGTCAGCGGCGGCGTGCTGTCGGGACTGGATTTCGGCGGCCGGGGCACGAACGTGCTGCTGGTCCACGGCAGCGGTCACAACGCCGCGGTGTGGCGCGACGTGGCGGCCCATCTGGTCGATCACTGCCGCCTGGTGGCGGTCGACCTGCGCGGGCACGGTCAGAGCGCGGTCGGGTCGAGCACGCCCGAGCAGTACTGGCGTGACCTCGGCGACGTCGTGGCAGCCCTGGCGTGGGAGCGCCCGGTGCTGGTGGGCCACTCCACGGGCGGGTACGCCGTGACCGCGGCGACCGCGGCCGGGCTGGTGGAAGCGGCCGCGTTGTGCGTGGTGGACGGTGTGGTGCTCGACGACCGCTGCACGGCGGCGCTCGCCCAGGCCCAGTGGCAAGGGCCCGAGGCGGGCGAACGGCTGCGCGAGATGTTCCGCTACGGCTGGCGGGCCGACGAACAGCAGATGCACGACTACGTCGAGCAGTGCGTACGGGAGAGCGAAACCGACTGGCTCAACGCCGGTTCCCGCCCGCAGCTGGTGCGCGAAGTCATGCGCCGTGCCTTCCTGCCGCTCGCGGACGGGCTCTGCGAACGCCGCCCGACCACCGAGGAGATCGCCACCGTCAGCGCTCCCGATCCCGGCGCGGAGCACTACCCGAGCGTGGACGTGTACGACCGCATCGCGTGCCCGATCACGTTCGTGCTGCCGGATCAGGGCTTCTACGCCCAGCGCCGCGACGACGTCGGTGCGGTGGTCGCGGCGGCGCCCGACCGCGAGCTGATCGAGATCACGGGCGACCACAACGTGCCGATGACGCGCCCCGCCGAACTGGCCGCGATCATCCGCGATCTGGCCCCGGCTGCCTGACGCCGGACACGCGCCCGATACCAGGAACCTGTGGAGCACAGCGCCGCGACCCTCCGCCAAGGGTCGCGGCGCCACGACAGGTTCACGCCCGAACGGTGCCCGCGTCACGGCTCGACGAGACTGGCAAGTGCGTTGAGGCGCAACGGGATGCTGCCCTTGAGGTGGGCGACGTCGTCGGCGCCGTCGCCGGTCCAGGCGAGGAAGGCGTACTGCTCGGTGTGGGTGAGCAGGGTGCCGGTGGCGGTGGCGGCGAACTCCAGGGTGAGCAGCGAGACCCAGCGCAGGACACCGTTGACCACCGCCTCGTAGGACGCCACGATCCGCTCGCCCTCGACGATGTCGTGGAACCGCGCGACGTTGGCGATCTGCTCGACCTTGCCCATCGGCGCGAACGAGCCGGTGAGCGACTCGCTCCCGCCGACCCGGAAGTCGAGCTCGTGCCTGCTGTCGCGACCGGGGAGCAGGTGCCATCGCGACCGGATTTCCGGATCGGCGTACCCGGCCCACACCCGCTCGACCGGGGCCGCGAAATCACGCTCGACGGAGAACGTTCCGTGGATCATGCCGGGACAACCCCGACGCGCAGCCTAGCTATTCCCGACCCGGCGAGCTCTCCTGCCCGCGATCGGCCTTCGCGCAGGACCAGTCGTCGTCCAGAGGTCGCGCGTGCGGGTTTCGCCGCAGGTCTAGTCCGGTGTGCTGGTGAGCAGAGCGTGCGCGGTGTTGATCAGGGTGTTGCGGCGGTCGTGACGACGGGTGGCCAAGGTGACCAGGGCGGTCCGGGTGCCGGGCCGGAAGCCGAGGTAGGCGATCTGGCCGAACGTGGCGCCACCGTGGAAGTAGACCGGGCCGTGAGAGGTGTGATCGAGGAACCAGGTCAGCGAGCGGCCGGGAGCGTGGCGTGGCCGTGACACCGGGTGCGTGGTGCGCACGGCGTACAACGCCTTGCGCAGGGGTGAGGATTCGGGCGTGAGATGGGCTTCGAGGTAGGTGAGCAGGTCGCCGGGAGCAGCGCGGACGGCGCCTGCGGACTCGACCGCGCCCAGCTGGATCGGGGGCGCTGGGGTGGTGCCGTTGCGGCGGTGTCCTTCGGCGTCGGTGCCGGGCGGCCCGGGTGCCAGGCGGGTCTGTCGCAGCCGCATCGGGTGCAGGACGCGGTGGGTGAGCAGGTCCGCGTAGGCGGTGCCGGTCACGTGGGTCAGGGCCTGGGCGAGGACGGCGGTGGCGAAATTCGAGTAGCGCCAGCAGGTTCCGGGCCGGGCGCGGCTGCCGTGCCGGTGGAAGGCTGCCAGCAGCCGCTGGCGGGTGAAGGCGGCGTAGGGGTTGCTGTACCCGCCGGAGATGAGGTGTCGGTAGAAGGCCGGTTGGCGCGGAATGCTGGGCAGTCCCGAGGTGTGCGTGATCAGGTGCCGCAGAGTGATCTCCGCGCTGACGCGCTGCCGAACCGGTGGGGTGGGCAGGCAGTCCCGGACCGGGGTGTCGAGGTCGAGGACTCCGGCGGTGGCCAGGTCGGCCAGCAGCAGCCCGAGGAAGGTCTTGGAAGCCGAGCCGATCTCGTAGTGCAGGTGCTGCCGTGGCCGGTCGGTGGGCGCGGTGCCGGTGGTGGCGACGGCCCGGTGGCCGTGCTCGGAACAGGCGAACACCACGTCGGGAGCGTCGATGAGATCGGCGGCCTGCTGGAGACGCTCGGCGAGCGCGGTGGTGGGCTGGGCGGTCACGGAGTGGTCACCAGAGCGGTGAACGCGCGGGAGGTCGCCAGCGTGGTGGCGAAGGCCGCGACCAGGGTCGGGTGGTAGACCAGCTCGAACACTTCCCCGGCATCGCCGGTCGGCATGTCCCCGACGGCGGGCAGGGCGCCGTCGGGCGCCTGCGCGGCAGCCAGCGGGCCCCAGTTCGCGCTGTCCAGCGCGGGCCGTGGCAGGCAGGCATCGGTGGCCAGCAGCTCGCCGAGCAGGTCCCATTGCCGGCGCTCCAGGCGTAGGGCGAGCAGCGACATGCCGGAGCCCGTTGAACTGCGTGAAAGCGCAGATCAACGGGCTCTTTGGCATTCCGCACACCAGGCAGGAGCCCGTGACCGAGCGGCCAAACGGATGTGGTTCGAGCCGTCCTCGCGTCGTGAAGGCGCGGCTGCCTCAGCTGCCGTGCAACGCCCTCCGCAGGGCGTCGACAGCGAGCGTGCGAGCGACGTTGGCGGCGCGGGTGTCGCGCAGGCTGTCCAGGAGGAGGAAGTCGTGGACCATCCCGGCCACGCGGACCGAGGTGACGTCCACACCGGCCTCGCGCAGCCTGTTGGCGTACTGCTCCCCCTCATCCCGCAGCACGTCGGCCTCGTCGGTGATGACCAGAGTGGTGGGCAGTCCGCTGAGCTGCTCCAGGGACGCCTGGAGCGGCGATGCGTACACCTCGGCGCGCTGCGCGTGATCGGTGGTGTAGGCGTCCCAGAACCACTTCATGCCCTCGCGGGTGAGGTAGTAGCCCTCGGCGAACTGCACGTAGGAAGGGGTCTCGAAGTCGGCGTTGGTCACCGGGTACAGCAGCACCTGGGCCTTGAGGTCGATCCCACCGCGCTCCTTGTTCATCAGCGCGAACACCGCCGACATGCAGCCGCCGACCGACTCACCGGTGACGGCGATGCGCGAGGTGTCCAGGCCGTGATCCGCGCCGTGCCGCAGGACCCACTGGCCCACGGCGTAGTTCTGCTCCACCTGGGTCGGGTACTTCGCCTCGGGAGCCCGGTCGTAGACGGGGAACACGCCCGCGGCGTCCGCGCCGACCGCCAGTTCGCGGAAGAGGCGGTCGTGGGTCGTCTCGTCGCCGAAGACCCAACCGGCGCCGTGGATGTAGAACACCACCGGCAGCGGCCCGCTCGCGCCCTTGGGCTTGATGATGCGGGTGCGCACGGTGCCCCACTCCCCGGTGTCCACGTTGACCCACTCCTCGTCGACGTCCGGGCGGGGCACGCTGGCATCGCTTTGCAGGCCGACGAGGATCTCGCGGCCCTGCTCCGGTGGGACCTCGTAGATCCGCGGATGCGGATCGGTCGCCTCGGCCAGCTCCTTCGCCGCGGGTTCGAGGTACGGGGTGATCGGTGGCGGGATCTCGGACATGTCGCCTCCATGTCGAGCGACCTCGACGGCCGCTGCTGGTGGTCGCCCTGAAAACGGGCAAGCCCTTCAATCGTGAAACACCGACCGCAGAGCGCAACTCGCAGGCACGCTCCTGCGCTGTGCCTCGAAGGCCCCGCGCAGACCACGGGATCACGGCTTCGAGAGCGGAAAGCGGTCATGCGTTCGATCGGGCGTGCGTGATCTCCGAACACTCGCCCACAGATCACGCATCCGGCCCCTGCGCAGGGATGTGGTGAACGTCGTCGGTGGTCCGCACCGCGTCCGCGACGGCATCGGCGGCGGCGCGGGCCGCCTGCTCGGCGTCCTCGGCGGCCCGCGCGGAGACCCCGTCGGGCGGCGTCGCGCGGGTCGCGGCGGACTTCGGCAGGGCTTCGGTGAACGCCCGCGACACGCTCTGCAACGCCGCGGTGCCCTCTCCCGGGATCACCCAGAACGTGCTGCCAGGCCCTTGGGCGAGCTGCGGCAGCCCTGGAAGTACTGGTAGGCCAGCAGCTTGGGGTCCGGGTCGTTGCGGTGAACGGCCTGGAACACCTGGTCAATGGCTCGCGACTGCCCCACGGCCCGGAGGATCTCGGCGGACCGGTTCCCCTCGGCGCGGAGCACGGCGGCCTGCTTGTCGCCCTCTGCGGTCAGGATCTGGGACTGGCGCTGGCGCTCCGCTCCCAGGATCACCGCACGCTTGTCCCGCTCGGCCCGCATCTGCTTCTCCATCGCGTCTTTGATGGTCTGCGGGGATCGATCGCCTTGATCTCCACCCGGTTCACCCGCATACCCCACTTGCCGGTCGCATCGTCGAGCACACCGCGCAGCTGGCTGTTGATGGTCTCGCGGGAGGTGAGCGTGCGTTCGAGGTCCATCGAGCCCACGACCTTGCGCAGCGTGGTGACGGTGAGGTGCTCACCGGCGTTGAGGTAGTTGGCGATCTCGCAGGCGGCGGCGCGCGGGTCGGTCACCTGGAAGTACAGCACCGTGTCGATCCCGACCACCAGGTTGTCCCTGGAACTCGGCCGCTTCGCGATCCGGGCCGGGCTCATCGAACCGCAGGCGCACATGTCCACAAGGGACGCCGCCGTCGGGGAGACCGACGTGCAGGATCGCGGGGTCCTCCGGGCATCGCGTGGCTTCGGTGCCCGTTCGTCGGGCGCGGCCGTGAGAGCTTGGGCGGCGGTAGCAGTCCGACGCACGGAGGTTGCATGTCCGCCACGGATTGGGGCGTCTTCGCCCCGGACGACTCGCAGGGCTCCAGCGACGACCTGGAGCAGGTCCTCTTCCACCTGGGCTCGGCCCTGAGCGACGAGCAGACCGCGAAGGTGCTCGACCACCTGGACGACGGCAAACCGCTGTCGGCGGCCGAGTTGATGGCCTCCGCCGCGGTCGTGCGGGGCCGCGCGGTGTCGTGCGAGGACCGGACCACGCTCCGACGCGTGATCGAGATGCACAGTGGCGATCTGTCCGATGTGGATCTTCTCGATTCCGGCCTCGCCGCCCGGACCGGTGCGGTCCAGTCGGCCTGAGGTCAGGCATTCGAAGCGGAGCGGGCATCGCGCCGCTCCTGCACGAAAGTCGCCGCGCACTGCCCGTTCGCCCACTTCTCGTCCCGGTCGACTCGTTCCGCGCGCCACGTGGGCGAAGCTGGTGCTGGCCGGTGGAGTTCGGGAGGCTCGGAAGAATGGTTGTCGGTTCCAGCCGCGATCTGGTGCGGACCCAGACCGAGGACAAGGTCGTGCGACTGGTAAACGCGGAGCGGGCGAAGCGGCGTCTCGGCCCGCTGCGCGTGGACGAGCGGTTGCGGCGCGCCGCGCGCTGGCACAGCGCCGACATGGCGCGGCGCGGTTTCTTCGCGCACCAGGCGACGCGCGGCCCGTCGCCCTACGAGCGGATGCTGGCCGCGGGCTTCGAAGAACCCGGCGGAGAGAACATCGCGGCCGGGCAGGAGACACCCGCCGCGGTGGTGCGGGCCTGGATGCACAGCATCCCGCACCGCGCGAACATCCTGAACGCGGACTTCCGGTTCATCGGCGTAGGCCTGCACATCGACGCCACCGGCCCGTGGTGGACGCAGAACTTCGGCTACTGAGGGGCGCTGCGACGGCGATCAGCAGGCCGGGTCGGACCGGCCCGCTGATCGCGGCTCTCACGTGTTGTCCGCCTTCGGGCGGTTCTGCCGGCCGGCATGCCGCTGTCCGGTCCCCATCACCGCGTCCACTCGCTTGCGGACGCTGAACCAGCCGATCACCAAGGCGGCTGCGAGCAGCGGGACGCACATCAGCGTCACCCGCCCGGCCGGGACGTCGAACCACATCAGGACCACCACGGACAGCAGGAACGCGATGGTGGCGATCTGGGTCACCGGCGAGCCGGGCAGCCGGTACCCCGGCCGCACCACCTCGCCGCTGTTGGCCTTGCGGACGAACAGCAGGTGGCAGAGCATGATCATGCTCCAGGTGGTGATGATGGCGATGGCGGCGAAGTTCAGCACGATCTCGAACGCGGCGGCGGGCACCACGTAGTTCAGGCCCACGCCCAGCACGCAGACCGCCGCGGTGAGCAGGATCCCGCCGTAGGGCACCTGATTGCGGTTCATCAGGCCGGTGAACCCCGGCGCCGAACCGGCCGCCGCCATCGACCGCAGGATGCGGCCGGTGGAGTAGAGCCCCGAGTTGAGGCTCGACATCGCGGCGGTGAGCACCACCAGGTTCATCACGTCGCCCGCCGCCGGGATGCCGAGCTCGGACAGGACCGTGACGAACGGGCTCTGGCCCTTCTCGTACTGGTGCCACGGCAGCAGCATCGACAGCAGGACGACCGAACCGACGTAGAAGATGCCGATCCGCCACATGATCGAGTTGATCGCCTTGGGCATGACCCGCGCCGGGTCCTCCGTCTCCCCCGCGGCCACGCCGACCAGCTCGACCGCGGCGTAGGCGAAGACCACTCCCTGGATCACCAGGACCAGCGGGACCAGACCGTTGGGCAGCACACCGCCCTGGTCGAGCAGCAGCGCCGGACTGGGCACCGTTCCGCCGATCGGCGTGCCCATCACCAGCAGCCCGATGCCCACGAACATGAACGCCACCAGCGCGCCGACCTTGATGATCGCGAACCAGAACTCCATCTCGCCGAACAGCTTCACCGACACCAGGTTCAGCAGGAGCACCGCCACCAGCGCCACCAACGCCAGAACCCACTGCGGGACGGGGGTGAACAGGCTCCAGTAGTGCGCGTACAGCGCGATCGCGGTGATGTCGGCGATGCCGGTGGTCGCCCAGTTCAGGAAGTACATCCACCCGGCGACGAAAGCGCCCTTCTCCCCCATGAACTCCCGCGCGTAGGACACGAAGGCACCCGACGACGGCCGGTGCAGGATGAGTTCACCCAGCGCGCGCACCACGAAGAACGCGAACACACCGCAGACCGCGTACGCGATGGCCAGCGCCGGACCGGCCTGCGCCAAGCGCCCACCCGCACCCAGGAAGAGACCGGTACCGATCGCGCCACCTATCGCGATCATGTTGATGTGCCTGGCTTTCAGGGACTTGCTGTACCCGGCGTCGCCGACGTCGACGTGCCGCGGCGGCGCGGATGCGCTCTCGCCCTGAAGGGTTCTGTCAGTCAAAGTTCTTCACTCGTTCCCGTGTTCATCATCGCGCGGGTGTTGCGCGCGGGCGATCTCTCGGTTCGTCTCCGCCGATCGGCGGACGACTGGCCAAGCTTCGAGTCGGCACCGGGGCCGGTCAACACATCGGGAACCAGATCGGGATTTACGGGCAGTTCCGGGAGTACACAGAGGAATCGCGAACCGGCGTCGCCGCTCGGATGAGCACCCGCGGGCGACACACCTGGCAGCACCACTTCGAGCACGACGAAGTTCGACGAGACCGCCCCGTCCGGCGAGCATCGGCGAGCGTTCCCCCGGAACGCTCAGATCACCCCGGTTCGCACGCCGTGGGCCACCAGCTGCGCCCGGTTGCGCAGGTTGAACCGGCTCATCATCGCGTAGATGACGTTCTTCACGGTGCGCTCCGAGTAGCAGAGCTCCTTGCCGATCTCCTCGGTGTCCCAGCCCTCCGCCAGCAGCCGCAGGACGTCGATCTCCCGGGCCACGAAACCGGTGGAGTTCGGACCGCGCGGTTCCAGGACGTCCCGGTGCAGGTCCTCCACCTGCCGCAGCAGCTCTCCCAGCAGGTCGTTCGGCAGCGCCCCGCCGCGCTCGGCGGCGTCGCGGATCGCGCCGACCAGGCGCTCGCTGGTGACCGCGCCGCGGTGCAGCACCGCGACCACGCGGCACTCGACCAACCGCAGCAGAACGGCCCGGTCCAGCTGCCTGGTCACCAGCACCGCAGGCGCGGCCGATTCGGCGGCCGCCCTGCTGATGCGGGCCAGGACCTCCGGGCTCACGCGGTCCGCGGCGAAGACGAGCACGTCGACGTCGGCGGGGAACGGATCGACTGCGACGAACACTTCGGCGGTGCCCAGCAGCATCTCCGCCAACCCGGTCGAGGTGATGGGATCGGCGGCCCACACCGCGACGCGCACCTGCTCGCCGGGCGCCCGCGCAGCCGGGTTCACCGAGTGCGTTGCCGATTCGGCCTCGTTCATCGCGCTCTTCCTCCGACCTGCGTTGTGAGCGTGCTGGTTGGCGCGACGCCCGATCACCCGTTCCTCCCCGGCGCTTCCAACGGCGCAACGCGCGAACCACATGACTCGAGTTTCCAACGCCGGGTCGGTCAACCGCGGTTTTGCCGCGCGCTCGCGGGAATCCCCTCATCGGGCCTGAGGTTTGAGGGCCTTGCCAGCAGAGGCCGCCTCCCGGCAGCCGTGGCGGTTCAGCGCAGCAGCGGCAGCCGGACGTCGAAACAACAACCGCCCGGCACGTTGTGCACCGACACGTGCCCTCCGTGCGCCTGCACCAGCCCGTGCACGATGGTCAGCCCGAAACCGCCGCCCTGGTCCACCCCGGTGTCCGGCCGGTGACCGCGCCATCCCATGTCGAAGACCGAAGCGAGATCCTGCGGCGGGATTCCGCCGCACTCGTCGGTCACCGACACCACCGCCCAGCCGTCCACCGCGCGGACGTCCACCGCGACCGTGGACCGCTCCGGGCTGCAGCGGATCGCGTTGCCCAGCAGGTTGTTGAACACGCGGGTCATGGACCGGTCGTCCACCACGACGGTGACCGGCTCGACCTTCCTGGCGCGCAACCGGATCCCGCGGTCAGCGGCCAGCACGGCGAGTCCGGCCACCTCGTCGCTGATCAGGTCGTCGAGGACCACCTGACGAGGGTTCAGGCGCAACGCCCCGGTCTCGATCTGGGAGAGCTGGACGAGGTCGTCCACCATCCCGGTCAGGCGCTCGGTGTCCGCGCGCAGCTTCGCGATGTGGGCGCCCGGATCACCGTCCTCAATGGACTCCAACAGGGCCCGCAACCTCGCCAGCGGGCCGCGCAGGTCGTGCGTGATCCACGTGACCAGCTTGCGCCGGGACTGCTCGACCGCCCGTTCGCGCCGCCTGGACTCCGCCAGCTCGTCGCTGGTGATCCGCAGCTCCCGCGCCAGCTCGGCGGACTCCGCGCTCGGCGGGTCGTCCGGCAGCCGGAACCGCACGCGGGTCGCGTCGGCCGGCCGCCTGCTGCCCCGCAGCACCGACCGGGCGAGCAGCAGGCCGATGCCGAGCGAGACCGCACCGGCGACGAGGTTGGCCAGCAGCGTCACCGCCACCGGCACTTCGACGGACTGCGTGACGAGGACGACGGCGATGGTGCTCACGTTGGTCCCGCACGCGGTGATCACGATGACCGCGATCAGCGAGTTCCCGACCGGGCACCGCCGGAGCAGGCGCAGCACCACCGCGCCGACGAGTCCCACGCCCACCGATTCGCACACCGCGATCAGCAGGATCAGCGACGGGCTCACCCCGGATCACCGGTGCAACCGGGCGGATCGAACCGGTGGCAGGCGTCCCGCGCGGTCATCAACAGCTCGGGCTGCGACGGGTCGTCCTCGACCTTCTCGCGCAACCGGTCCTCCTCGGCAACCGACGTCAACATGATCACCGGAGCCCCGTCTTCGGGCGTGCGGTTCGCGGCGGAAGCCGTCGAGCCCCGGGAGTGCGGGCCGTGCCGTCCGGTCACGAGCCGTAGCGGATGACGTGCAGGGCCAGCGGGTCCTGGTCGAAGGAGGGCTGCCCCTTCTCGGCCAGCGAGTCGATGAGCCGCACCTCGCCGCCCTCGTTGACCGCGACCAGCAGGTTGCCCACCGATTCCCGGCCGCGGAAATCCCTGCGGCGGACCCACACCAGCGACTTCGAGCCCTTCGGCGTGCCGGCGAGCTCGGTCAGCGTCTCGCCCCAGCTCTGGTGGGCGGTGCTGCTCAGCGGTCGGCCGAGTTCGCTCATCGTGGGCTTGAACCACGCCGCGGCTGCGGGTGCCGGGGGTTCGGGGAGGCCGTCCTGCCGCGCGTCCCAGCCGGTCAGGTAACTCCACGGATCGTTGTTCGGCAGCCCGAACGGCGCCTCGCCCGCCGCTTTCGGAACCACCAGGGCGGCGTCGAGCATCTGGTCCCGCCAGTCACCGGTCTCCTGGAAGCGCCGGGTGGTGCAGGCGAACAGCCAACCGCGTTCGGTCTCGTCCGCCGCGTCCGGCCGCACGACGACGACCGGATCCGGGTAGGTGTGCTCCAGCCAGCTGTTCGCCTTGGCCAGCGCGGATTCCAGGTCCGGTGCGGCCGTTTCCCAAGGCGCCCGGAGCACTTCGGTGCCGTCCGCGACGGGGCGGTGGAAGCGGGCCACCACCAGCTGCCCGATCTCGTCGTCGTCCAGCCGCGCCAGCGAACCCCGCTGCCCGTCCAGGAAGACGGCCCGGTCGGCGTCGTGGAGCGCGTACAGCAGGTGGCCGGTGATCTCCGTCCCGGAAAGCTGCCTGCGCAGCCACACCGCGGTGCGCGTGCCCGGTCCGCCCTCCAGCAGCATCGACGTCACGTCCGCCCAGGTCGAGCAGGTGGACACCTCCGCGCTCGGGAAGTGCGCGGCCAGCATCCGGTCCCACCAGCCGGGTGCCTCGTCCAGCGGCGCCCACGGCAGCGCCGAGGCCGGACGGCGGTCCACCGCGGCGTCCGTCGCGACCAGGCAGCTGCGCGCGTTGACCCGCCAGCGCCACGGCTGGGCGGAGTTCGTCGACCCGGCCAGGTTGACCTCCTCGTCCAGCGGATCGGCGTTGGCGACCGGGAACGGCTGGCCGCCGTCCTTGGGCACCGCGATCGTGGCCGCCAGCAGCGGCTCGGCGGAGCCACCGGCGTAGTCGCAGCCGAACAGCTGGATCCGCTCGCCGTCGACCAAGGGTTGACCGCCGGTGAGGGTGACCAGGCCCCCGTAGGTGCGGTCCAGCCAGTCGGCGGCCCGGCGGGAGAGATCGTCGCTCATCGTCACCTCGGTCAATGCTCGTCCGGCAGTTCGGAGCTCTCTGGGTCTGTTCGGCCAGCGGCGGCAGCCACTCGCAGTGTGGGCCACCGGCGCCGCCCCGGGACCCGCTCGACCGCCGCGCACGGGAAATCCCCCACCACCGCGCGCCCCGGTTCATCCCAGCGACGTGACGTCCGCCGGTCGGAGATCCGTGGCCCGGACGAGTTCGGCCACCGCGTCACGCGGCGCGTGCCCCGAACCGCGCAGCAGCACTGCGACGTCGTCGCTCCCCCGCCACCAGGGCGCGACGAAGGCCAGTTCCGCTCCCGAAGCCAGCCGCAGCACCAGGACCTGGCGCGCCTCCTGCTCGTCGGGGGACCGGAACACCTCCCCGATCAGCATCCCCAGGTGCGCGTAGGACATGCCGACGCGCGCGACCGGAGTGTCCGGGAAGTCCCGCCATCCCGCCGGGTGCAACCTGCGCAAGGCCGGCTCGGGCCAGGGACGCTGCGCGTCCATCTCGTTGCGGACGGCGGTCAGGAACTCGCGCGCGGCGGCCTCGCCGTGCGGTACCGGCACCACCTCGGCCAAGCCGGTGCCCGGTCGGATCGCGTCCTCCAGCGCCGCGTACTCGTCCTCGACTGCCAGGTATCCCAGCGGTTCGCGGACGAGCGCGCGGGCGATCCGGGCCGCTGTCGCGTCATCGAGCGCCGCGCCGGGCCTGACTCCTTCGAAGATGCCGTTCACGACACCGCGCCACGTTTCCATCGTGCACCGCCCTTCGTCCGGTCAGGCCTCTTCGATCTGGTCGTCGCGGATGACCACGCCCTGCCTGCGGAAATTCTCAACGGTCTGCCAAGTGTGCCTCTCCTGAGGCCGGTAGTGGCCGCTGCTGTCCACGATCGACACGATCCGTCCCATGTCGACCTTGATGAAACCCGCGCCGGAAGCGGGCCCGGCCGCGAGGAAGCTGGAGTGGTGGAATTGCCCCACCACCTTCCGCCCGGCGTAGATCCGGCCGGACGCGTCCACGACGAAGATCCGCTCCCCGTAGTCCGGGTCCCACTCGGAACTTCCGTTGATCGTGTGGAAGAGCTCGCCCCTGCTGTCGTAGAGGAGGCCGTCGGGGCCGATCGTGATCCGGTAGGCCTCGCGCTCCGCTTCGTTCAAGTACCGCACGAACGTGCCCAGGTGCGCGTACAGGAGATTTCCAGGCTGGTTCTCGCCCCAGTACCGCTCCGCCACCTCCAGCAGGTGCAACCGCGGTGGGGTCTCCAGCCGCGACATCACCGCGTCCGCCACCCACCGGTCCACCTCCCCCTGGATTCGGTCTTCGTCCGACGGGTTGCGCAGCAACTCCAACGTCACCCCGCGGGCCCGTTGCTCGTACTCAGCAGTTCGCAGGATTCGCTCCTTTGCCCAGGACAACCTGTACCGGGTGGCATTGCGCACGGCGAGTCGCGCGCCGTCCGAGTTCTGATCCGCTGGATGGGTGAGTTCGGCGAGAGCTCGGGCCGTCAGGACGGCCGAGTTCTGCGCCTCCGACCGTTTCCAGGCGTTGTGGAGCACCAAGTCGGACTGCCACCGCGCTTCCCCCACGTCGTTGATGAGCTCCCGCGCCCAATCCCTGCCGAGGCCGTACTTCCTGGCCAGTTCGGTGGAAGTGAGCGGGAAGTCGAAGTCCTCGGCTTCGAGCACGTCCTCCTGCGCGGCGAAGCCGATCACCTCAACGGCCCGTTCGCGGCTGATCCCGGAGATCCGGGCCAGTTGGTCGGGGCTGTACGGCATGCCCGAGTTCGCGGCGCTGCGAACGTCGTCCCGCAAGTCGTCCAGGGCGACATCACCAGGCACCTCGGCACTGTCCCGGCGCTGCAACCGCAGGGCCAGTCGACCGAACATGTCGTCCAGGTCGTCAGCCGGTGCCCCGACCAGGAGGTTCGGGTCCAGGTCCGCGCCGGGCAACGGTGCCGCACCGCGCAGCGGCAGGAAACCCACCACCTCGTCCGGCCGCGGCGCCACCATCACGCCGCGATGCGTGTCCGGATATTCGACCGCACCGTGCTTGCCGGTCTCCGCGAGCACGCCGTGCACCATGCCGTTGGGGCCGCGGAGGAACACCGCACCCCGCGCGCCCGCCTGCTGGCCACCCATGTGCGCCTCGACCTGATCGCCGGAGGCCACGACGGCCCGCGCCCCGAGGCGTTCCTGCAACGCCGACACCGTCACGGGACCGCCCGCGTCGGCCGCCACGGTGACACCCCCGGTGAGAGTGCGCTCCGCCGCGATCAACGCCAACCCGCAGTTCTCCGTGTGTCCCGGCACACCCCGCGCGTACTTCTCCGCGTTCACACCCCACAACCGCGGATAGCGCGCCCGGAAGGTTTCGGCGGCGGACGAGGCGCCGCCGAAAACGCGCGTCGGCTCCAACTGCTCGTCCCAGTCGTCATCGGACTCCGCGTCGCTCTCGGAGTCCGAGACGACGCCCAGGTGGTCGACGATCCCCGCACCCCACTGCGGGCCGTCGTCCGCGTCCTCATCGGAGGAATCGAAATCCAGGTCGTCGTCGGGGTCGGTGAAGGACTCCAGGTCGGAATCCTCCGGCACGTGACGGGCGTAGTTGACGTGGCGCTCGGCCTCCTCCCGGCTGATGCCGTACCGCTCGACGAGTTCATCGGCGATGTGCGGTTCCCAGGAGTTGCGGGCCTCCCGCGCGTGGGCGAGAGCGGCAGCGGATTTCTCGTGCGCGGCCGCTCCGGTGCTCATGCGGTACCGCTCGGCGAGTTGCTCGTCGGTGTAGGGCTTGCCGAGCCCTGCCGCCTCGCGCAGGTCGGCGCGCACATCCGCGCGCGCAACGGCTTCGATCACGCTGGCCGCGAACGACGCGGTCACGCGGTACTTCCGGGCCAGGGCTCCCCGGGTGTAATGGTCGCCGCGCCGCGCCGCCTCGCGCACATCGGCCTGCGCGGCGTCGCTGATCGCGGCAACGACCTCGGCGTCTTCGTCGCGGAAGTACCTCTCTCCGACGTCGTGAACGGTGTACGGCTCGCGGCGGTCCGCCGCCGCGCGCACATCGGCGCTCGCGGCACCGCGCCTGAGGCGCTGGGCCCAGTCGCGGGTGAAACCGAACTTCTCGACCATGGCCGCGGCGTCGTCCGGCAACCGGGCTTCCGCCGCATCGGCAAGGTATTCGAGCGCGGCGGCCTCGGTCTGCTCGACGGCCCGCATCCGCGTCACGCCGTACTTCGCCGCCAACGCCTCCGGGGTGTAGGGCGCACGGCGGTCCGCCGCCCCGCGCAGATCGGCCCGCATGACGGCATCGATGTGACCGCCCACGACCTCGGGGCTGATTCCGTACCGCTGCGCGAGAGCCGCCACGACGAGTTCGTCGCCGTTGCGGGCATCGGCGAGCACGGCCGCGACGATCGCCTCTTCGGCCGCTCCGCGGCTGATGTCGTACTTCCGCGCGAGTTCATCGGGGGTCCGCGGCTCGTCGCGGTTCGCCGCCGCGCGCGCATCGGCGCGCACGACCTCGGCGATCTGGTCGGCTGCCCACCGGTCGACGAGGTGGTACCTCCCGCCCAGTTCCGCTGCGGTGTAAGGCTCCCCGTGATCGGCCGCCGCGCGCACATCCGCCCGGGCGGCGGAGTTGATCAGATCGAGCGCGCGCTGGTTGCCGATGCGGTAATTCCAGGCCACCGTGCGCAGGTGCGCGGCCGTGTAGGGCTGGCTCCCCGACATCACAGCCAGGAGGCCTTGGCGGCGCAGGTGGTTGACGAAGGCGGTTTCGATCCGGCCGGTGGCCCACTGCGGCGTCCTGCCGTACCGCGCGGCGAGAGCACCGGCGGTGAGCGGGCGACGGGCCAGCATCGCCTCCGTGACCTCGCCCGTCGCGGCGGTGTCGATCAGGATCTCGGCCTCCGCCGCGCTGATCCCGCTCGCTTCGGCGAACTCCTCGGCGGCATGCCGCCGGCCCACGCGCCCACCGATCAAGCTGTTGACCAGGTTGCCCGACGCCAGGAAAACGGCCCGCTCGCGGCTGAGTCCGGATTCCACCAAGGCGTCGACCCGGAGGAGATCACCCGGTGCGATGTTCTCGAACGGGCCCGACTCGCCGGTCCCCCTTCCCAGACCGTCCGCCAGGAGGATCCAGTCGCTGGCGGCGCGCACGGTGGCCACGCGAGCTGCGTCGATCTGGGCCTGGGCTTCCTCGGCGCTGAGGCCGTACCTGTCGGCGAGTTCAGCAGCAGTGGGGGGCGCACCACGGCCGTGGGCCTCGTGCGCATGCGCGAACGCCGCTGCGGGGCCGATCCGGTATTCGACCGCCTCGCGGCTGATGCCGTACCGCTCAGCCAGGTCGTCGGTGGTGAACAGACCGCTGTCCGCGTCGGAGCGCACCAGCGCACCGATCCGGTCGAACGCCCACCGCCGGTCCTTGCCGTACCTCCCGGCCAGTTCGTCCGGGGTCCGCGGGCCGGGCACCGCGCGTGCGTAGACGACCGCGGCGGAGCGGATCTCCTGCTCGGCCTCCACGAAGCTCAACCGGAAGTTCAAGGCGAGTTTGTAAGCGGTGTACGGGTTGCCACCGTTGGCGAAGCCGTTCACCCCGGCACGCGCGGCAGCGCGGATCTCCTTCCGAGCCGATTCGACGCCGATCCGGTACTTCTCCGCCAGCTGTCCGGCCGCGTACGATTGCCCGAACATACTGGAGTGGTACGCATCGGTCTTCGCCGCGTTGGTGATCACGTCGGCCGCCTTCGCGACGCTGATCCCGTACGCGTCGGCCAGCGCCTCCGCCGACCAGGGCCTCTCGAAGTCGGCGTCGTCGCGGACCTTTTCCGCGGCGTTCAGCCTCGCGGCGTGCTCGACGGCGCCCGCGTTCACGATCTGGCGATGCGCCCACCGGGCGTTCATGCCGTACTTCCCGGCCAGCGCCTCGGCGTCGTGCCACTCGCCACGCCCCGCGGCCTCGATCACATCGGCGTGCGCGGCGGCGTCGATCTGGTCGAACGCCCACTCGCGGTTCTTGCCGAACTCCTCGACCAGAGCTTCCGCGGTCCGCGGATGCCCGTCGGCCGCTGCCGCGCGCACCGCCGCCCGCGCGCGCGACTCCTCCGCCCCCGCGAGGACGGGAGCGGCGTACTTCGTGGGCCCGAACGCAGCCGAGGTCTGCGAATCGTTCAGCGGCCCCGACCAGAAGGGCTCGCTGTTGATCAGCGCGTAAGCCCACTGGCGGCTCCTGCCGTACCTGGCGGCCAGGTCATCGGCCGTGACGGAACCGCCGCCCTCCACGATCTCCCGGACGTCCGCGACCGCGGCGGCGTCGACCAGGCTCACCGCCCGGTCCCGTTCGACCCGGTGCTTCCCGGCGAGCTCGTCCGCCGAGAGCGGCCGGCCGGCCTTCGCGGCCGCACGCGCGTCCAGGAACGCCGCCGCGGAGATGCAGGCCGAGACGTCCCAACCGCGATAACCGAACTTGGCGATCAGATCCTGGCGGCTGTAAGGCCGTCCGGCATCCGCGGCCGCGCGGATTTCGGAGACCGCCGCGGCCTCGACCAGACCGGTGGCCTGCGTGCGGCCGACACCGAGCGACTCGACCAGCGCGGCGATGGCACCGGGTGCACCAGGTTGCGGCTCGGCCGCCCGCAACCGCGCACCTGCGGCGCGGACGAGCACATCCCGCGCCCACGCGCGATTCCTGCCGTACTTCTCGGCCAACTTCGAAACCCGCTGCGAACTAACGGGATTCGATGTGTCGAGCGCGTCTGCCAGCGCGTCGGAGTCGATCTGGTCGAACCGGGCGGCTCGCGCCAGAACATCGTCGGCGCTGCGAGCCGTCCGGGCGCCTTGCTCAGCACTGCCCTGGACACGCCGGTTCCGGTCGCTGCGCACTCGCCGGGCCAGCCGGTCGAACAGGCCGCGGTTCCCAGCCGGTGCCCCCACCAGGAGTTTCCGGTCCACGGGCGCACCAGCCAGCGGCGCCGCACCGGTGCGCAGGAGCGGGACGTAACCGACGACGTTGCCCCGGTCGGCGTTGGCCATCGTCCCGCGATGCTGATCCGCGAATCGGACGACGCCGTCCTCGCCCCTCTCGACCAGCACGGCGTGCACCATGCCCCGCCCGGGGCCCTGCAGGAGCACGGCTCCGAACGCTCCCTCGGGCTGCGCGCGCGTGTGCGCCAGGACCTGCTCGTACGACGCTTCCACCGCAGGAGCCCCAAGGTTGTCCGCCAGGAACCCGACGGTGCTCGGGCCGCCCTCGTCGGCGACGACCGTCACGCCCCCGGCGAGGGTTCTCTCGGCCGCGATCAACGCCAGCCCGCAGTTCCTGGCCCGTCCCGCCTCGCCCCGCGCGTAGCCGTCCTCGTTCACCCCGCGCAGTGCCGGGAAGCGGTGCCGGTAGAACGCGGCAGCGTCGGCCTCGCTGGGGAAGCTCCCAGCGGTGACCACCGAACCAGCGGGCATCGACGGCCACGCCCCGGCGACCGGCAGGTCGGCGTCGGTGTAGGCGGGCGGCGCGGCCTGATCGGGACTGCCGGGCGGTGAGCTGTACGCGGGCGGCTCCGCGTAGCGCGGGAGCGGGACCCGGGTGTCCAGCGCCAGCTCCCGGAGCTGCTGAACCTCCTCCTCGGAGTACCGGGTGTAGCCGTAGACGCCCGCGGTGCCGTCCGGCCGGTAGGTGAGCCAGCCGCCGTTGTAGCTGACCGCGATCGTGGACTGGCCGGGGTGCGGCGACCTGTCCGGCGGCATGGCCCACGTCGTGCCGCCGCCGACGTGGAAGGTCGCGGGGTCGCCGTGCCGGTGGGCCTCCTCGGCGAACCGCGCCACCGCGTTCGGCCCGGTGGCGTCGGCGAGGAAGACGATCTCGGCATCGGGGTTGTAGGCGCGGAGGGCCCGGTATTCGGGAATCTCGCGGAGGATCTGGTGGAAGGTTCGGCTGGACACGCCGATGTCGGCATGTCCCTCCCCGCTCCGCACCCGGAGCCGGAACCGGTCCTCGTCGGTGCCGATGGCGAACCAGATCGGATCACCGCGCCACGGCGCGCGGACGTCGCCGCTGGTGTGGGTGTTGCGGTCCCGCATGGGGTGGAGCAGCGGGTCCGGGACGGCCTCGTGGGGCAGCGTGCGCATCACCCGGTCCACCCGAGCCATGCCCAGCGCCCAGCGGCCCAGCGCCTCGTGCGAGGTGGGCTGGGTGCCGAAGCTGAGGATCTGCGCCTGCCGTTGCGCGTTCACCGCGAGCAGGTGGAAGACGTCGTCGGCGCGGAATTCGAGCGGCTGACCGCTGGCCAGGTCGTACCCGCGGTGGAGCGCTCCCTCCGCGCTGCCCGTCTCGGGGTAGAGGTGCACGAGCGGCGATCCCGGCGGCGGACCGGACTGCTCCGCGCTGTCCAGCGCTCGTTCAACCGCGCGGATCTGCGCGACTTCTTCCGCCGTGTACTGGGTTTGCTCGTGGACGACCCGCTGGCCCCCGGGGTGGTGGCTCTCCCAGCCGTGGTTGCCGCCGACGACGATCGCCGATCGGACGCCCGGTTGCGGGGGGACGATCGCGTAGGGACCTCGGGGGGAGAAGACGACGGCGTCACCGTCGTCCTCGTGACCGGTGCGGGCGAAGAGGCCGGACCCCGGAGCGTTCTCGTCGCTGTTGTGGACCAGGACGATCTCGCGGGCCGGGCGACCCGCGAACCAGCCCCGGTCCTCGGCGATGCGCCACAGCTCGTCGCCGGTGACGTAGACGGTTTCGGACTGGTCGCCGCGGCGCAGCGGCACGGAGAAGACCTCGCCGTCCGACCCGACGAAGAACCAGGCGGGATGGTTCCAGGGCGCGTCGGCGTAGCTGCCGGGGCGGAGCATCGCCGAGTTCGCGCTCACCGCGTTCTCGCCCGGAAGGGTGCGCAGGACGTCGTTCATGCGCACGAACCCGGCGGCCCACTCGCGCACGGCATCCGAGACCTGCGGCATGAGGTTGACGACGGCCGACTCGCCCGCGGCGTTGGGCACCACCTCGGAGTCGACATCGCGGGTGTTGAAGATCGCGGGCGCGCCCCGCCCGTCGAAGCCGAACCGGATCGCCGGATCGGGAGTGCGGTCGCCCGTCGCAGGCCGGGTTCGCGAACCGGGGTTGGCGGTGGCGGGCGCCGCGTCGGCCCTGATCGCGCCGTTGACGGTGCCGACCGTCAGGCCGTCGAAGCGGCCGACCATGGTGCCGCGGACGATGGCGTCGCGGACCGAGATCTCGCCCTGCACGGCCCTGGTGCCTCGCGAGAGGGTCGTGACCGTGCCGTCGATCGAGCCGACGAAGCTGCCGACGAAAGTGCCGTTGACAACGGCGTCGACGACGCCCGCGAAGGGTTCGCTGAAGGTCCGGTCCGTGACCTGCTGGACCGGCGCACCGCGATCCGGGGAGTCCGCGTGCGGGCGCCGCAACAACGGACCGTCATCCGCCGATCTCCCGAGAGCGGGGTCCGGCAAACCCGCGTCCCGGCGTTGCAAGGACGGCCGCGCACCAGCAGCCACCCGACGCGAACCGCGCCGATCACCACTACCGGACTCCCCCGCCGAAGCCCCGGAATCCGGCAGACCCGCATCCCGGCGCTGCAACGACGGCCGCGCACCACCAGCCACCCGACGCGGATTGCGCCCATCGCCGCTACCGGAGTCCTGGGCAGGCATTCCGACCAGGAGGTCCGGGGCCAAGTCCGCACCAGGCAACGGCTCCGCGCCGCGCAGCGGCAGGAAACCGACCACGTTGTCCGGGCCGGCATCGGACATCACACCCCGCTGCGGGTCCGGGTATCTGACGATCCCGTCCTCGCCGGTCTCCGCGAGCACGCTGTGCACCATGCCGTTGGGGCCGCGGAGGAACACCGTCCCCCGACCGCCCGGCTGCCCGCTCATGTGCGCGTCCACCTGGTCGAACGTCGCCTCGACGGCGCGCTGCCCGAAGTGCTCCTGCAACGACCCGACGGTCACCGGACCACCCGCGTCGGCCGCCACCGCGACACCGCCGGTCAGGGTCCGCTCCGCCGCGATCAACGCCAGGCCGCAGTTCTCCGTGTGCCCCGGCAGACCTCGCGCGTAGTTCTCCGCGTTCACGCCCCACAACTGCGGGTAGCGCACCCGGAACTCCGCCCTGCCGGAGTCCTCAGCGGTGTCCGATCGGTCGGGTGTTTCCAGCCAGATCTCCACCTCGGTCGGGCCGCCGGAGCGCACGAAGTGCGGCGCCACGTCGAGGCCGAGATCGCTTCGGCCCAGCCGTTCGGCGCGCGGCGTCGCCGACTGCGCCAGCCTGATCAGGCGATCCAATTCCGTTGCGGCGGAGGAGAAATCATCGGCCGCCCGGGAGGAACCGACGTCACCGTGCACCCGGTAGCGCAAGGTCGGTCGCGCACCGGAGGCGCGGGCGTCCAGCAACTCCCGCGCGAGCTTGTACAGCTGGTTGCGCTCCCCCACCGGAAGCCGGTCCGCGTTGGCGGGCACGACCACGCGCGCGTCGGGTTCGACGCCGCGCAGGCCGGGGTCCTGCCGGGCGTGCGCCAGTTCCTGGTCGTAAACCCGCTTCGCCCGCCAGAAGGCCGCCGCCGCGCGCTGCTCGGCTTCGGTGGCGTCCCGGAAGGCGAGTTCCGCCGCCACGTCGGCACCCAGGTCACCGTCCTGGTCGCCCGGCCCGAACGGGTAGGCGGCGCGCCGCCGACCGCGTTCCGCCGTCCACTCCGCATCCCGCGCGGCGAGTTCCTGGGCCGCTTCGACCAGCGGTGCGGGCAGCCGATCGGTCCGGTCCGAGCGGCGGACCTGGTAGCCCTGCTCGAAGTCGACGTCCACGACGGCGGTGCGCCGCGTGCTGATGGCCGAGGTCGGCTCGGCGACGAACCGGAATCCGGCGCCGTGCAACCACGAGCTGGTGATCCCGTCCTCGGCGGGCCGCGCCCCGGCCGCGGGCAGCTCGCCGCCACCGGATTCGTCGTCGTCCTGGTGCTCGTGCTCGGCTCCTCGCGCACCGAGCGGTTCCATCGGCAGCGACCAGTCGCCCATCGAGCCGAACGGCTGGCGGTCGGGGTAGCTGGCTGAGTCCGGGTGCTGGGGCACGCCCGCCGCGACGAAGGGGAGCGCGACCACCGCGTTCGCGCTCTCCGAACCGACCTCGGTCTCGGACGTGCTGGACGAGGTCTTGGCGCCGCCCAGCTTGATCCGGCCGCTGGCGCCCCTCAGCTCGCCGTGCCCGGGAAGTTTGGGGTGCACGCCCAGTTTCAGCCCGAGCCCCGGTGGTAGCTCCAGCGGCACCGCCTCGGTGCCGTGCGTGCCCTTGATCGCGCTCACCCGACCCGAGGTGAGTTCGGCGCGCAGCATCCGGCGGGTGTGCGAGTCCACTTCGCCGCCCGCCACCTCGATGGCCCGCTCCGCCGCGCGGACCAGGTCGTCGACCTCGCCCTTGAAGTCCACCACCCGGAACTTCGCCGGGTCGTCCGGCAGGGCCTCCGGGGTGCCGGCAGCGCGCCACTCCGCGAGCTTCTGCTCGGTCGCGTCCTCGGCGGACCGCACGACGATGTCACCTCGGCGGGATTTCGCCCCCGCATCGGGAATCGCGGTGTCCTCGACCGGGGTGTGCGCGGTGACGGTGCGGGTGTCCGGCGCCGCCGCGATGCGCTCGCCGTGCCGCTCGATGCGCACGTCGAACAGCACCTCCGCGCGGTGCTCGGCCAGCGCGCCCGCCACCGTCTCGGTGTGCACGTGCTCGGTCGCCCGGTCGCTCTTGGTCTGCCGGGTCTGCTTGAGCCATTCGAAGACATGCCCGAGACCGAGACCGGAGTTGCCGTAGGCGGCGCCGTGCTCACCCGGCTTCGACCCGGCGTCGGCCACGGCGGAGTCGTTCTGGAACATCCCGGCCGGTACGACAACGGTGAACATCTCGGCGAGCACCCTGGTGAACTTGTGGCTGGAGCTCGTCTTGAACGTCGCCTTGCTGGCCCTCGCCAGCTCGCCGTGCTTGATCCCGATCGGCTCCGGCGTACCGCGCAGCTGGGCGTCGACGCGCAGTTCGTAGGTCTCGCCACCGAGCCTGCCGTGCAGCCGCAGCGGGGTGCCGGTGCCACCGTTGGCCACGTCTCCCAGGGATGCCTGGAACTGCGACAGGTAGCGCTCCGCCTCGCGGAGGTTGTCGTGTTCACCGTCCAGCGACGAGGACGGCAGCAGCGCGTCGGCCTGCTCCTGGCCGAGACGCCGCACCAGTTGTTCGCGCAGCGGCTCGATGGCGTTGGTGAGGTCGATCGGCTCGGTCACGCCGTCAGCCCACTCCGGGGAGCCGATGGAATGTCCTTCCGGCACCGGGCTGAGCGCGTCCGGATCGGTCGGCGGCTCCGGTGCCGTTTCCGGTTCGGGGGTCTCGGCGGCGCGCCGCGCGTCCTCCTCGGCCTGCCTGATCCGGATCTCGTGCAGCTGCTCGTCGTCAACCCAGACCCGCGCGGCGCCCGGCAGCTCGAAGCGCTCGGCGGCCCGGCCGACCGCCTTCGACCGGAACAGGTGCCAGCGGTCCAGGTTGCCCCGGCTGGCCGTCTCGACGGCCATCGTGGCCTCCACCGTGGCGGAGATCAGGTGCATCCGCCGGGGTTCCCCGGACACCGAGCGCTGGTGGGAGACGGCGGTGCTGTGGCCCTCCTTGTGGCCGAAGCTGCTCACCCACAGGCTCAGGTCGTGCAGGAGCAGGCCCATGCCGTGGGCGACCGTGCCGGGGGTGTGGTTGGAGGTCTCGCTCGTCGGGACGAAGGCGGGTTCGATCGCGTTGCCCGCGGTCCAGGTGCCGCCCAGCTCGCTGCTGGTGGTGCTGCCGCCCCGCACCGACCGCTCCGCGGGCTGCCACGCGGTGTCCAGGACCTCCGGATCGCGGAGCCGCAAGGACACCGCGGCCTTGGCCTCCGCGTCGGCCCGCCTGCGCTTCAGGCGGAACCCGTCCAACCGGATCTTGCGGTTGAAGGCCCGCCGGTCACCGCGCAGCGCCTCCAGCGAGATCGCCTGGTCGATCAGACCGGAGTTGTCGCTGTCGGCGAAGAAGGCCTCGTCGGAGGCGGCCCTGCCCACCAGCTCCCGCAGCTTGTCGCGCACGTGCCCCAGGCCGTCGATGCGCACGATCGGCAGGCCGTCGAGCTTGCGGGACGCGCCGCGGCGCAGCTCCTCGCTCCGGTTGATCGAGACGTCGTCGAGCTGCGTGCGGTTGACCGGTGCCACGTCGGGGCGCTGGTTCCCGTGCGAGGCCGGGAGTTCGAGGATCACGTCGAGGGTGACGCTGCCCGGTTCGCGGCCCTGCTCGGCGGCCTCGGGGTCCACGATCGTCAGCGGCGACCGCTCCCGGGCGTCCTTGCCGGGCGAGCCGACCGTGATACCGCGAACCAGGTCGTTGTGCGGGGACCAGTAGCTCCCGGACGCGGTGAGCTTGACCCGCGCGCGGTACCGCCGCATCGGTTCGGGCCGCACGTTGCCGGACTCGTCGAAGTCCCTGCCGTGAACGCCTCCGCTGGAGAGTTCGGTCTCCTGCGCCGTTCCGGAGGTCTTCGACCGGTCGTAGTAGACCCTGTGGTGGCTGGTCAGCATTCCGGTGCCCGCCAGCGACACGTACGCGCGGGCGATGAGGCCACCGGCCAACGTCCAGTTCCGGACCTTGGTGTAGCCGCCGCTCTCGGTCTCCGAGAGCTTCTCGTCGGTGACGGTTCCGTCGGCCGGGCCGAGATCCTCCAGGTCGCCTTCCAGGCTCGCGGCCACCTGGACGGAGGCGTGGTAGTCGTGGCCCCAGCCGGGTTCCGGTTCGAGGTCCAGCACCAGCGGCCGCCGGTCGACGAGCATGTCCGGTGCGCGACGGGCCAGCTGCTCGGCGGAGACCCCGTCGCGAATGGCCTCGCCCCTGGCCAGCTTCCGCTCGTTCTTGGCCGAGATCCCACCGGCCAGGGCGGGGTTGTCGAACTCGGTGACGAACTCGGTGTCCCGCCACTTCCACCGGTGGTGTCCCGGCAGTTCCGCCGTGGAGTTCCGCAGGATCTTGCTCAGCAGCTCGCCGGCGCCGTCGAGCTGCATCGCCGCGCGCGCCGCGGTGTCGGCCACCTCCTGGCGTCCGGGAGCCCCGTCCGCCGCGGCGGCGCTGATACCGGCGCGTTCGGCGTCCGCCTGCTTCGCCCAGTGGTAGCCGCCCACGGCTCCGGCGAACGTGACCGGATCACGCCCGGGCTTGCGGAACTGCCAGTCGTAGCGCGTGTAGTAGCGCGTCAGCGGACCGGTGTAGGAGCGGGTGGTCTCGGTGCCCGCCTCGCGGCTGTGGTCCTGCGCGTGGCTGCTGCCGTGCCCACCGCTCGCGAACGCGCCGCCGCCGACCGACGCCATGCCCACGTCGAAGCCGGGACCGCCCGCGGCCGAGACGCTCACGTCGTGGCGCACCTCGTTGGAGCTTTCGGTGGTGGCCTTGGTCGAGGTGGTCTCCTCGAACTGCGCACCGTCGATGTCCTGGTCGAAGTAGACGCGCCGGGCGATGACGCGCATCTGCACCTTCTGGCCCTTGGTGCTCAACAGCCGCTTGAGCGGATTTCCCTTCGGCAGCAACGAACCTGAGGACACCCAGCCGTGATTCTCCGCGGCCTGCTCCGGGGTCACCGCCATCTCCGCCAGCCGCTGCTTGACGTTGCCGGAGCTGACGAACGCCCGGAGGGTTCGCTGGGCGCTCTTGCTCAGCGGCCCGACGTAGGAGTGGACCTGCTCGAACACGCCGCCGCGTTGCGGCAGCGGTTTGCCCCGGTACTGGCCGCGCGCGTTGCCGTGGACGACGACGTCCTCCAGCGCGGAAGCGGGCAGCGACGCGGGCACCGGGACCTCGCGACCGTCACCGTTGAGCCCGATGGGCACGCTCAGCTCGACCGACACCGGTGTTTCGCCGCGCACGGACCGGCCGACCTGGATCCTGGGCAGGGTCGGCGTCCCGTCCCGATCGAGCCTGCTGAGGGTGAACGTGGCCGGGGCGCGCACCGACCGCATCCCCCGGAAGCCGGTTTCGCTCGTGGTCTTCGCCGGGAGCGCGACGCTGGTCCGCACGCTCTGCGAGTTCTGCTGCGAGTTGCTGCGAACGGTGGCCGGGGCGGTCGGCGCGTTGGCGGAGCCGGTCACGAACAGGCCCGGGACCATCGGGAGGAAGAAGAGCCACCGCGACATCGGGGTGCGCGTGTAGGTGGTGGCGGCGGTGGAGGTCCGGGTCCGCTCGCTCTCCGCGGAGCGCGTCCCGGCGTCGGCGTCGGTCGGCTCGGCGGCCGACAGGTCCACATCGGCGCTGATCAGGATGCGTTCGCCGCCCAGGTTCACCTCCCGGCCGCCCATGAACGATTCGAAGTCGTTGCGCACGGCCGCCCGGAGGTCCGCGAGTTCCTCTGTGGACGGTTCGCGGCTGGCCAAGCTCTTGGCGGCGGCGACGACCCGATCGGCGCCTTCGGTGCGGGTGAGCTGCTTGCCCGCACCGAGGCCCCGGTTGCGCGGCAGGCGCAGCCACCCGCGGCGACGAGCAGGGGGTTCGGTGTGGCCCGCGACGACGGGGGCGTCGCGCGGCGGAGCGGTTTCGTCCTCGTCACGGCCCCGAGCGGTCTCCCCTTCGCCGTCGTGGTGCTCCGCGTCGCTGCGGTCGTGTTCGCCGATCGGTTCGTCCGTCGGCGCTTCGGTCGGGGTGGGATCGGTGTCGGTGCGGCCGGGCAGCTCCAGCGAGTCGACGCCGCGCTGCCTGGCGGTGTCGAAGAGCTCCCGCAGCATCGGGCCCGCCGCGTCGTCGTCCGGGCGCGGGCCGTCGTCGCCGGTCAGCAGCCGCATCACGTCCTGGCGGTCGGCGTGCCCGGCGAACGGGCCACCGCCCGCCAACCGGTCCAGTTCGCGCGCCACCGCCAGGTCCTGCTCGTCCAGGTGCCTGCTGGCGTCCAGGCCGTACAGCTCGCGCACCCGGTTCCGCTCGGCGGTGTCGGCGTGACCGGGCTCCCCGATCTCCTCGCCCAGCTCGACGGTCAGGTCCGGGTGGGCCGACCGCAAATCGGAGACCAGCTGCTCGGCCTCGGCGCGGGTGAGGCCAGGCTGGTCGTCGTCCTTCGCCCCGACGCGGCCCCAGTTGACCACCGCCTTGTCCGCGAGGGACAGGTCCAGCGGGCCGTGGATCTGCGCTTCCAGGAAGTCGTGCGTGCTCGGGCCCGGAGCGTCCTTCAGCTCGGGGTCGTGGCGGTAGTCGGTGGCCTCGGCCACGAGGTGCCGGACCAGCCTCTCGTCGCCGTAGGCCAGCAGCGGGTACAGGTGGTCCTTGTCGGTGTAGCTGACCGCGTTCGTGTCCGGGTTCACGTCCACCGAGTCACCCGGTGTGAACGTGCTGCGGGAGCGGACCTCGTCGTTCCAGTGCAGCACCACGGTGCCGTACTGGACGGCGGAGCCTTCGGTGCGGCTCGGCGGGATCACCGCGCTGTAGCGCGGCATCTCGGCCGGGTCCGCGACCATCGTGCCGTCGCCGCGCTGGAAGGCGGAGGAGTAGCCGAACAGCCATTCCGCCTTGGCCCGCTGGCTGACGTCGGTGGAACCCTGCGAAACCCCCGTCTCCCACAGGTTCCGGATCGGCTGCCCTTCGGAGAGCAACCGCATCAGCGGGGCCTGCCCGCCCTTGCCGTCGGGCACCATCCGGTTCGGGAACAGGTTGGTGACGATGGGCCAGGACTTGAGCTTCTCGTGCGCGGCAGCGGCGATCTCGGCGCGTTCGGCCTTGCTGGTGCCGCCGTAGCCCTCGCTGAGCCTGCGGATGCGGGCGATGGCCCTGGCGCGATCGCGCTCGTGGAACTGCGCGCCGCGCAGCTCCGCGGCCATCAGCGCCCACGACTGCGCCGGGGTCAGCTGGTCCCAGCCCGGCCGGTAGTTCGGCGATCCAGGGTCCCGCGCCTCGGCGAGCCGCACCACATCCGCTCCGTCGGGCACCATCCAGCGGCTCTCGTTCACCGGGTCCTCGACGTCGTCCAGGTCCCGGCTGTGCATGCTCAGCGGGAGCGTGCGCCCATCGTCGAGGACCTCGATCTTCCGGCCGCCCAGCGGCGGTTCGGCCCGATCGCCTTCCGCACCGGGGGTCGTCGCGTCCTCCCCGGCGGTGTCCACCGGGGAGTGCACCGGTGCCAGGACCTCGCCCGAGGTCACCGGCGAGAACCACACCTCCAACGGATCACCCAACGCCGCCAACGACCACGACTGCCCGTCGAAATACACGACCTGATCGCCGCGCTTGTGCACCGTGAAGAAATGACCCCTGCCGTCACCGAAGTCCGCGTACACCAGCCCGACCGGACCGTCACCTTCCTTACCCAGCGCAGCATCCGTCACATCGTCGTAACCCCGGTCCTGACGCGCCATCGGCGGCAAACCCGACTCCGGCACCCGATCCCGATGCACCACACCACTCGGACCAGCCTCGAACTCCCCCGCCCGCTCAGGACGCGCATCCGCGTTCAACGTCTGAATCGACGCCGCGAGACAGTTCGTCCGATGCCCCGGGACATTCGCAACGAAGCGGTCCCCATTCACCCCACGCACATGCGCGAAGTTCTCCCGCACGAACGCGCGCCCCCCGGCCGGATCGTCCGCGAACGACTCCGCCGACACCACGCCCGGCCGCACATCACCCGGCGACGGCGGCGAAACCGGCGCCGAACCGCCAAAACCACTGGGCCCCCACCCCGGACGCTGCCGACCCCACGGATCGGGTTGCCTCGCCCAGGCCTGCGCCCGGAACTCGGCCAGACGACGCGCATCGTCGTACCTGCTCCGCGCATTCGGATCCGACAGGACCTCGTGGGCAGAGTTGATCGCCTGGAAGTAGTGCGTGGCGGTTTCCGCGTCGAGGCCGTTCCGCTCCGCCCTGTCCGGGTGGAACTTCAGCGCGAGCTTCCGGTACTGCTTCCTGATCTCGGCATCGGGCGCATCCGGCGCAACGCCCAGCACCGCGTAGTAGTCGCTGAGGTCCGCGAACGACTGCCGCGACGCGTCCTGCTGCCCGGACTGCGCTTTCGACGACTCCCCGGTCCCAGGCGCTTCCTGCCGGTGCGACGACTCCGCCCCCGGACGCCCAGGCCGGGCACCGCTCGACTCGCCCCGGCCCGACGAACCCGACTCGGGACTCCCGGGGCGGGGAGCTTCCCGCTCCGGCCGACCGGTGGGCTTCGGTTCGGGCTTCGGCTCCGGCTTCGGCTTGGGTTCCGGTTCCGGCCGGGGCGGCGGCTCGGGACGCGGCTCCGCATCAGGCCCGTCCGCTCCCAGGCCGCTGTAGTGCTCCTTGGTCAGCTCATCGAACGCACGCTTGACCTCCCGCAACTCCCGATCCGGAAGATTGGCCATCCGAAGCCGCTCGTACGCCCGCTCGATCCGATGCAACGGCGCACCGGGCTCCACCCCCAGAACCTCGTGGGGATCCCGGGCAGGCCCCTCGTCGCGGCTCCGGCCAGCGGCTCGTCCCGCGTCGTAGTCCGCCCGGCCACGCGCATCGGACAGCACCTCGAACGCGCGCTTGACCTCCCGCAACTCCCCGTCCGGAAGATTGGCCATCCGAAGCCGCTCATACGCCCGCTCGATCCGATGCAACGGCGCATCGGATTCCACGCCCAAGACCTCGTAAAGATCCCGGGTGGGGCCGTCGTCGCGGCTCGGCTCCGCAGCACGCCCCGCGTCGTACTCCGCCCGAGCACGTGCATCGGACAGCACCTCGAACGCGCGCTTGACCTCCCGCAACTCCCCGTCCGGAAGATTGGCCATCCGAAGCCGCTCGTACGCCCGCTCAATCCGGCGCAACGGCGCATCGGATTCCACGCCCAGAACCTCGTAGAGATCCGTTCCGGACAGGTCGTCCAGGCGCGGGTCCGGTGCCGGATCCGGGTTCGGACGGCCACCGGACCGGTCATCCGACCGCGGTTCCGGCGCCGGGCCGGGTGCGGGCCGATCGTGCGCGCGGGAATCCTCGCGAGGCCGGGGATTGCGCTCCCGGCGGAGGGACTCCCGCGCGATGGCATCGACCTCCTCCGGCGAGAAGCGGGTCGTGGTCCACTTCGCTATCTCCAGGATCTGTACGTCCCTGCTGACATCGACGTGGCCGACCTCGGTCCGGGTGCGGGTGTGGACCCGTTCAGTCGTGGCGCGAACAGTCAGCATTCCGCCGTTGCCCAGCACGACCAGGCGGCCACCGGGCCCGATTCCCATCGACGCGTCACCGGTGTGCACCGTGAGTGCGGAGTCGGTCTTGACCATCTCGCGCGCGAGATTCCTCGCGGCATCGGGCGCTGTGCGTCCCGGTATCAGCAGCAGCACCGATCCGCTCGTCCGCACGCGCCGCGATGCCGCCAGGTACTCCGCGGCCGTCACCCGATCCACCCAGACCTGGGTCTTCTCCCCGCCGATGCCGACGGGGAAGGCGTAGCGGTCGTCGTGACCGGCCTTGAGCGCCACGACCAGCGAGTCGGTGAAGTTCACCTCCACATCGCTGTCCGGCCGCGCCAAGCTGTTGGCGAGGGCATCGTCCATCGAATCGCCGGGCATCGTGCGCACCACGCGGATCGAGCCGTCGATCCCGCGCATCCACCCGTGCACCCGGTCTTCGAGATCCCGGTCGGCCAGGTAGGCGACCCCGTTCTGCCCGGATGCGCTCAGCGACCTGCTGTGCACATCGGGCCGCCTGAAGCTGATTCGGCGCCCCGCGTCGTCGATTCCCCGGTACCGCTGCGGCGACCCGCCCCAGCCGGTCGGCTGCCCGGTCTCCGAGTCGGTCTCGTCGTCCAACGTCGATCGGGCGTCGAAGAACTCGTCGGGTGCATCCGCGTGCTGGTCCTGGCTCCGGCCGCTGTCCAGGTGCCCGGTGCCCACCGGGGAGTGCACCGGTGCCAGGACCTCGCCCGAGGTCACCGGCGAGAACCACACCTCCAACGGATCACCCAACGCCGCCAACGACCACGACTGCCCGTCGAAGTACACGACCTGGCCGCCGCGCTTGTGCACCGTGAAGAAATGGCCCCTGCCGTCGCCGAAGTCCGCGTACACCAGCCCGACCGGACCGTCCTCCTCGCGTGCCGCCCGATCCGTCACATCGGCGTAACCCCGGTCCTGACGCGCCATCGGCGGCAAACCCGACTCCGGCACCCGATCCCGATGCACCACACCACTCGGACCGGCCTCGAACTCCCCCGCCCGCTCAGGACGCGCATCCGCGTTCAACGTCTGAATCGACGCCGCGAGACAGTTCGTCCGATGCCCCGGGACATTCGCAGCGAAGCGGTCCCCGTTCACCCCACGCACGTGCGCGAAGTTCTCCCGCACGAACGCGCGCTCCCCGGCCGGATCGTCCGCGAACGACTCCGCCGACACCGGCGAAACCTCGCGCTCCGCAGCCACTGCGTCGTCGAAGAGCTTGCGCAGCGCTTCGAACTTCTCCTCGGACGCGCCGGAGGTCTGTTCCGAGACGTACGCGTACCGGCGACCGCCATCAGCGGGCACCAGACCGTTGTCGTCGGTGGCAAGGCCTTTGAGCTGGAGGTAGCCCGCATCGACCTGACCGGTTGTGTCGTTGACGAACCGCGCGAACCTGGTGTAGGAGGAGAAGTCCGCCTGGTAGTACTGGTGGAACTCGTGGAAGAGGTTCCGCACGTCCACCGCGGTGGGGGCGGTGCCGTCCGGGCGCTTGGCGCGGTGGGCCAGGTCGCGGACGAAGTCGTACACCCCCTGCGCGTCGACCCCCATGTCGCGCATGTAGAACCCGAACGGGTCGGAGTCCACCACGGCCCTGGCCAGCTCGAACTCCCGCCGGTTGTTCCACAGGCCCTCGTGCCGGTTCATCTGGCTGACGGCACCGCGGTGCTCGGGCTCGCGGTCGTGCTGGTGCTGGGCGTCGCCGAACTGCTCCTTGGAGTTCACCTTCTCCATGTCGTGGAACAGGATCGCCTTCGCCAGGGCGTCCCGGGAGACGAACCGGCCGGAGTCGTCGTCGTTGCTGGTGAGCTGGAGGTACTGGTTGAGCACCATCTGCGCGTGCTCGCCGAAGGTGTTCGGCCGGTCCTTGCCGCTCGGCCGGTAGGGGCTGCCGTCCCGGCGCGCCACCAGCTCGTCGAACTTCCGCCGGATCTGGTCGTGGTAGTCGGTGACGTCCCGGTCCAGTTCGGACACCAGCTGGTCGAGGATCGTCTTCGCCGAGCGCCCGTCCGGATCGGCGAGCTGCTCGGCGATCGTGCCGCTGAGGGCCTCGCCGATCCGCCGGTGGCCGGCGAACACGCCGGGCGCGTGCCGCTGGGTGTAACCGACCGCGTTCTCCGCGCGCCAGCGCCCGAACTCGTTCGCGAACGGCTCGCCCCGCACACCCCTTCGATCCTCGTTCAGCGCGGACTCGCGGGTGTTGAAGTCGACCTCGATCCGCTTCTCGTCGGTGGCGATGGACGCACCGATCTCCGCCTGGGTGGCGATCTCGGGAACCTTGGCCATGAAGGCATCGACCTCGTCCCGGGTGACGGTGGTGAACGTCGACCGCTCCAGGGTCCGCGGGTCGTTCAGCACCTTCGCCACCAGGCCGCCGATCCGCTCCCGTTCGCCCCTGTCGATCATCTTCAGCACGGGGTCGCCATCGATGGCGTCCACGATCTCGACGGCGATGTCCCGGGCGGAACCGGCGAAGAACGACTTGAGATCCGCCGCGGACAAACCCACCAGGTCCACGTCGGTGATCTTGGCGAGCGCGCGCGGCCCGACCTCCTCGGTCAGTCTCCTGCTGATCGCCTCCCGTCCGAGACGGGGCGAGGACTCGCGCAGGAAACGCTTGAAGGCGTCGTCGGACTTGATGTTGTCCACGACGACCGACGCCAACCGGGCACCTCGCTGCCCGGACAGGTAACCCGCCTTTGCCGGTTCCTTCGCGTGGATCTCGGCGCCCAGTTCCCCGCCGAGATCGCGCAGCGCTTCCTCCACCTTGGGCCTGACCCAGTCGTCCCGCAGTCCGGCGCGGAACCGGTTCAGCTCAGCCTCGTCGGCCGTGTTGCCCAAGACCTTCCCGGCGAACTGGTCCACGGTCTTGTCGACCGCTCGGTTCGCCGCGATTTCCGCCACTGCGGCGACGAAGCGCGGATCGGCGACGGCCAGCCGAACCTGGTCGAGCGAGGGCCGCACGTTGTTCTGGAACCCGAACCTGCTCTTGTGCGCGCGCTGGTTGCTGACGTCGTTGAAGGCGGAGCTGATCGCCCTTCCCAAACCCGAGTCCTCGATGCGGAGCGCATCTGGCGTCACGTCCATCCGGACGCTGGCCGGCCCCTTGTCATCGGCGGCCGCGAGCGCATTCGTGATCGCGTCCGCGACCTGCCGGACGTTCCGGCTGCCAGGGCCGTAGGTGTTGATGTACGCGTTCAGCTCCGCCGTGCGCTCAGCGGGCGATTTCCGCTCCGGACCGCTCTTGGAACCGGGAGCCGAATCTCCTGGCGGGTGGAAGTGCGCCTCCGCCGAATTGTTCCAGGTGTGGAAGTGCTGGCCCAACTTCCAGGCGAGCGAACGCAGCTCCTCCGCGCTGTTGCGGAACTTGTTCTGCCACCTCCCGTTCTTCTTCTCCCACTTGAACCACGGGTCGTTGTCGCGGCCGAGCGCGGTGGGGTCGAAGTCGGGGCTCAGGCCGAGGCGGACGTACAGATCGGCGATGTCCTCCTGCCGACCGGCGACCTCGCGCATCCGGTAGTCGTGTCCGCCAGGCACGTACGTGACGAGCGAACCCTTGAGTGCGTGCTGTTGGAGCTGTTCGAAGTCCTTGCCGCGCAAGCCGAACTGGTTGACGTCGCCGCGCTGGTCGGTGTTCAGGGACAGCTCGTTGTCCTCGGCCACCGATTCGGGGACGGATCGCGTGCTGATCTCGGTGAACTTGTCCAGCGGAACGAGGTACGACCTCAGCACCGGCTGCATGCCCGGTTCGCGGTTGATGTCGTTCTCGTACTTGGCCATCCACTGGATCGCCCGCAACGGCCGGCCGCCACCCGCCCAGAAGACGCCCTTCTCCACGCCGGTGAACGGCTCGACCCTGCCGTCCGGGTGCTGGTGCACGTCCTTGAAGCCGGAGCCGGTGGTGACCGGGTTCAGGACGGCGGTGTACAGGCGCACGTAGTGCTCGCCCTTGACCGTCTCGACCTCGAACTCGCCGCGGTGGATGACGTGCCGCTTCCGGTCGTTCGACCGGATCACCGTGGAACCCGGGTAGCTCACCGCCGGACGGCCGATGTGCACCGTCTCGCGGGTGCCCAGGTAGGTGTCCGCACCCTGTATCGCGGACCTGGCGATGTGGACCGGAAGACCGGTCTCCGGGCCGTAGCTGTCCCACGTTCCGTCGGGGTTGAGCACGTGGACCCGGATGTCGGCGGCGTGCGCGAGAGCGGCGAAGTCGGTGTTCTCGCGGTTGTGCGCGGCGAAGTCGTTGATCTTCCCCGTGATCCGGGCGTGCTCCCCGGGTGCGTTGTCCGGCACGCTCCGGGCGACGGCTTCGCGGAAGTTGTCGTGGACCGCGTTGCCACCCGGGAAGACCGTCTCCACGCCGTGCAGGTCGAGAATTCTCCGCTGCTCGGGGGTGATGTGCTGCTCGGGGACGACGGTGCCGGGCCGAGGGCGGCCGTCGCCCGGCGCCGACGCGCGCGCGGGCTTGTCCCGATCCTCGGCCGAGGTCTTCGGCGGCTCGGCGAAAAGCGCCTTCTGCGGGCTACCGCCGAAACCGCTCGGTGCGACGGTCCGGTTCAGCGCCGGTGAACGCTCCTGCCGGGTCTCCGAACGGCCTCGGACGTCCTTCTCCGCCTCCGGTTCGCCACCGCGCTTCGGCGCCCCCGCCTCGCCGGGCCTGGTCGTCCCCGTTTCGCTTCCGGAGGAGACCGAGGGCGGTGCGCCGCGCTGCGGCGGAGGTTGGCTTTCCGCGGGCGTATCGTCCGCCCTCGCCTCATCGGACAGCTGAGGCGAGGGGCGCACCTGCGCTGCCGAGGATTGCTCGCGAGTTCCCGCATCCAGCGCGGCATCCACCTCGGTCCGCCCAGCGGTCACGCCGCTGGGGTGTTGCTGGGCGAAGTCCTCGGTGTCGCCCCGCGTCCCCGGCCCCGCGGAGAACCGCGGGCCGTCGACCACCGTCGAAGGCCGGTCGGCCTGGCTCGACGGCGTCGTCGCCCGATCGCTCTGACCGCCGACCACCGGCCGATCGGACCTGTCCCGGGACACGTCCTGAGCCGAAGGGCTCGACGTGGTGGGAGAGTTCGAGGGCGCTTGGTTGTTGCTGGGAGGTCCGGATGACGGGGACGCCGTGTTCGGCGTTGCCGACGGCTGGCCCGGACCGGTCTGCTGACCGGGCGGACGGATCTGAGCCGACCCGTTGCCGTCCCGCTCCTGCTGGTCCGCTCGCGGCTCGCCCTGCTCGCGCAACACCGGGTCCTGTTCGGTGCTGCGCTGACCCGGGTTCTGCTGATCGGAACCCGGCTGTTCCACCGGACGCTGCTCCGGCGACTGCTCCGCCCGACGCTCGACAGACGGCGGCAACTCCGTCGACTGCTGACCCGGGCTTTGCTGGTCCGGCGACTGGCGGTCCTGATTCTGCCGGTCCGGTGCCTGCTGGCCAGGCTGGTCGGCAGGTGCCTGCTGACCAGCCGGCTGCTCGGCAGGAGGCTGCTGGACCGCAGGCTGCTCGACGGGCGTGTGCCGGAACGGCGGCTGTTCGGTGGACGGCTGCCGGATTTGGTGATCCTGACCGTTGACCGCCGGGCCCGCGTCCTGCGGCGGGTTGCCGATCGGCGGCGTCGAAACCGTCTCGAATCCCGGCAAGCCCTTGGGCGAGCCGATGCCCTGCGGCGCACCGGAAGCCGGTGGCTGCGCGGCCGGTTGTTCCACCGGACCAGGCCCGGTGCTGGCGCCCACCGGTGGCGGAGTGCTCCCACCGGCGTTCGCCGGCGTGGCCACCGGGGGCGGAGTCACCACAGGCGGCGAGCCAACAGGTGGCCCCACCGCAGGCGGAACGGCCGGAGGCGGAGTCGCCGCGGACGGCGAACCACCAGGCCGCTCCGCAGCTGGCGGCTGCTGCGCGGCCGAGGGGTTCGCGTTCCGCGACTCCGCGTTCGGCGGTGCCTCACCGGGCGGCGAGTACGGCGGCGGCGCATCGTCGTGGACCTGACCGTTCGCGGGGGCACCAGGCGCTTCCGAGCCCGGACCAACAAGCGGCTTCCCCGAATCCGGCGCAACGCCAGGGATTTTCGGGTCCGGTCCGACGCCATCGGGACTCTTCGAACCCGGTACGCGACCGGGCTGCTCCACAGCCGAAGGCTGGTACGCGAACGAAGGCTTCCCGCTCCCCGGCTCCGCATTCGATGGGGCCTCACCAGGCGGCGAGTACGGCGGCGGTGGGTCATCGTGAACCCGGCCATCCGAGGAACCGCCAGACGCCTTCGCATCCGGATCCACCGACAGCGCCTTCGAATCCGGCCCGGCGCCAGGCACTTTCGCATCCGGGCCAGCACCATCGGAGCCCGTCGAACCCGGCGCACCACCGGGCTGCTCCGCAGCCGAAGGCTTCCCGCTCCCGGACTCCGCACTCGACGGCCCCTCACCAGGCGGCGAGTACGGCGGCGGTGGGTCATCGTGAACCCGGCCATCCGAGGAACCACCAGACGCCTTCGCATCCGGCCCCTCGGCCAGCACCTTCGAATCCGGACCACCGGGAACCTTCGAATCCGCACCGCCACCGGGAGCATTGGTGCCGTTCAGGAGACCGTCAGCGGTCGAGAGGTCCGGGGGCGGAGCGGACTGGTTCGCGCCCCCGGCCGGCGGGCTCTGCCCGTTGTACTTGTTCATCGACGTGTTGGAGGCGCTCTGCTCCCACGCGCCCATCACGAAGCTGGAGATGTAGGTCCCGAACGCGTCGAACTCGCCACCCACCAGCGGGATGACGATCCCCTCGGCTGGCAGCTCCGCGGCGGCGTCGAGGTTGCCCGCGCCGAACGGGGTGCGCACGAAGTCCCTGGTGTGCTTGTTCAGGTTCGCCAGGCCGTGCAGCACGGAACCGTTGACCTCGGCGAAGGCGCCGACCGCACCCGCGATGAGGATGTCCTTGACGTCCCAGCCGTCCTTGCGGTTGCCGTTCAGCGTCGTGATCGCCTGCGGCAGGAAGGACTGGAAGCTCTCCTCGGCGAACCCCTGAACGCCGTTCCACGCCAACCGCACCTGTCCGGAGATCGTCTTGGCCTGCTGCTTGGCCACGTTGGCGATCTGGGTGACGAACTGGCGCCCGGCCATGATCCACTCGGGGACGGCCGCCCACCCCGGCGGCCCCATCTGGTAGAGCATGTAGATCGTGGCCGCGAAGAACGCCAGGCCGATGAGGATGTCGTACTCGGCCTCCTCGCCGTTCAACCCGAAGCTGTCCACCATGTCGGCCGCGTACCGCAGGGCCGCGGCCTGCGCCTCGACCGGCAGGGTCACCCCCCGGACGTGGTCGCTGAACGCGTCCGCCGTCCCGCCCTGGATGTTGCCCCACACCGCGGCCGACAGCGCGTCCACGCCGCTCGTGACGCTCTCGTAGGTGCTGGCCTCGTCGCGCATCTCGTGTCCGAGGGCGTACATGTCGTTCGAGATGACCAGCGGCGGCTTCTCCCCGGCCAGCACGTACATCGAATAGTAGATAGGCGCCCAGAAACCGTCCTTGGGGATCTGGATCTCACCCATTGCTCACCACCATTCGATCCGCTCTTCTCCACACCCCCTCAGCGAGGGGGAAGACCTCACCGCGACGCCGCCGGGGCGAGCGCGCTCAGTTCAACGGCTGGCGGAAGTAGCTCGGCTCGCCGTCGCGGGGGAACTCCATGTAGATCTGATCCCCGGGCTTCCGGGAGTTCTCCGACCCGGGGTCCTCGGTGACCAGGAAGAGCCGCTCGCCCTCCTCGGCCGGGTAGGGCTTCGACTGGTCGCCCCGGCCGTTGAGCGTCAGGTCGTGGCCGTCCAAGGCGGTGATGTCGGAGTAACCGTCGACCTTGAGGCGCACGACGCCGCCCTCCAGCTCGGTGGCGCTGACGATGCGCTGGTTCTTGCGCAGCGGAACGCCGTCCACCCTGGTCTGCTCGCCCTCGTACGTCGCGCGTCTTCTCATCGCGGAGATCATCTGCGCGTCCCGGGTCACCACGCCTTCCGGTTCCCGGTCGCCCACGACGTGCGTGACCGACCGCTGCGCGGTGGACTTCGATTCCCGGCCGGGCTTGTCCGGGGCGTGCGACCGCGAGTGGTGGAACGGTCTGCGGGGCATCACGTCGTTCTGCGGGGTTTCGTTCGGCTTGCGCGCGTGGTAGGACGCCGGTTTGCCGGGCGGCAGCGGGACATCGCCGCCCAACGACTTGAACTTGCCCGACAACTCGTCGGCAGCGTCCCGGGAACCCGCGTACATCTTCCCGTTCTCGTTGAGGCCCTCGCTGATGTAGCGCAGCGATCCCGAGAGCTGGGTGACTCCTTCGACGAACGTCTCGTTGCCCTCGTCGAAGTTGCCGAAGAACTCCACGCCCACGTCGTCGTCACCGAAGCTCCCCCGGTACCGGGCACCGAACGAGCTGACCCGCTGCCGGATCGACTCCAGCCGATCGCCCACGTCGGCGTAACCCTGGCCGCTGCGGCCCAGGTTCTCGGGGTCCACCCAGAACTGGCTCATGATCGTCGTCCCTCCGCTGCTCGCGCCCGTCCCACCGGCCGGGTCTCAGCCCCGGTTCAGCCGTTCTCTCAGCAGGGTCGGCAGTTTGGACTCGTCCGGGGCCATCTGCTCGGCGCTGACCGTCCCGTTCAGCACGGCCTTCACGTCCATCCCGGGAGGCATCATCGGCGCCATGACCTCCGCGAGTTCCTCGGTCAGCTTGGCCCGGGCGTCGGCGATCGTGCGCGTCACCAGCTCGGACAGCTCGTTCTTCGCCAACCTGCGGTACGCGCTCGTCAGGAACTTCAGCTCGGTGATCACGCCCTGGGGGCCGACCGTGACCGACAGCTCGCGGCGCGGGGACACCGCGGTCGCCGAGACCTCGCTCAGCCGCCGCTGCCGCTCGGCGAGTTCGGTGACCTGATGTTCGTACGCCTCCCGCAACATCTCCACGTTGCGGCGATCCACTCCGGGCATTTCCGGCCTCCTCCAAGCTCTTCGGGACAAGTCAACGACAAGGCGGGACGGCTGCTGGGCGACACCGGGCGACCCGGAGACCTCCGGGCACCGGAATCTGCCCGGACTCACCCGACCGAGGCCAGCCCGCCGAGCTCGGCCCGGTTGGCCAGCCCGGCCACGTCGGCGGCGGCCAGCGTGCGCGAAGCCGCCATCCGGGCCAGACGGCGGGAGAGCCGGTGGACGCCGAACACCGTGTTCTCCCCGGACTCCTCGATGTGCGCGCGCAGCGCCGCGGACACCTCGTCGGGCACCTGGTGGCCGCGTTCGCGCAGCTGCCGGACGGCGATGGCGGCCAGGTCGGCCGCGGAGTACGCGTCGACCTGCCACCACTCCCCGAAGCAGTCCCGGAGCTGCGGCACCCGCTCGAACAGGTGCTCCACGCCCGGGCGGGTGCCGGTCAGCACCGCTACCGGATCGGCGGCGTGCTCGCGCAACGCGGCCAGCAGCGCCTCCGCCTCCTCCGCCTGGGGCTTCCCGTCCGCGTCGACGTCCACCACGACCAGGCCGCCCTGCGCGTCCTGGAACGCCTTGCGCACCAGGCTCTCCGCCTGTCCGGGCCACTGTGGACGCAGGTCCTCGGTGAGCGAGGCGTGCACCACCTGGCCGATGCCGATCAGCCCCAGCTCGGAGAGCCCCTGGGCGTAGAGCCGGGCGAGTTCCCGTCTGCCGCTGCCCCTCGGCCCGGTCAGCACCGCGTTGCCGTGCTGGCCGAGGGACCGGCGGTTGTTCCGGCGCTCGCACAGCGAGACCAGCGCTGTGCCGATCGCCTGGCGCGGACCTTCGAGCCCGATCAGGTCGGACAGCCGCCGCCACGCCCGGCTCACCCGGACCGCCGAGGTGGGGTCGGTGGCGGCGTCGCTGCTCGCCGTCTCCTCAGCGGGCAGCTGTTCCAGCATCGCGATCTGCGGGGCGACGTCAGCCGCCGTCAGCCTGCTGAAGTCGGCGTCCCTGGCGGGCGGGTTCTGGGCCAGCCGCGAGGCCTGGGTGCTGATCATCGATTCGAAGAGCTTGCGGGCGACCCGGCCGTTGCCGAAGGTCTCCCCCTTCGGCACCCGGGTGAAGTACCCGGTCAGCTCCTCCACCGCGTCGTCGGTGAGCTCGTAGTAGTGCTTGCGGCACAGGTTGCTCGTGATGGTGACCAGTTCTTCGACGCTGTAGTTGGGGAACTCGATGGTGCGGGTGAACCGGGAGGCCATGCCGGGGTTGGACTGGAGGAACTTGTCCATCAGCTCCGAATAACCGGCGACGATCACCACCAGCTCGTCGCGGTGGTCCTCCATCATCTTCATGAGCGCGTCCACGGCTTCCTGACCGAAGTCCGGGCCGACGCCGCCGGTGCTGGCGGTCAGCGTGTAGGCCTCGTCGATGAACAGCACCCCGCCGATCGCCTTGGTCACCAGCTCGGTCGTCTTAATCGCGGTCGATCCGATGTACTGCCCGACGAGGTCGGCCCGGGCGGCCTCGATCATGTGGCCGCTGGAGAGGATGCCCAGCTCGCCGAGCACCGCACCGTAGAGGCGGGCGACCGTGGTCTTGCCGGTGCCGGGCGGGCCCGCGAACACCAGGTGCCTGCTCATCGGCGGCATCGGCAGGCCCATCTCCTGGCGGACCTGCGACATCCGGATCAGGTTGATCAGGCCGCGGACCTCCTGCTTGACGCCTTCCAGGCCGATGAGCGAGTCGAGCTCGGCCAGCGGCCCGTCGAGCACCGCGCCGCCCGCCTCGCGGAGGCTGCTCTCGCCCGGCCCGGCGGTGTCGGCCTCCGGTCGCGGACCGCTGTCCCCGGCCAGCCGCGGCGCGGTGCTCGCGCTGTCGGTCACCAGGTTCTCCACCGAGACCTGGCGGTCGTCGGCCGGGCGCCGGACCGCCACGCCGCCGCTGTTCTTCACCACGCACCGGCTCAACCGCACCGGTTCGGCGGTCTCCAGGTGCGCGCCGTTCGCGGCGCTGTCGAGCAGTTCGCACTCCGTCAGGTCCGCCCGGGCGCCGTCGGCGAGGCGGATGCCGTGTCCGCCCGCCCCGCGCACCCGGCAGCGGATGCCGGTGAGCAGGCCGCCGCGGGCGACCCGGATGCCGTCCGAGGAGACGTCAACGATCTCGCTGTCCCTGATCACGACTTCGGCGGAGCCCGCGTCCAGCCCGCCGCCGCGCAGCATCGACGAGGTCAGCTCCGCGCGCCCGCTGCCGGTGACCGCGATCGCCGTTTCGGCTCCGGTGCTGATTCGGGCGTCGGTGAACTTCGCCTTCGCCGAGAGCTGCACCGCGGTGGCGGCGGTTTGGATCGCGACGTCGGCGAACTCGACCGCCCCGTCGTCGATCAGCATTCCGGCGCCCTCGCTCGCATTGGCCCGGAAGCGGGTGAAGTGCACCGATGCGGCCGTGGACACCTGCGCGACGGCCTCGGTGGTTCCGCGCACGGAGGTGTTCTCGAACCGGGACGAGGCTTCTCCGTCCACGACGAGCCCGACCGGGGAGTCCGCCAGGACGCACTCGACCAGCCTGGCCGAGGCCTGCCCGGTCACCTGCACAGCGCTGCGCCCGGCGCCGGTGAAGGTGCAGCCGCGCAGTTCCGGCTTCGCCGTGCCCGAGATGTGCGCGGCCTGCACCGCGGCACCGGAGAACGACGACTCCGCGATGGTGATCGAGGTGCCGCCGGTGAGGTAGAGGTCGACGTTCGCGCCGTCCTGCACGGTCAGGTCGCTGACCTTGAGGCTGCCCTCCTGCTCCACCACGACACCGGGTTTCGCGGCGGCGGTGATCACGCCCTGCTCGACGACGCACCGGCCGCGGCCGTTCACGCAGATGCCGTTGCCCTCCGGGCGCTTGACCACGAGCCGACGCAGCGTCAGGAAACCGTCCTCGCCGACCACCGCCGCCGACGAGGCCACGTCGGCCACGACGGTGTCCTCCACGGTGCTCGGCGCCGAGGAGGTGATCACGATCCCGGCTCCGCTGGTGTTGGTCACCTCGCAGCCGCGCGTGGCCACCGATCCCGTGCCCCTGGTCAGCAGGGACGCCCACGACGAGCCCGCCACCCAGCAGCCGTCGAGGGCGACCTCGCCGCGCCGCACGTCCACCGCGGCGACACCGGTGTCGTCGCAGGTGAGCCGCAGGCCCCGGAGCTGGACCCCGTCGGCGTCGACCACCAGGGCGCTGCCCTCGGCCGCGTGCACCTCGACGGTGCCGTCGCCGTCCTCGGCGATGATGCTGACCGTCCGGTCCACGACGAGGTTCTCCTCGTACCGGCCGGGGCGGACGCTGATCACCGCCCCGTCGCGGGCCGCCGCCAGGGCGGAACCGATCGTGGGGTGCTCCCCGGCCCGGCCTCCGCCCACCACCAGCAGTTCACGGTTCATCGCCCGCCATCCTCTCCGCCAGTCCCACCGGCATGCCCGTCATCCCCGCTGCACCAGTCCCGGCAGCGAGCCGAACCGGCGGGCGGCGGACTCCCCCACCGCGCCTCGGGGCTGGGCCGCCGCCCAGCGCTCCACGCAGCGCTGCAGGGAGGTGATCGCCAGCTCGTCCAGCGACGCCCGCGCGTCCACCCGGCCGGATTCGTCCACTTCGGACTCCGCCAGCTCGCGGAGCAGGACGCGACCCCGCGTGCCGTCCGATCGCGGCTCCGCCACGTCCAGGATCTTGAAGCTGGTGCCCGGTACGAAGACCACGCGGTTCTCCACCTCGTCGGCGCCGCCCGGTTCGAGCAGCTTCGTCCGGCGGGCGGTCATCGACCACACCAGCACGTCCACCTCGCCCCGCTGGTCCGGGCTGGGCTCGGTCAGCGCGTGGATGAAGCTCCAGTCGGTCACGAGGCGACGCCCCTGGTAGAGCTCCCACTGCTGCGGGGTCGGCGAAGCAGCGAACACAGTCGCGCCGCGGTGCGAGGGCAGCCGGGTCAGCCCGGAGACCACGCAGCGGGCGAACGGCACGTGCGGCCCGTTCCGGCCCGTCCGCAGGGCCTGGTCGATCGCCTCGCCCCGCTCCGATAGGTGCAGTCGCACGGCGACGGTGTCGGTCAGCACGTCGGCCGACGATCGCCCGTCGGTGCCCTGGAAACCGGGGTGTTCGGAGAGGATTCGGGAGATCGAGTGGGACAGGGTGTCGAAATCGCGGCTCAGCGTCCGGCGCAGCCAGGCGCGTTCCTCGGTGATGCCGTGGTCGGCCACCAGCGCCGAGGCGGCGGGTTCCGGGACGGGCTGGAGCCGCGCTTCGGCGGGCTTCTCCGGCTCTTCCGCGACCTCGGCGGTTTCCGGTTCGGGCTTCGGCCCCGGAGCGGGCTCCGGGACCGACCGCGCGGCGGGTGCGGTGTCGGCCGGGCGCGGCGCGGGCGGTTGGTCGACGGTGGTAACCGGTGAGCTCTCCAGGCGGATCGCCATCGCCGAGGCCGGACCGGTTTCGGGCGGGGCCGGTGCTGGCCCGGCACCGGCGGCGCTGACCGGCGCTTCGGTGTCGAGGGAAGCCTCGACCGGTGACCCGACATCGGGCGGGTTCTCGACGGCGGGTGCCGGTTTGCCGGTGCGGATCTCCTCGCTCACGGCGGGCAGCTGCACGGTGTCGGTCACCGACGAACCGTCCGCCGATGGCGCGGGCTTCTCGGCGACCAGTTCGCCCCGGGCCGGACCGGCGACGCGGACCGCTTCCCGCCCCACGTCCGAGGCCGGGACGAGCCGGACCCGCACCCGGGTGGCCGGGTCCAGCCGGGCGAGCACGTCCAGGGCGAGCAGCCGCATGCGCTCAGCGCTCTTCTCGTCGGTGGCGTCGAAGGCCAGGATGCTGACCTCGGCGCTCCACGGCTCGGCGCGCACCGCCGCCGCGTTCTGCGCGTCCTCGGGCGGGCGCACCCACAGCCCCGACTGCACGACCTCCAGCACCGCGTCCGGCGTGTACCAGTAGACCGCCGGCGCGACCTGCTCCACGCCGCTGACCGGGATGCGGTGCGTCAGCAGGGCGGGGATCTCCTGGAACGCCGGGTCCGTCCTCGGCAGGTAGCCGACCTCACGGGCGAAGGACTGCCAGCCGAGCCCGCCGTCCGCGCACACCGTGTAGACGTCCGGGGCCGTCGTCGAGCCGACCGGCATCCCCGTGTAGCAGATGACCCGCTCGTCGAGCAGGTCCGCGAGCGCCTGCCCGAGCGCCTCGCCCTGCGGCAGCCGGACGGGACCGTACTGCACGAAGCGGACCTTCGCCCGCACCTGGTCGTCGAGCTGCCGCCAGAACCGGCTCACGTCGTCCAGCGACAGCGGTGGCGTGCCGGGGCAGCCGAGCACGACCGTCAGCACCTCGGGCTGGCAGGGCATGCCGCGCACCAGCCGCGACCAGTGCTCGCCCGTCTCGGCGTCGCGGGCCGCGGCGTGTATCCAGACCCCGCCCGGGATCGGGTCGGCCATGCCGACCGAACTGGTGGGCACGGGTTCGGTGACGCCGGAATCCCAGGAGGGCCGGGGAAAGCGCTTGGCCTCCCACTCCGGCGCCCGGCCCGGCCGGAAGCGGACCCAGCCGCTGCTCTTCCCGGAGTGCACGAACAACGTCCCGCCCGCGCCGCGGAAGATCGCCCCGTCCGGGGCCACCACGGTGCGCCCGATGCGTTCCGACAGCCACTGCCCGGTCAGCGCCGTCGCCTCCCGGGACCGGCCGCCGAGGATCAGCCGAACCCCGCGACGCCGCCGCGGCAGCAGCTCGGCGACGGAGTCCCAGGCCGCGATCGGCACGTCGGCCGGCAGGTCGACGACCACCATCTCGTGCTCGGCGTCGGCGGCCACGGACATGGCCAGTTCCTGCGCCTCCGGGGTCATCTTCGTCTCCGGGCACACCACGAGCACGTTGCCGACGGTGTGCTTGGCCAGCGCGAGCTCCGGCGCGCCGCGGCGGCGCCTGGTCAGCGGGGAACGTGCGGACATCACTTGTTCATCCCTTCCTGGCCGCGCCTGCCGCGGCCGGGCTCAGCGCCGGGCCGCTCGGCACGGTGGCGAGCAGATCCTTGGCCATGGGCCGCACCGGGACGCCGCTGTAGCCCAGCGCCCGCATCGAGTCGTCGTCCGGCAGCAGGTACCGGTGGCCTTCGGTGATCAGGTAGCGGTCGGGCACGCGCCGACCGGGCGGGATGGGCATCGCCGCCACCACCACGCCGGTCCCCGGTCGCAGGTGGACACCGCCGCCCGGGCCCGCGGCCTCCGGCCCGGCGAAGACCACCTCGCTGACGACGCGCGGGCCGACCGGAACCTGCCGGAGGCAGATCGCGTTCGCGCCGTGGTCCTGCCACCGCGCTCCGCTGAGTTCGGGGAGCCTGCTGGTGAGCGACTGGTCGGCCGAGCGCGGCGCGGAGGCGACGGCCGCCGCGTCGATCTGGGCGGGTTCCGGCGATCCGGGAACGGCGTCCAGCAGCACGAACTCGGTCCGGCTCACCGGCGCCAGGCCCTCGCTGAGGAGCACGAACATCTGCACGGCACCGTTCACCGCGCGCTGCTCGAAGAGCTGGCCCACCTGGTACGTGCCGCCGCCGATGGTCGGTCCCGGGGTTCCCCTGCCGTCGATCCGGGCCGGGGCGAGCACGGGACCGTCCGGCAGCGCGTCGAGCCACGGCTGCGGCGCGCGCACCGGCCGCACGTTCGCCATGCCCAGTGCGATGGGAACGGTCGGATCGGCCACCTGGTGCTTCGCGCCACCCCAGAGCAGGTACTGCGCGCCCGCAGGAGATTCCACGAGCACGTACCGGTCCGGGGGCAGCGGTGCGGTCGGGACGTCGGTATCGAAGTTCAAGCTAGGTCCGGGCGCGGCATCGCCGGGCAGGCAGGTCAGCCAGTGCGAGCCGACCAGGTCCTGCGCCGGGGGAAGCGTCTGCGGCGCGTCCGGGATGCCCATCGGGGCACCGCGCGGCGCGTCCGCCAGGGACGCCCGGGAGAGCAGCGCCACCTTGGAGTTGGTGGCGTTCGGCCCCTGCAGCAGCTTCGCCGAGGCGTGGTTCAGCGCCGGGTGCAGCACCCCGCCCACGTTGACGTAGCGCGTGCCGGTCTCCTTCTCGACGACGATCGCGCCCTGCGCCTGCCAGGACTTGTTGCCACCGGGGACCAGCCAGCCGTAGATGCCGAACCCGATGGCGATCAGCAGGGCCAGCACCAGTCCGATGTTGATGCCGACCAGGGCCCGCCGGGCGGGCACCTCGGCGCTGGCGGGATCGCCGAGCACCAGGGCCGAGCTCATCCGGCCCATCAGGAACTGGTAGGCGTGCACGTGGTCGCGCTGGGTCTGCATGGTTCCGCCCTCACCCGGCCAGTCCGCGCGCCCAGGCGTAAACCCCGAGCAGCTGGAGCAGCAGCGGCACGACCGCGAGCGCCGTGCAGGTGTCGAAGATGTTCGCCAGGTGGCCCCAGATCGGCAGCATCCGTCGCGTCGCGGGCCGCAACGCCGCCTTGACCAACGCGAACAGCACCAGGAGCAGGCTCAGCAGGACAACGGTGCGCCACCCCGGTGAGAACTCCCGCGCGAACTGCAGGACCACCAGGCTCAGGCCCGCGGTTCCCGCCACGGCCAGCGAAACCCGTTGCCAGACACCGAGGAAGCTGCGGGAGCGCAGCAGCACCGCGCAGGCGAGCAGGATCACCAGGGTCCACGAGACCCAGCCCGGCTCCGCCAGGATGAACGGGAACGCCCCGACGAAGACCGTGGCGGCCACGACCATCGCCACGCTCATGTACCGGTCCGCCGCCGCCGTCCTGGTGAACACCTCGTCGGCGGGCGCGGGATCGATGTCCTGCTGGAGGTCGTCGGCGTTGCGCGGCAGCTGCGGCCCGCGCAGGTAGGCGGCCCGGATGGTCAGCTTCGGCGCGAAGACGACCACGCCGAACAGCACGGTGGCCAGCACCCCGGCGACCTGGCCGATCGTCAGGCCGAATCCCGCGCCCAACCAGACACCGCCGATCACCGTCGCCGCGATCAGCAGCACCGTGATGAACGGCGCGTACGGGATGTCGTTGGCGGCGAAGCGGCGCAACACCAGCAGAACGGCGGCCGCGACGGCCGATCCCGCCGCGCCGACGAGGATTCCCGAGGGGGTCGGTGCCGTCGCTCCCGGCACGCCGTCGGCCGCGATCAGTCCGGCGAGCCCGGCCAAGGCGCAAGCGGCCAGCCCGGTCAGCCTCGTCAGCCCCAGGTCGTCCAGCTTCCTGGCGACCGGTGCGGCGGCTGCCGCGAAGACCACGGCCAACCCGAGCGCGAACCCGGCGTGCAACCCCGTCGGTCCCGGTCCGAGCAGGATCAGCCCGATCACCGCGACCACCGCCGCCGACAGGGTCTTGAACAGGACGCGGCTGTTCTCGTGCTTCCAGCGGTCCTTCCGCTGCCCGACCGACGTCGCGATGCCGTCGGCCAGGTCGTCGAAGTCCAGCTCGGGCAGCGGATCGTCGGCTGGCCGCAGGTGCAGCTGCTCGCCCTCCAGCCAGTCCAGCGTCTCCGGGGTGCCCGCCGGGTCCAGCGCTGCTCCGCCGAGCCGCTGCAGCACCCAGGAACCCTGCTCGTCGGTCCGGGGTTGCTGCTGGGTGTGGCTGAGCAGCACCGGCAGGAGATCGGCCACGGTGGTCGAAACGGGCACGGCGAGGTCGGCCTTGCCGTCGGGACCGAACACCGTGATCCTGCACAGCTCAGCAGCGCTGGTCATGAGCCTTTCCTCCAGGGACGAACTTCGGCGGGTGGTGGGGTCGCGGGCCGCTGGTTCACGGCAACCCGGCGGGCGAAGCGGCGGTGGAATCAGCGGTCACGAAACCGGTCTGGATGAGCCCGACCCCTCGGCGGGTGACGAGCTGGGCGCGGCCGGGCGGCAGCTTGCGCGGCGCGGCCTCCCCGAGGAACTTGCCCTCCTCCTTGGGGTAGGACAGCAGCACGCCGGGCGTGCCGAGCTCCCAGAGCCTGCGCAGCACCGGGTCCATCAACGCGCGCACCGCGCCCGAGGTGCTCCGCGCGATGATCAGGTGTAGTCCGATGTGGACACCCTGCGGGATCATCGGCAGCAGCGGTTCCAGCGCCGAGCTGACGCCGCCCCGGCCGAGCAGCTCGTAGTCGTCCACGACGAGGAACAGCTCCGGGCCTTCCCACCAGTCGCGCTTGCGCAGCCGCTCCGAGGAGATGTCCTGGCCCGGCACCCGCTTGGTCATCGACCCCACCGTCTGCTCGGCCAGCTGGTGCAGCGCCTCGGAGCTGAAGCCGTAGCCGACGCCGTACTCGGCGGGCACCTCCTGGTCGAGGTCCCGGCGCGCGTCGCCCAGCACGATCTTGGCCTCGTCCGGCCCGTACCGCTGCCGGATGGAGCGCAGCGCCAGGCGCAGCAGGTTGGTCTTGCCGGTCGCGCTGTCGCCGAAGATCATCAGGTGCGGGTGGACGAAGAAGTCGTGCCACACCGGTTCCAGCCGCTGCTCGTCGTAGCCGAGGCACACCCGGAACTCCCGCTCCGGCGCGGGGAGTTCGGCCGCGGGCAGGTGGGTCGGCAGCATCCGCACCGGCGGCGCGGCGCGACCGGACCAGAACGCCCGCACCTCCTCCGCGACGCCCTTGGTCGCATCGGCCAGGTCGTCGACGCCGGAGGTACCGTCCAGGCGGGGCAGCGCGGAGATGAAGTGGAAGCCCTTCGCCGTCATCCCACGCCCCGGCTGGTTCGGCACGGTGGCCGCCTTGCGGGACCCGACCTCGGATTCCATCGAGTCGCCGAGCCGCAGCTCGAACTTGGTGCCCAGCAGGTCGCGCAGCCACGGGCGGATCTCCGACCAGCGGGTGGCGCTGAGCACCACGTGGATGCCGAACGAGAGCCCTCGCGAGGCGAGTTCGCCGATCTTGGTCTCCACGTCGGCGAAGTCCTGCTTGACCGTGAACCAGCCGTCCACGACGAGGAAGACGTGCCCGAACCGGTCGTCCACCTCGCCTCGCGCGCGGGCCCGCAGGTAGGCCGAGATCGACTCGAACCCGTGCTGGGCGAACAGGGCTTCGCGGCGCTCCAGGAGCTGGGTCAGCTCCGCGATGGTGCGCACCACCCGGTCGTGCTCCATCCGGGTCGCCACCGAGCCGACGTGCGGCAGGCCGGACACCGACATGATCCCGCCGCCGCCGAAGTCCAGGCAGTAGAACTGGACCTCCTCCGGGGTGTTGGTCAGCGCGAGCCCCAGCACCAGGGTCCGCAGCAGCGTCGACTTCCCGCTCTGCGGCGCGCCCGCGACGCCGACGTGCCCGTCGGCCCCGCCGAGGTCGGCGACCAGCAGGTCCCGCAGCTGCTCGAAGGGCCGGTCGACGACGCCGACCGGAACCCGCAGCACGCCCCGGCTGCCGGGGTCGTCGACGGTCATCCCGCGGGCGGGATCCGGCACCACCGTCGGCAGCAGCGTGTCCAGGCTCGGCGCCTCCGACAGCGGCGGCAGCCAGATCTGGCGGGCGGGCGGACCGCTGCCGGCCAACCGTCCGATGAGGACGTCAGCGAGCGCGGGCACGTCCTCGTTCGACTCGGTTTCGGCCTGCTGCTCGGGTTCCTCGTCGGCGTCCGGTTCCTCGTCGGTCGGCCGGAGCGCGTGCAGGCTCGGGTACGGCTGCGTGCGGAACGCGACGACCTCGGCGAACGCCCGGTTCTCCGCGACGACCACCGGTCCGTCGCTCGGCGGGCACGGCCCCGACACGTAGGCGCCCTTGAAGCGGACCAGCGTGGTGGTGTCGATCTTCAGGTAGCCGTTGCCCGGATCGGAGGGCAGCTCGTAGGCCTTCGCCGCCCCGATAACCGCGCGGGACTCCATCGAGGAGAAGGTGCGCAGCGCGATCCGGTACGACAGGTGCCCCTCGACGCGGTGGATCCGGCCTTCCTCCAGGCGCTGCGACGCGAGCAGCAGGTGCACGCCGAGGCTCCGGCCGAGCCGCCCGATGGACACGAACAGGTCCATGAACTCGGACTTGCTGGACAGCAGCTCGGAGAACTCGTCGACCACGATCAGCAGGTCCGGGAACGGCACCAGCTGCGCGCCGCCCGCACGCGCCTTCTCGTACTCGAACGAGGAGGAGAAGCCGCTCGCCCGGAGCAGTTCCTGCCGCCGCACCAGCTCGCCGTTGAGCGCGTCCTGCATCCGGTCGACCAGCGGCAGCTCGTCGGCGAGGTTGGTGATCATCGCCGAGGTGTGCGGCAGCCGGTCCATCCCGAGGAACGTCGCGCCGCCCTTGAAGTCGACCAGCACCAGATTCAGGATCTCGGAGGAATGCGTCGCGGCGAGGCCGGTCACGAGGGTGCGCAGCAGCTCGCTCTTGCCGGAGCCGGTGGCCCCGATCAGCATGCCGTGCGGCCCCATCCCGCCCTGCGCGGGCTCCTTCAGGTCGAGCTCGACGACCTCGCCGTCCTGGGTGACGCCGATGGGCACCGACAGCCGCGCCCGCTGCGCCGCGCGGGTCCGCCACAGCGCGGCCACGTCGAAGGTGCGCGGGTCGCGGATGCCCAGCAGGCTGGTCAGCTCGAAGTCGTTCTCAAGCGGCTGGTCGACGATGTCGACCGAGCCGCTGGTCCGCTTCGGCGCGAGCAGCCTGGCCAGCGCCTCGATCTGCGCCAGGCTCAGCTCGTCGCGCTGCGCGGAGCCCGTGGCGTCTCCCGCCGGGAACTCCACCGCGTCGCCTTCCGCGGTCAGGCGGAGCACTTTCGGCCCGCCCGGCATCTTTCCGGTGACGTCCAGCAGGACCACGTTGCGCAGGCCACCGTCGAGCAGCCGGGAGGACTCGGGGATGTCCGCCTGGTGCGCCACCACCACGACGAACGGTTCGACCACGCCCGGACGGCTGCCGGGATCGTGGTCGGGCCGGTCGGTGACGTCGGCGCCGAGCACGTCCATCAGCTCGTCGTGGTCGCAGGCGAACAGCCGCAGCGGGCCCGCGGTGTCGTGCACCGTCGGGTGCGCGTTGTGCGGCAACCACTTGATCCAGTCCCACTCCGGCTGCCCGGTCTCGTCGGTCAGCACGGCCACCCGCAGCTCGTCCGGCGAGTGGAAGGTGACCAGCTGGCCGAGGATGGCGCGCACCAGGCCCAGCGCCGATTCCTGGGAACCGGCGAACTCCACGCTGGTGAAGCTGCGCAGGCCGACCGAGATGGGGATGCCCGACACCGTCCGGTACGCCTCCCGGAAGCGGCGCAGCGACACCGCGGCGAGCGGTTCGAGGTCCTCGATCGGCTTGGTCGACGGCGCGGTGTACTCCACCGCCGCGGCCTGGGTGCCCAACCCGATCCGGGCCCGGCCGAAATCGGTGTCGTTGGCCCGGCGCTCCCACAGCCTCGGGCCGCTCGCCACCGACCACAGCCAGGACGGTTCGGGGTGGTTCCACACCACCGCCCGCCGCTGCTGGTCCGCGGCCTCCCGCGCCTTCTCGCGCAACTGCGCGATGTAGCGCAGGAAGTCGCGCCGCTCGGAACTCATCTTGCGCTTGCGCTCGGCAGCGGCGCGCCCGATCTGGCTCAGCGCCATCGCCAGCATCCCCACGCCCATGACGCCGCCCATCATGTACATCCCGGACGAGCCGCTGGACGACGCGAACATCATGACCATCGCCGCCGAGCCGATGCCCATCGGCAGGAACATGGCCGCCGAGCGGAAGTCGAGCGCCGCGGGCTCCGCCATCACCGGCGGCTCCTGCAGCTCGACCTCTCCTTCTGGCATCTCCGGCCCGGCGACCCGCGGCGGCCGCTTCACCGTGATGGTGCTCATGGGTGTGCCTCGCTTGTGCTCGACGAGTGCGGGAAGTGCCCTTATCCGATCACTCCGTTGGGCGGCGTGGCCGGTCCTGCGCCCCAGGCAGAGTTATCCCTCACGAGCAGGTCCGCGCTGGAGCGCTCCGCCTTCTCCTCGTCCTCCTCCTCTTCGGCAGCCGCCGCGGCCTCCGCTTCCGCCTGGGCTCGTTCGGCCTCCTTCATCGCGGCCAGTTCCGCCGGGGTCAGGTTCGGGCCGCCGCACATGAGCGGTGGCGCGTCCTCCACCGGCGTCCCGTTGCCCTCGGCCCACTTCGCGCTGCGCCACGTGTCGTACCCGTTGCCGGGGGCGCCGTTCCACGGTGCGCTGTCTCGCAGCGCGTAGTCCGGCGCGGGCCGGTCGCGTTCGGATTCCTCGGGGCGTGCCCGCACCGGGAACGGCGCGAGCCACAGCAGGCCGTCGCTCGGCACGTCCCACGCGCTGGTGTCCTGCTCCTCCTCGTCGCGCCGGACGACCGGTACGCGGTTCTCCGGGAGCTCCGGCGCGTCACCGGGATCGCCCTCGCCGGCCTGGGTGACGGGCACCCCTTGCCGCGCCTCGGGTTCACCGCTGTCAGGACCGGTGCTCTCCCATGGCTGATCTCCGGCTTCCAGCAGATCCGACGAGTCGGAACGCTCCGGCGCCGTCCGGGAGCCAACGGCAGGCGACGGCACCAGCGGCACCCCGCCGGGCACAGCACCCTGCGGCGCCTCGGGTTCGCCGGTGTCGGGACGAGTGCTCGCCCAAGGCTGATCGCCAGCTTCCAGCAGACCCGACGCGTCCGAGCGCTCGTTGCCCGAACCCTGACCACCAGCACCCGGAGGCGCCATCGGCGGCATCATCGGCATCCCACCAGGACCCTGCTGCCCACCCGGCGGCAAACCCTGACCCGGCGACCAGTCCTGCGGACCAGCAACCGGCGGAACCTCACCCACCGGCACGTCCAGACCGGGACCACCAGGATTGGCACCCCCCGGCGCTTCCGGCTCGCCCACGTCCGGACCCGCGCTCTCCCAGGGCTGATCGCCGGAGTCCAGCAGACCTGACGCGTCCGAGCGCTCGTTGCCCGAACCCTGACCACCAGCACCCGGAGGCATCATCGGCGGCATCATCGGCATCCCACCAGGACCCTGCTGCCCACCCGGCGGCAAACCCTGACCCGGCGACCAGTCCTGCGGACCAGCAACCGGCGGAACCTCACCCACCGGCACGTCCAGACCGGGACCACCAGGATTGGCGCCCTGCGGCGCTTCCGGCATTCCGGGAGCAGGAGGCTTACCTCCCCACGGTTGATTGCCGGAGTCCAGCAGGCCTGAGGCGTCCGAGCGCTCGCCGCCCGAACCCTGACCGCCACCAGCGCCCGGAGGCATCATCGGCGGCATCATCGGCATCCCACCGCGATCCCGCGACCCACCCGGCCCGATCTCGCCCTCAGGCGGAGGCGACCACTCCTGCGGGTTCGGCACGGGCGGAGGCACTTCACCGTTGACCGGAGGCGGCGTACCGACGCTCCCGGGCGGCGGCGTACCGATGCTCCCAGGCGGTGGTGAACCGACACCTCCTGGCGGCGGCACCTCACCACCCGCCGGCGGCGGCGTGCCAACACTCCCCGGAGGCGGTGAACCGACGCTCCCCGGCGGAGGCACTTCGCCGTTGACCGGCGGCGGTGTACCAACGCCTCCAGGAGGAACCTCCCCTTCGGGAGGAGGCGACAAGCCCGGCGGCTTCGGCACCGGCGGCGGCGCCTCTCCGCCCACCGGAGGCGGCGTGCCGACGTTCCCGGGAGGCGGAACCTCGCCGGGTCCCCTCTTCTGATTGCTCTTCGGCTGGTTGTTCGCGCCGGGGGGCGGGCTCACGGGTGGCGGCGACCCCACGGGAGGCGGCGGCTGACTCCCCCGAGATTCGGAACCCGGTGGCTGCCCGACCGGCGGTGGAGGCGACGACGAGCCCTCCGGCGGCGATTCCGAGCCCGGCGGCGGCCCGACACCAGGCGGCGGGCCAACCGGCGGCGGCTCACTTCCTGGCGGCGAACCCACGGGCGGCGGCTCAATTCCAGGAGGCGCACCAACCGGAGGCGGTTCGCTTCCGGGCGGCGGTACCTCCGAGGAGGACGCCTGCGGCGGCGATTCCAAGCCCGGTGGCGGACCAACCGGCGGCGGAGGCGACGACGAGCCCTCGGGCTGCGGTTTCGAGCCCGGCGGCGGACCCACCGGAGGCGGTGTTCCCGGCGGTGGGGTTCCCGGTGGCGTTCCCGGCGGTTCCGGTTTCGGCGGCTCGGGCGGCTCCGGCTTCGGTTCCGGTTTCGGCGGCTCCGGTTTCGGCTCGGGCTTCGGCGGTGGCGGTGCGGGCGGCGGTTCCGGCTTCGGCTCCGGTTTCGGCGGGTCCGGCTTCGGGATGTCCGGTTTCGGTTCCGGCTTCGGCCCTCCCTTGCCCGGCCCCGGAGTCACCGGTGTCGTGTGCGTCACGTCGCCGACGGTGATCTTGTACTCCTCCGCGAGCGCCCGGATGGGCTTCTTCATCTCGTTGTTCAGGGCCTTGACGACTTCCTCGTCCTTGCTGACCATGACCAACCCGTTGTCCATCACCGGGGCGACGCCGCGCCACTTGGCGACCTGCGCGTAGTACTTGTCGATCTGGTTCGTCGCGTCGCGCGCCCAGGCCAGCCACCGACCGTTGTTGTAGAGCTGCGACGGGATCGGGTTCGCCGTGTTCGCCCCGCCCAGCCGGTCCGCGTTGTCCTCGATGTTGTTGGCCAGGGTCCGCATCTTGGCCAGGAACTCCGTGGCGGCCAGACCCTTCCACGAGCCGTGCTCCCCGGCCACCGCGACGGCCTGGGCCCGCAGGTTCTCGGCGACGGCGTGCATGGTCTCCTGGATGTGCTTGAAGGCATTGCCCGCCGCGTACAGGGTGTTCGGATCGACGTTGTGCCAGGCCTCTTCCCACAGGGCGTCGCTCGACAGGGCAGCACCGCCCCACAGGGCGGCCTTGATCTGCTTCCAGTCCCAGGACTCGAAGTCGTTGTCCGACCCGGAGGGTTTGGCCTCGGGATTGATGAACACCGCGTCCCGGTCGACTTCGTCGGAGTGGAAGATGTCCTTGTCGTAACCCTCGATCTCGTACTGCGACTCGGTCTCCGCCATCGACCCTCACCACTCCCAGAAAGATCAGACCAAGCTGGGCTCAGCTCCCCGAGCCCACCCACCGCCGCCGAGCGGCCCCGCCGGAACGGCAAGGCCGCGATCCACCACCGGTGCCGAACCCGTCAGGGCGCCGCTGGCTTCGAATTCGAGTTGATGAACTTGAACGAGTCGTCCATGATCGTGCCGAGTTTCTCGGCGGTGAGCTTGTTCAGCTCCTCGGTGCTGTCGTAGTCGACGACCAGCTTTCGGACCTCGTCGCGGACGTTGCGCAACGTGATGTCCAGCTCGTCGAGGTAGCTGCGCACGTCGTTCTTCAGGCCGGCCTTGTTCTCGGCGCCCATGATTTTGCCGCGCATCTGGTAGGCGAGGTTGAAGCCGCCCGGCTTGATGTCCACGTCGTCGGTCTTCGTCTTCGCCTTGGCGATCAGGTCGCGTAGGGATTCCACGTTGTCGGCGAACACCTTGAGCGCCTTGGTGTTGACGCCGATCACCTTCTCGCCGCCCTTGTTCTCACCGTTGTCGCCCGGCACGTCGGGCACCTCGCCCACCGGGGTCTCCTCGGTCCCCGGGACCTTGAAGGGCGTGTCCTGGTGGTAGTCCTTGCCGTCCTGCGGGCCGTCGTCCCAGTCCGGGGGCGGGATCTCCTCCGCCTTGGCGTCCTCGTTGAACAGCGGGTCGTCCTCGTGCTCCTCCTTGACCTCGAGGTACTTGCTCCACGCCGCGTCGGTCTCGGAGAACCCGCCCGCGCTGTCCGGGCTGAGCGCCACCATGCTGCCGTACGCGTGCAGGTACTCCCGGTCCTGCTCCGTGAGCCAGCCCTGCTCGACGTAGGCATCGACCTTGTCCCAGTCGGCTACCTCGGTGTCCTTCCAGGCATCGCTGTCCAGGTAGTAGTCGAGACCCGTCTTCTGCTCGGCCATCGCACACCTCCACTTTGATCAGAACCTGCCGGTTTCCCGCCGCGAACGGCCGCCGGAGAGGGCCGAAACCTCCCCGGCGGCTTGGACCGCGGATCGCGTCCGGTCAGCCCCGGCTGCTGTCCCAGATCTGCTTGGCCCGCTGCTCGGTGGTGCCGTAGTTGTCCGAGATGGACAGCAGGGTCTTGCGCCCCGCCTCCAGGTAGACCGGCATCTGCGCGGCCTGCCGGTTCCATTCGGCCTTGGCAGACCAGTAGGCGTCCTGGGCCACACCGGTCCAGTCCGCGAGGGACCGCTCGACCTGGGCTTCCATATCCGCGAGCGCGTTCTTCACGCGGCCGTTGACCGCGTTCATCTCGTCCAGGGTCATGTCCGCGACGTTGAAGTCGAACCTGTAGTCGGACAACCTTCACTCCTTACGAATCGGGAAGGGGATGCGCGTCAGACGCCGGGCAGGGCCGAGGAGAAGGACTGGGCGGCGCTGGCCGCGTTGTCCTCCGCGGAGACGTAGTCCTTGGTGTTGACGCCCATCACGTCCATCATGTTGATCAGCTTGTTGATGATCGTCTGGAACGAGCGTTCCCAGTTGTCCATGGCGGTGTTGAAGTTCGTGGACGCGGTACCGGTCCAGCTGCCCTGCAGGCTCGCCATCATCGTGTTGACGCGCTGCAGTTCCTGGGTGAACTCGGTGGCCCGGTCGCTGAAGATCTGCGCAGCCTGCTGCATTCCCGGCTGCGAGGTCTGCACATTCGGCATGTTTGCCATTGAGGAGCTCCTCCGGTCTCTAGTGGACCCGCGGTCGCTCGGCGGACCGGCCGACTCGCGGACGCGGGCACTTGCCAAGTCTTCCGCCGGGTTCGCCGCGCGCCCAGCCGTACCGGTGCCGCCCTGCACGAAAAACAGTCAGAGTTGCCCGTTCTCGCACGCCCTGGCGCACCTCGAAGCCTGTGAAGCGATCGGTGATTAGGAGTCCGAGGGATCGGGAGACGGCGTTCGGTGTCAGCCGTGATTCACCGACGCGCGAGCACGGCGAACCGGTGCGCACGAATCACACGCACAGCAGCGGCACGCCCGCCGCTGGGTGCGTCATTTGGTGGGGAAGACTCCGCCGAGGCCGCTCTGCCAGCTCTTCCACTGACCGGCCGGAACAGACTGGTAGGTCTGCTCCATGGTTCCCTTCTTGCCGATCCCGTAGACGACGAGCCTGCCCTGCACGTCCTGGGCCACGGAAACCAGTTTGGCGATGCTACCGCCGCGGTCGTTCCAGGAGCCCCACTTCTCCCGCTGCTTGCCGACCTGGAAGATCTCCTGCAAGGAGCCGTGGACGTTCAGCGCGTACACCGCCACAGAGCCCCTGGCCGAGGTGACGGCGAAGGGCCTGCCCACCAGCTGACCGCCCAGGCTCTGCCAGCCCTGCCAGGTGTCCGACGCGGCGTCCGACTCGACGTCGTGCAGCAGCGAACCGTCCGCGTCGAGCGCGAAGACCCGGAGCCTGCCCTGGTTGTCCATGGTCACCGCGGGAGGCCCGGCGGCGCCTCGGCCGAGGTCTTGCGGGGCGTTCCACTCGTCGGCGGCGCGCCCGGTCTGCGCGATAACCCGCAGCTGCCCGTCCGGCCCTGAGGCGAAGATCCGCAACCTCCCCTGGGAGTCCCGGTGGAGCGCGGGATCGTGGGCGGCGGAGGCCGGGATGGGCTGCCACTGCGTCCAGACGTCGCCGCCGGGCTCGGTCTGCTGGATCTTCCGCAGCGCCCCGTCGGAGGCCCGGACCACCACGACCAGCCTGCCCTCGGCGTCCTGCGCCACGGCGGGCGTTCCGACCAGCCGCTCCCCGCCCAGGTCGCGCCAGCCCGCGGAGTCACCTATGGTCGGCCTGACCTGGTAGTTTTCCAGCAGTGCACCATTGGTGCCGACGACGAAGGCCACCAGCTCGCCATCGGCGTTCATCGCGAGGACCGGGTCGCCCGCGGCACTGCCACCCGTGTTGACCCACCCGGTGGTTTCCGGCGCCGAGGACAGCGCTGACTGCGAGTTCCTCAGCACCTGGTTGTCCTGACCGCTCGCCACCAGCACGAGCCGCCCGGACCTGTCCAGGACGACCGAAGCCCCGGGCAGCGGGGAGACGTTGGTCGGCACGGGGGCGGCTGAATCCGTCCCGGCGGGTTCGAGGGATTCAACGCTGGCCCCGAGCAGGTCCTGCTCTCCCATCGCCTGGCTGAACACCACGACCGGGGCCGCGATGAGCACCAGCCCGCCGAGGCCAGCGAGCACCAGCAGCTTCTGGTCCCGGCGCCGCTCCACCCTCTTCAAGGGCGCGGTCGGCTGGTCGTCGATCGGGAAGGGGTTCGAACTCGCACGGGATCCGGCGGCTTTCGACGCGCCGTGGTCGCCGGGCGGCTGATCCGATCGACCGCGGGCCGAGAACAGGCGAACCTGCCACCCCCATCCCTGTCAGGAGATCACCGCTGAATCTCACACTAACGGGAAAGAACCCGGACAGGCAGGTGCCCCGCACCCCTCGGAGTGGTGCCCGTCCGTACACAGTGCCGGGCTCTCAAGGGGCGGGACCGGGCCGTCGCGACAGGGTCGCCGTGCACATCGGCCGGAACCGGCAGCCGCACACGACTGCGCCGCCACCGCGTTTCGCGGCAGCGGCGCAGTTCGGCCTCCGGCTGACCCCGTCAGAAGGGGTAGAAGCTCGGCCCGTCGACGGTGGCGATGTTCAGCCCGGCACGACCGTCGTAGGTGACCGACCCGATGATGCGACCGCCGGACTGGACGATGTCCACCCGCTCGGGCCGGTTACCACCGAAGTCGAATGTGTCGCACTTCCCGCTCGGGACGACGTAGGTGGCGAAGCCGCCGCGTTCCGGGAATGAGGCGTAGGAGGCGTAGGATCCCTTGGAGCACAGCTTCAGGACGCCCGGAGCGGCGGCCTGCGCAGTGCCCATCGTCGCCATGGTGAGCGTGGCGCCCGCCGCCACGGCGAGGGCGATTCCACGCCCCATCCGACGCTTGGTGGCCTGCTGCATCGAGTAGTCCTTTCAACGGTTTTCGCTTGCCGGACGAGTCAAGCAGGCGCGACACCGATCGGGCCGCGATCCGCGTCCGGCTGATGACATCCGGGTAACAGAACTGCCCGATCACACCGCCCGGGATCGTTTTCCCGCTGCGCCAACCACGATTCCCACAGCGGTGGACAACGCCCACCAGAACTCCGGCTCTTTCCACGGAAAACGGAAACTCGATGCCACCTCCGAAGGCGTCGCCGCACGCAACACCTGGCTACGCGTGGGAAACCGCAAGAGTGCCGATTCCATCGTGGACGGGAGGTTCGTCTCTGGGGAAACCGATCTGGCACAACCGGTGTGCGGGACGACGTGTTCGCGAGGGATTCCCCGGTTCGTCCGAGCACCGCACGCTCCGCGACGGCCGGTTCGAGCAACATCGCCGTGACGCTGCACGCAGCGCCGCCACCAAGACGAAGTCCTGAACGGAGTTGGCCCATGCGCAAGCGCACTGCTTCGGTCGCGGCCGCGGCAATCTTCATTCCGGCGGCACTGGCCTCCCTGCTCCTGGCCCAACCGGCATCCGCCGCGGTGCCGGCCTCGACCGGCCAGACGGCCGTCCGAGCCGAGTTGGACCGCCCGACCCCGCCGAACGCACCGCACCTGCCCGACCGCCCCACCCCGCCGAACGCGCCGCACCTGCCCGACCGCCCCGGCACGCCGCCCACCGGCCCCAGCTGAGCAGGGCCGGACGAACTCCGCTGCGCCGAGCGAGCAGGCCTGCCCGCGGTGAAACGGGAAGCACCGAACCGCGCTCGGGAGCAAAACGGCAACGCACCCGCGGGACCGCCCACGTCGCTCCGCAGCGGATACCCCCGGTGGTCGGCACTTCCGACGCGGAGGTGCCGATCATCGGGGCCTCCTCCAGCGCTGACCGAAGCGCGGAACGACCCCGAAATACCTCCTTGTGGGTGACAGCGAGGGTTGAAACCTGGGGCTGTGGTTCGCAAAATAGGGGTGTCCGGATCAAACCTTCTTCGTTCTGGGAGGTGGGGACCGCACATACAGCTGCTTGTCTTTCGGAAGTTCTCGTTTCGGATCTGACCACGGGTTCCTTCGGAAGGGGAGTGAGGAAGTTGTTGCAGTTCGACCCGTTCCGCGATTTCAGCCGATTGGCCAATGAGGTGTTGAACGCCACCCGGGCGCCGCAGGCGATGCCGATGGACGTCTACCGTCTCGGTGATCACTACGTGATCGAGTTCGACCTGCCGGGCGTGGACCCGGACTCGCTGGATCTCATCACGGAGAACAACACGCTGACCGTGCGCGCCGAGCGCAAGACGGCGGTGCGAGGCAGCGAGCAGAGCGAGCCGAGCTACCTGGCCGCCGAACGACCTCGAGGCACGTTCAGCCGACAGCTGATGATGGGCGAGGGCGTGAACCTCAGCGGTATCGCCGCCGACTACAAGGACGGCGTGCTGACCGTGACGGTGCCGGTCGCCGAAGAAGCGAAGCCACGTCGGGTCGAGATCGGCCGCGGAGGCGGCCAGCGCAAGGTGATCGAAAGCTCCACCGAGGAGGCCAACACCTAACCCAACATCGCACAGCAGATGAAATCGGTCCCGGCCAGGAACTCCCGGCCGGGACCACTGCTACCCACACCTACCGAAACAGCCCCAACCGGCATCAACCGACCCAAAAATGTCCGACCAACCCACATCGCCGAACTCAAACCACCTGAACCACGGGCGCACCACCGTCCTGATCGGACAGAGAAAGTCACCGGCTGGGCACGCCACGACGTCGGGCAAGCCCTCGCCACTGGCCAGGCATACGACGGACAGGCCCAGAAGAAGGGCATCACGGCACGCCAACCCGATTACTGCAACAACAACATCAGGAACTCACGACGAGCCTGCAGCGGAAACGTCGGCCACCTCAACGATCGGCATCTGGAGCAGCAGGTTCCCCTTCCGAAGAAATCCACTCTCTGATCTCTTTCGCAATTTTACTCGGCTTGTAAGGATTGAAAAGCTGCACTGATCCATCTTGGAGTTCGATCTTCAGCATGTTGCGAATTCCCCCGACAAGGAGGTTCTTCACGGTTGGGTCGACTGTGTCAACCTCCGCAATATCCTCCCGCAGCGCCCACCAGACCTTGTGGCCTAAAAATTGTTCATGCGACCCCGGAACAAGCAGAACCCGACGATTTGTCAGGTACATCCATGCGCCGATCGCGCGAAACGGGCTCTTCTTCCAGGGCATCGAGCACCTGACCAGTAAATACTCACCATCGAGGGGTACCACCTTCTTAGGGAACACCAATTCAGATGACTTTGATACCGGTCTCCAATTTTCAATAAGATCTGCTGTTTCTCGATGATACCGGATGCCGAGCGGTCGGGGCCACGCGTAAGCGGCGCGCCCCCGACCATTCTTGCGACTAGTACTCAGCAGCATTGCTAGCAGTAGAAGACGCCGATTACGCCTCCCGCTACCCATCCTGGAATGGTTAGGGCTCCGAGCGACACCGATCCACCCACTATTGCAGCCCCAGCGATCCGGAGATGCCAGCCTTCACCATCTCCGCCTGCGTGCATTCCCACCAACTGGGCTTCGCTTCGTCGTAAAAGTACTTTCCGTGGAAGCGATTACGTTTGCGACTAGTGCGATATCGGCATCGGCCGCCGCCGTGCATCGATGCCGGCCGCGAGCCCATCGGTTCGGGCTTGGTCAGCCGCGCTGCAGGCAGAACTCGTGTAACTGCGGGCATCGCCTGCGGATCGGTGTGCACGCACAACCGACACCGCCGCGTCGTGAGCACTCCGCTGGGCCGAGTCGGCAGCGGCGCGTGCGGCGACCACGGCGGCTTGGGCCCGTTCAGCGTCGGCGCGGGCCGCATCGGCCGAAGCTTGCGCCTGTCTCGCGAAATCAGCTGCCTGGGCAGCCGAGTTCTGGGCCTGCTGGGCATAGCCGGCAGCTTCGACGGCCGCGTTTCGTGCCACCGCTGCGGATTCGGCGGCGGTGCAGGCATCCCGCATCGCATCCGTGGCCGCCTGCATGCGGTCACAGGCCGGAAGCGGGCCGAGCTCTTCGGCCCAGCCGAAGAGCTCAGCAGACCCGACGCCACCCTGCTCCCCGTTTGCTCCCCGAAATGACAGATGGCCTGCTCGCGAAGATCGCGAGCAGGCCATCTGATCAGTAACAACACACTGTGGGCGATACTGGGATCGAACCAGTGACCTCTTCGGTGTGAACGAAGCGCTCTCCCCCTGAGCTAATCGCCCTTGTTCTGTTGTTCTGCCGCCGTTCCCGGCGACATGAAGAACAATACACGACCGTTTTCAGGGGCCGAACAGGGGGGAGGCCAACCAGCTCCAGCGCAGGCCGAGCCAGCCTCCGATCGTGCCGAACAGACCGAGCAACCACAGCGTGACCAGCACGATCGCGCAGGTGCCGCCCATCACCACCAGCTTGGTGGCGAGGTGCTGGCGGCCGAGCCAGGCCACCCAGCGGCGGTAGTGGCGCTTGGCGAAGCCGTTCACGCGGCCGGCCCAGTGGAACTCGGTGGCGAGGATGCCGAGCCCGGCGAAGACCACCAGCCAGCCGGGGCCCGGGTACGGGATCATCACGATGCCCGCGGCCAGCACCAGCCCGCCGATCACACCGATCGCCACGCGGTAGGCAAGGTTGAAGCCCGCCTTGGCGCGGAGACGCTCGCGGAAGATCCAGAGGCGCTCGCGCAGGCTGGGCTTTCTGTCGTCGTCGGTCGCCGGACCCGCGGTGGCGGGGCGGGTTCCCGGCTCGGCTTCGTCGGTCAGGGCTCCACCTGTAGGTCGTGCGTCGTCTTCGGACGGGGCTCCGCGCCGGCGGAGGTTCCCGTTCGGCCAGAATACGATCCCGCCGCTCCCCCGGGCACGTTTCGCGCGTTCCCGGCGCGGCCGGATGTCAAGCCGACAGTCGGGCGTCAGCGCACCCCCGTCGCCGCGGAAATGTGACCCGTTTCATGGGTCGCGGCAGGGGCGGCCGGGCCGTTCGGCCCTGTCGCACCGCTTCGATCCTGGTCACACTGTGACCCCACTCTCGACCGGGCGTTCGGTCGCACGCCTACCGCACGTCGGCGAGGTCTCGCAACATTAGCCCGATCCGGGGACACGCGGTGGCGAGCATCTCATCCGCAGCCTGCGCGCCCTCCTGGAGGAGGGGGTCTATCCCCTATTCTTGAGCGGACGTCAAGCAGACTCGGCGGAGCGGCAAACCCGGTGGTCAAGCCGGGCGCGAAGGCGAGTTCCGCGAGACGGGGGCGACGGATCGAAGACCGGACGCGGGGCCGTTTCGCTCGGTTACGGAAAGTAGCTGAGCGTGGTCGCCGATCGAGTTCTGGAACTACGGCTCAACGCCTCTGCCGGGCTGTTCGCAGTGGATCTTCCTCTGGTGTGAGCGACGGGCACGACGCGTCTCGGAGCGAGGCGCCCGACCCGCGGTCACCCCGAACCGGAGGCCATCGTGAACACGCACCGCATCCAACCGATTGCCCAGCGAATTGCACCCTGCCCCGTACGGGTGATCTGAGCGAAAGTCGCGAGCGTGCGAGCCCGTTGAGGCGTCACAACTGTGTTGCCCGGTCGATAAGCAGACCGGGGGGAGCAGAAAGGGGAGAACAATGCGTAACGATCACGTGACACTGCGTTCCACCGCGGTGTTCGATCTCTTGGCTCCGCAGACACCTGCCGTGCCGGTCCAGGTCGAGCTGCGCTACGACACCCGCGACCCGTACGCGGTGGTGGCCGCGTTCCGCACCGGCCGCGCCGGCTGGGTCGAATGGGTGTTCGCCCGCGACCTGCTCGCCGACGGGCTGATCGCGCACGCCGGCGAGGGCGACGTGACCATCCGCCCGGCCGTCGACGACCCGGAGGTCGTGGCGATCGAGCTGAGCTCCCCGTCCGGCCACGCGGTGTTCGAGGCCTCCGCGCAGGAGCTCGCCGACTTCCTCGACCGCACCTACGACGTGGTGGTCCCCGGCAACGAGAACCTGTGGGTCGACGTGGACGAGGCGCTGACCCGACTGCTGCCGCACGACCTCGGCTGACCAGGGAAAACAGGCTCGGCGCGGACCGCGCCGGGTGTCTGGTGGACCCCCCGTTGATCGCGATCTCGGGCGTGGTCTAAAGTTCTCTGTGCAACGCGGCGGACGGGCCCGGAAGACCCCGGAACCAGAAGTCGCAGGCACGCGGATGTAGCGCAGCTGGTAGCGCATCACCTTGCCAAGGTGAGGGTCGCGGGTTCGAGTCCCGTCATCCGCTCTGGATCCTCTGGCGTTCCAGCCGACCCAGGTGTGGATGCGGAGTCCGGCGGAGTGGCCGAGTGGCTTAGGCAAGGGCCTGCAAAGCCCTGTACGCGGGTTCGATTCCCGCCTCCGCCTCGCGCGATTAGCTCAGTGGGAGAGCGCTACCTTGACACGGTAGAGGTCACTGGTTCAATCCCAGTATCGCGCACCACTTCTTCTTGCAGGTCAGCAGCCCTGTTCCTCCAGTGGTCAGCTTGCTGCTGACTGATCATTCGGCGTTGATTCGGCGATCTGGTCTTGACCGTGCTCGCCACTCACAGTTTCGCCGAGTTCCCGAAGGCATGGGAACCACAGCATCAGCTGGGCCCGTTCCGCGGCGGTCAGCGCCGCCACAGACGCCCTCCAGCGAGCTTCCAGTACGTCGAGTACCTGTCGCTCCATCTCCGGGGTCACGTGGTCGTAGACCCGTCCGATGCCCTTCATCTTCTGCCCGAGCCGGGCGCGCCGGGCGATCTCGCAGACTCCGTCTTCGGCCAGCCAGGTGCTGTGGGTGTGCCGTCCCTCGTGGAAGGTGAACCACATCAGGATCGACGGGACGTGGTTCTTGGCCCGTGGATTGTCGGGTTCGACACCGTCCCAAGCCGGGCGCCAGTGGCGTTGACGGAAGTTCGACCTCCGTAGGAGGTTCCCCTCGGGCGTGCAGAAGATGAACGGGTGCTCGTGGGAGTCCATCAGCGTTTCGTAGAGCGCCGCGATGCTCGGGGCGAGCAGGACGTCCCGCGTCCCGGCAGGGGTCTTTGTCCGCCCCTTCTTCCTCCCCCTGCCTGGCCGGGTGGTCTTCTGCTTCGAGGGGGTGGGGACGCCTGCGCCGACACCACCGGGACCGATCCGTCGGCCGCCCTTGAACAGTTTGCCTCCGAGCTCCTTGAGCGGTTCCTGAATGCGGATCGCCGGGCGCTCGCGGCTGTACTCGTGCCGTTGCTGACCGACCAGCTCGCTCCAGCGTCCTCCGGTGTAGGCGTCCATCACGGTGAGCACGAAGGCTGCTGGGCCTGCGGAGTGATACAGCCGCATGGCCGCGCGCAGTACCTGTACGGGGGTGGCTACGAGGCGCTCGGGATCGAACTCTCCAGAGGTCACTCTGATGCCCGAGCACGGGTTAGCTGGTATGTGCTGGGCTCGGGCAGCCACCTTGAGGAAGGTCGAGAACGTCGCGAATATGGACGCGACTGTGGACTCGGCGTAGTCCTCGTGCAGCTCCGAGACCCACTTCTCGATCTCCATGTAGCTGTTGAAGATCCCGATCAACGGCCAACCCGCCCACTGCGGCAGCAGGTGGTTGTCCAGGTGAGACCTGTACTTCGCCAGCGTCGACGGTTCCAGGCGCGGGCCGATGGATTCCATCAGCTCCGTTGCGAACTCATCGAACGAGATATCGCCCTTGCGGGGATCGATCCACATGTGTCGGCGAATCAGCGCTTCTTGGTCTTCGCCCCACTGCTTGGCTGCCTTCTTCGAGGTGAACCCGGATTCGCTGCCCCACGTGCCGTCGGGACGTTTGTACCGTGCACGCCAGCCGCCCTTTCCTTGGAGATCTCGTTGGCCGTAGGCCATGATCACTTCCTTCCTTGTTCTCTCTTTGTGGAGCCGCCCCGGCTGCTGCTGGGGCGGACATTTGTGTGGGCACGATGCCCGGTTCAGGCAGCTCGGAACTCTTGCCGTTGAGGAGAGGGAGTCTTCCTGGCGAGGCGTACGATTTCCGCGGCGTCGTCGCGGCTGAAGCGGTAGTGCTTGCCGAACCGGCGGTGCGGGATGAGTCCGGCTGCTGCCTGGTCCTTCAATGTGCGCGGTGACAACCGCAGGAGATCTCCGAGCTGCTCGGCGGTGAGCAACGCATCGGGATCCTGTGGAGCGTGTCCGGCCAGCGCGCGGACGGCGTCGGCCAGTTCGCGGGCCGCGGAGGCAAGCTCGGCTGCAACCGAGATCGCGTCTGCGTCCTTTGCGGCAGCGAGTGGATCATGTGTGTTCATGCTGCCCCGCGTTCTCCATGAGGGCGCCTCCGGCCACGTCCAGAAGGCCGACGCTGGGCTGTCGTTCCGGCGACAATGCGACGCGCCAGGTCTCATCGTTGACCAGCTGAAGAACGCTGCCCATCTCGCTCTCACCTCGTGTGATCGTTGGCTGGTCACATGTGCCGAAGCTGCCGGTTCCCGGGCCCAGGGTGGTGGCGCGGCGGAAAGCGTAACGCCGGCGCACGGGATCGTGTTGCGACTGCCGCGTCATGCACCCGTGCACGGTGTTCCGGCGCCGTCGTGTCGGAGGAAGGCTCGCGTTGCCGGTCAGGCTGACTAGGTCCCTACGCAACGTCGACTCCTGGTTTTCCTTCGTTGGCGGCTTCAATGCGCCAGCCTTGTTGCCGAAGTCGCTGCAGGAAGATGTCGTGGTAGTCCGCCCGCAGGTCGATTCCCTGAAAGGAACGCCCGAGTTGCCGCGCGGCGAGGCCGGTGGTTCCAGCTCCGGAGAAGGGATCGAGAACGCGACCGTTCTCGGGGCAGCCAGCTGCGATACAGCGATGCGGAAGGTCGATCGGGAAAGGCGCGCAATGCGCTTCGGGCAGTGGCCGCGTGGAGATCGACCAGACATCGCCCAGGTTCTTCCCATTGCTCGTGGGGCGCCACGGGGTCTTGACTGTGTGCGGCTTGGTACCACCGCGATGATTCTTCCGGTGCGCGGGCCGGCTCTGCGAGAGTGGTTCAAGCGCCTGGTCGCCGTCGAAGTGGTATTCCGGTTGCTTGACCAAGAAAAACACCATTTCGTAGCGCGACGAGTATCGATCTGAGGCGGGGTCCGGGATGGCGTTGGGTTTATGCCAGATGATCGCGTTCCGGATGATCCACCCGTCTTGCTGCAGGCTTAGTGCGACCCGCCATGGAATTCCCATGAGGCTCTTGTGTCGGACCCCCCGAGCTGATTCAACACTTGTTGCTGTGCCCGTTCGACCGGTGCCGCTGTTGTGGTAGCTGAACGTGTCCCGGAGATTGATCCAGAACGTGCCGTGTGCGCTCAGCAGCCGCCACACTTCCGCGCTGACATCGCGAACACGGTTAACGTATTCATCGATCGTCGGTTCTAGGCCATACTGCCGATCGTGCGCGATCGCGCCACAATTCCTACACTGCTTTCCAGCACCCGAACGAAGCCCTGGGACACGCTTCTTGACAGTCCGGCGTTGATGCGGCGTTGTTCCCAAGGTATGCAGACAACCGGGATCTCCGCCAAGCCATACAGCCGTGCCATAGTCGCGAAGCCCCCAGTACGGCGGTGAGGTAACGACACAATCCACCGAGGCGTCCGGCAAGGACCGCATCTCCTCCAGTGCGTCGCCAACCCGCAATTCGATGTGCTTATCGTGAAAGTAGAGTTCGTTCATGCGGCACTCCGCGCCGGAGCAGCTGCGTGGTGTCCAGCGGGAGGAACCTGGAAGATCAGTACGTCAATGTGGACCGGAAACGCAGTTGGACGACCGTGATGATCGAAACTTTCCGGATGGCTTCGGACACGCGTAATCCTTGGCCGTATCTGGTTTCCGCGCATCGGTGCAGTCAGGGCAACACAGTGCTCGGTGGGAACGAGGCCGATCGCATTGGCGGCATCGTGGATTTTGTCGGGCAGGTCGAGCAGTCGCCCGCGGTGGCGCCAGGGTCGGCAGGTGATCACGATGTGTCGGCCAGGCCAGACCCAGTCGGCGACCGCATCAAGGTCTTCATACAGCTCGACCAGGATCTGGCTGGGGTCGCTGCTCGGGGCATGTCGGAGGCCGGTGAGCACGAGGTCGACGGCGCCGGGCAGCTCGGTGGCGCGGGGATCGTCGACGCTGTCGAGCAAAGTCGTGGTGCCCGTCGCGCCGGCAAGTCGGGCGAGATCGAGGTTGGCTTCGAGGGCGGATTCCCACCGGGGCTGGGTCGGTAGTCCGACTGCGTCGCGCCCGGTTCGGACGGCTTCTGCTAGGACCACGCCCGGTCCTGGGTTGGGGTCGCAGATGGTGTCGCCCAGGGCGGTGTAGGTGGTGATGATGTGGCGCGCAATGGCCGGGGTCAGCGCGGTGTCGCCGCGGGTTGCCCCGATGTGTCGGTTCGCGATCTGCAGGGCGGGGCTGGTGCTGCCGGTGTCCCAGACGCTGCCGGGTCGCAGGGCCGTCTTAGGCATGGTCGGCCTCCGCGGGTGGGGTCGAGCGGTGAAACACACAGGCGGTGGTGTGGATGCGGCGGTGCCCGTGGAGGGCTATCGCCTGGCGTCCGAGCGGCGTCGCCGATCGCGGGGCGGCTGGGAGTTGGTGGGCCAGGATCAGCCGGTCGGTCAAGATCAACCCTGCCGCCGCAGCGGCGCGAGCCCACTGCCCCGAATGGGTAGCTCGCGCATGGCGCTGATCGCTACCGTGCGTGAGTACGACGATGGCGCCAGCCGGCGCTAGAACGCGCGCCCAGTCGACCTTCGCGAACGGATCAACGGGATGGTCGGACCAGCCCGCGATGACCAACCGGAAGCCGTCGGAATCCGGACTCGAAGCCTCGCCGAGGGACTGCTGACCGGTCGGATTCGCGACCGGCCCGGCCGTGTCGTCGCATCGGGGTCCGAGTCCGGACCCGGACTTCGAAGTGTCGTGCAGACCCCTACTCGTCGGGGCGGGGTGGTGCTCGCTGTGAGACCGATGGTCCGGCATGGTGGCCGCGCTGCGGCCGAGTCGGAGGGCGGACTCCACGAGCCGGTCCCGGCGCTCACGGCTATCGGCCATCGCGGCACCAGCGTCGGTGAGCATGATCCGGTCGCCGGGCACGGTGTAGGTCGTGATGATCATCGAGACAGCGGCGGCGATGATCTCGTCGGCTCCCGCGGCGGGGTCGAGGAGGCATAGCCGCACCGTCGTCGGCACCGGCAGGCCGATGGGTTCGCGGCGTGGTTCACGGACCGACCCGACGCAGGGGTTCGGCCCGTAGTCGTCGGGTGTGTCAGGAGGCGGTGCCTCCGGGATCGGGAGGGCAGACATCGCGTGCTCCGGTGATCGGTGGTCTTGCCGAGGACACCCCTGAAGTCCGCGAAAACGGCCCCGATTCGCCACCAGCGTCCAAGATTCTTTCCTCACCACCCCTCCAACCGGAGCGGACACCCAGCGTCACTAAGGCGCTAGTTCCACGGGTTTGTGGGTCGATCTTGAGTCAAGCTACGAAAGATCGACAACTACCCCGCTTTCCAGGGCACCAACAGCGCCCTCTGCGAGCCTGCTCAAGATCGCTCCGTGAATTCCTCAAGACCTTTTTTCTTGTTCCATCTCTCCGGCCGGTCGCGATGGCAGCAACGGAACAGCGTCCGACTAACACCGCAGAGCACGGGCTTGCTGTTCGTTCAGGACGCGATCTGAAAGTCGATCAAAAGATGATCTTCCTGGTTCGGAACAAGGAGATCATTTTAGTTTCGTCTTAGTGCGGAGCCGTGCGCTGCGCTGTTTCTCGCCTGGCCTTCTCGGCGGCGTCATCAATCGCCGTTCGAGAGGAGCCGAGCAATGGCTCACCCCGCTCACTGCGAGCACGAAGAGTGGCCGGGCAACCCGCTGGATGCCGCGCGCGAAGCGTTCGGGTGGCTGACCGCGGGAGATCACCCGGTGGCCGTGGACGGCCGCCTGTTCGATCACCTGCCCGCCCGCGAGATCCCGGTCGACGAACTCCGCGACCTACTGCTGGCGCAAGGCTGCCCCCGCCAGGTGTGGGACCAGGTCTGGAGCCACGTGATCAGCCGTGCCCGCATCGAGGGCGGCACGTGGACGATCACCGCGGTCGGCCTGGCGCTGCCGATGCTGACCTCCCTGGCCGCTCGGCTGACCGAGCGGTACGCCGACGACCCCAGTGACATCCACGCCGAGATCCTGCGTGGGTTCCTCGACGCGCTGCAGACCGTGGATCTCGCCGAGGGTCGGATCACGGTCCGCCTGCGGTGGGCGGCCTACCGCGCTGGGCACCGGGCGCTGCTGGACGGGATGGACGGTCCGACCCCGAGGCCGCCGGGGTTCCACTCCAGCGAGCCCAAGCCGCCGGCCGGGCATCCGGACTTGGTCTTGGCGCGGGCGGTCGAGGCCGGGGTCCTCACCCGGACCGAGGCCGAGCTGATCGGCGCAACCCGTCTGGAAGGCATCGAGCTGGTCGACTGGCCTCGCCCGCCGGGACTGACCTACAAGACGCTGGCCAAGCATCGGCGCAAGGCTGAGAACCGACTCGCCGCATGGCTGGCCGAGTCCGACACCAGCCCCGACGACGGCGATCCGACAGGGGCTGCGGCCACGACGTGGCAGACGTCCGACGAGGTGACCGACGACGAGAGTTGGTCACAACGCGTAGCGAAAAAAGTTGGGGGCGGCCCGGCGAATCGGCCCCCGAAATCCGGACTTCAGGGACGCGGGTGAGCCCTACCCGCACCGCGCACTCGCCGCTTCCCTCGCGCTCCCTGGAGGTCCACCCATGCGCTCGCGTCTACGCGGCCGGCACTGGTCTCGGCTAGCCCTGGTCGCCGAACTCGCCGCCGTCGGCTTCCTGCTGACGGCGGCCTCCGCTCCCGCGGAAGCGGGGCATGTACTTGCCCATGCGCCGAACATCGACACAGTCTTGAACAACATCCGCAACTGGATCATGGGCATCCTCGCCCTGCTGGCCACGGTCTTCTTCACCATCGGCGGCGTCCGCTATCTGCTGGCCAACGGTGACCCTGGCGAGATCGAGAAAGCCAAGCAGGCATTCAAGTCCGCCGGGTTCGGCTTTGCCCTTGCGGCGCTGGCTCCGGTGGTCGTGGGGATCCTGCGCGGAATCGTGGGGGTCTGATCCCATGCCGGCCACCACGTGCTCCACCTTGGGGGTGGGCCACCGGCTGGGCCGCGTGTGTACCGCGGTGGCCGCCCTGGTCGTGCTCGTCGGGGTGGCGGGGCTGGCCGTCCCCGGCGCCTCAGACGCCCAGCCCGCCCCGCCATCACCTGCTCCGTCCGCACCCGTTCCCGAGCCACCCACGCCGCCATGCCAGGGACCGGGGTGCATTCCCCAGCCCGTTCCAGTTCCTCCGGCGAATGAGCCGCCCGGATATCAGCCGAACCCCATCCAGGCTCCGGTTGAGGAGTCGTCGTGCGGGATCACGAACATTCCGGCCTGTGTGGCGGATGCGATCGAGGCGTTTTTCCGCGATTTGGTCACACCTGGCTTGAACAGCCTGCTGGACCTCCTGGCGAAATCACTGCTGGTCACGCCTCAGCTGGACCAGCTGCCGGTCATGGGACAGATATGGGGCAGCTCCCAGCAGATCGTCATCGCGGTCTACGCGACGCTCACTCTGGCGGCGGGGATCATCGTCATGGCTTACGAATCGCTGCAAACACGGAATTCCATCAAGGAAATCCTCCCCCGGGTGATCGTCGGGTTCCTCGCGTCCAACCTGTCACTGTTCTTTGGCGGCAAGGTGATCGAGATCGGGAACGCGCTCTCGCAAGCAATCCTCGGCGACCAGCTCAGCCCGGAGATCGCGGCTCGCGCGATGACCGACACGTTGATGCACGATCTCAACGGAGGCAGCCTGTTCGTCATCTTCATCGCGCTCGCTCTCATCGTCATGCTTGTCGCGGTGCTGCTGACCTACATCGTCCGCATCACGCTCACCATCATTCTGCTCGCCGGCGCCCCACTGTTCCTCATGTGTCACGCGCTTCCGCACACCGAGGGAATCGCCATGTGGTGGTGGAAGGCCTTCGCCGGCGTCATCGCTATCCAGGTTGGTCAATCACTCGCCCTCGTTGGGGCGATCAAGCTCTTCTTTTGGCCTGGCGGCATCACGCTGTTCAGCTAACAACAAGGGGAAGTCCTGTGATTCAGTTCCTGGTCGCACTCGCCTTGTGCTACGTCCTCATCAAAATCCCGTTCTGGATTCTCGGATCTCTACGCGGCGGAGGAGGCCGCTCCCTGATCGGCGGCCTCATCCGGGGATTCATCGCCTACAAGACCTTCGGTCTCCTCAAAGGAGCAGGAGGCGGTAGGAGCCCCTCGCGTGCCCGCGGTACTCGGAAGTCGACCGAGCCGCCTGATCCGTATGCGAAGTCGCGTGCCAACTCGGATGGTCAGTACACGTTGCCGCTGAACGTCAAACGAGTACGCAAGCCATCACGTCCGAAACCTGAACCTGTGAACCGCCGCTCACGCGGCAAGGACCCGGAGCAGCTGGAGTTGCCGCTGGATGGCGAGTGGCCGGAGAACAAGCCACGCCTGAACCGGGACGGCCAGTACCAGATGCCGTTCAAAGTCGAGCGGAAGCCCAAACCCGAGCGGCCGAAACCACAACCAGAACAGAAACCGTCGCCTCACAAACGCGGTCGGCAACTCCCACTGCCCTTGGACGGCGAGTGGCCCGAGAACAAACCCCGCCTGAACCGAGGCGGGCAGTACGAGTTGCCCTTCGACGTGAAACGAGTGCGCCGCCCCACCCCGCCACCACCGGACAAACCCAGGAGGTCTGGACCGAACCGTCAGACGAAGCTGCCGCTGGATGGGGAATGGCCGGAGAACAAGCCCCGCCGCGGGCGGGACGGCCAGTACGAACTGCCGCTGAACGTGCAGCGCACGCGGAAACCGTCCACCAGTGGTCAGCCGCAGACACCGCCGTCTCGATCGCAGCGGCGGGGACCGCGGCCACGCCAGCAGCAGCTGCCACTGGACCTGCCCCAGCTCGACCCGCCCCGGCCGAGCACCCGCAGACGGAGGAGGTGATCGTCGATGAGCGTGCGGATTCCCGCCGACGTTGATCGCGAGGACAGGATTCTGGCCGGCTTCACCGCCCGCCAGGTCGCGGTGATGGCGGTGACCGGCCTGGTGCTCTACGGCGGCTGGCAGGCCACGCGCGCCGTGCTCCCCGTGATCGTCTACCTCCTCGTCGCAGTTCCGGTCGGAGTCGCGGTGACCGCGCTGGTCGTGGTGCGCCGCGACGGGATGACGCTGGACCGCCTCCTGCTGGCCGCCACGCGTCAACGCCTGCAGCCACGCCGCCGGGTCGCGGCCGACCACGCACCCGTCGATGTGCCGGAGTGGTTGGCCGAGGTGGCTCACGGGTACGAAGCCGTCGCCGCGGGTGGGCTCGACCTGCCGGCCCAAGGGGTCGCCGAAGCCGGCATCGTCGATCTCGGCGACGACGGCGTGGCCATGGTGGCGGCCTGCAGCACGGTGAACTTCGCGCTGCGCACCCCGGCCGAGCAAGAAGCGCTGACCGCGGCCTTCGGCCGGTATCTGCACAGCCTCAGCGCGAGCGTGCAGATCCTCGTCCGTGCCCAACGGCTGGACCTGTCCGGGCAGATCGCGGAGCTGCGCGAGCGTGCGACGGGGTTGCCGCACCCGGCGCTGGAGGACGCGGCGCTGGATCACGCCGACTACCTGGTCCAGCTCGGAGCGCAGGCCGACCTGCTGCGGCGGCAGATCCTGCTGGTGGTCCGCGAACCGGTGCGCACCAGCCCGCAGGACTCGTTGACCCGGCGCCGCCGCTCCGGCCGCTCCCGCAGCGACGGCGAGCAGCCGTCGGACGGGGCACGCCGCGCGGCGGCCTCCCGACTGCTGCGGCGGATGAGTGAGGCCACCGAACTGCTTGCGCCCGCGGGCATCAGCGTGACGCTGCTGGATGCCTCCCAGGCCACGGCGGTGTTGACCACGGCCACCAACCCAGACAGCCTGCTGCCGCCCTCCGCGGAGATGGCCGGCGCGGACGAGGTCATCACCACCCCCGCCGGTTCGGACTGGGACCGCGAAGCCGAGGAGGATTTCTCGTGACCACCAAGAGCCGCCGCCGGCAGCCCGCCGCGGCGAGTGCCTTCGCTCCGGACGCCATCGAGGTGCACCCTCGTCACCTGCAGATCGGAGGAGACTGGGTCGCCTCCTTCGCGGTCACCGGCTACCCCCGCGAGGTGCATCCCGGCTGGCTGCAGCCCTTGCTGACCTATCCTGGCCGACTGGATGTGTCGCTGCACATCCAACCCGTCGACCCGCGGGTGGCCGCGGATCGGTTGCGCAAGCAACTCGGCAAGCTCGAATCCGGGCGCCGGCACTCCGCCGCCCATGGACGCCTGGCAGACCCGGAGGTCGACGCGGCCACCGAGGACGCCTACGACCTGTCCGACCGGCTCGCCCGCGGTGAAGGACGTCTGTTCCGATGCGGGTTGTACCTGACGGTGCACGCCGCCTCGGAGCAGGAGCTCGTCGAGGAGATCAGCGCGCTGCGCGCATTGACCGCGTCACTGCTCATGGACGCCAAACCCACCACCTACCGCAGCCTGCAAGGCTGGATCACGGCCTTGCCGATGGGGCTGGATCAGATCGGCATGACCCGCACCTTCGACACCGCCGCGCTGAGTGCAGCATTCCCCTTCACTTCGCCGGACCTGCCGCCGCCAGATCCCACCTCCGCGTCGACCGCAGCCGGCGTGCTCTACGGCTGGAACCTCGGCAGCCAGGGCCTGGTGCACTGGGACCGGTTCGCCTGCGAGAACTACAACTCGGTCATCCTCGGCCGCAGCGGGGCAGGCAAGTCATACCTCGTCAAACTCGAAACACTCCGTTCGCTATATCGGGGCGTGGAGATCGCGATCATCGACCCCGAAGACGAGTACGCCCGTCTGGCCGCAGCTGTGGGCGGCACCTACTTCCCGCTGGGCACCGAGGGAATCCACCTCAACCCGATGGACTTGCCGATCCACACCCGCCCAGACGGGCGCCGCTCCGCACCCGCCGATGCGGTCACCCGCCGCAGCCTTTTCATCCACACCCTCCTGTCAGTCCTGTTCGAACAGCCATTGACCGCCGACGAGCGAGCCGTGCTGGACCAGGCGGTCACCGCGACCTACCAGCAGGCCGGGATCACCGACGATGCCCGAACCTGGACACGCCACGCACCGCTGCTGTCCGACCTCCGGGCCGTCCTCACCGACCTCGGCGGCGACACCGCCCGCGAGCTGGCCAGCCGGTTGCAGCCGTTCACCGACGGCGCCTTCCGCGGCCTGTTCGACGGACCCACAACGATGCCACCCGAGGGCCACCTGCTGGTGTTCTCCCTGCGGAACCTGCCCGACGAACTCAAATCCGCCGGCACCCTGCTCACCCTGGACACGGTATGGCGCCGGGTCTCCAACCCCTCCACCCGACGCCCGAGGCTCTGCGTGGTCGACGAAGCCTGGCTGCTCATGCACCAGCAGGCCGGGGCCGAGTTCCTGTGGCGCATGGCCAAATCCGCCCGCAAGCACTGGGCCGGGCTCACCGTCGCCACCCAGGACGTCGGCGACGTCCTCGGCACAGACCTCGGCAAAGCCGTCATCGCCAACGCCGCCACCCAAATCCTGCTGCGCCAAGCGCCTCAAGCCATCGACGACATCGTCCACACCTTCGCACTGTCCGAAGGGGAACGGCAGTTCCTACTGTCGGCTGATACAGGCCAAGGCTTGCTATCGACCGGGACCCAGCGGGTCGCGCTCCAGGCAATTGCCTCAGACGGCGAGCACGAACTGATCACTACAGACCCTGCCGAACTAGCGTCACTGCCCAAACCCAACGACGAGACAGGTGAATTCGCGGAAATCGACAGCGGCCACGACCTCGTCCTCGACGACTGAGGCGAACTAGGAGGAAACGCGTGCCTACACTGCTTGCCGCTTGGATGGTCGACCAAGCCGTATCCGGCTCGTTCCTAGCTGTCCTCGTCCACGATCTCCTTCCCATCGTCGCGCTGACGGGCGGAGTGATGGCGGCCATCTGGATCGTCTGCACGTTGCTCGTGATCTCCGCATATCTCATCGGGGCTCTGATCGTCTTCGACCTACGAGCACGGGTCCGCGCGTGCGCGCGACACCTCCGTCGCCGCCAGGGCGCTGAGTTTACCCAGTTCATCACCGTCGATGCCGACGACACCCACACCAAGGTCGTTAACCTCGACCGCTACCGCCGACGTCGGCAGCGCCGGCGTTCCGCCGACGCCCGGACGGACGACACGTTCCGGTGCCGCTGCGACGACGATCCAGCATAGGCACGATGCACTAAGTCAATCCACTGTGGATTAGAAATCAATTTCCTGATTCCCCCATTTTGTTGGGAGGACACGCATGTCTTCTTCCGGCCACGCGACTTCACCCGCCGGCCGTCCACGCCGACTGCTCACTCAGAACCGGGAAATGCGGGCCATCGGCGTGCACAACTGGTCCTTGCCTGCCTGGGCGGGACGACTGCCTGACGGGCGCACCTACAACACCTGCCCCTCGGCCGGGATTTGCCGACACGTCTGCTACGCCCGCCACGGCACATACACCTGGCCCGCGGTGCGGGCCAAGCACGAGTCGAACCTGCGGTTCGTGCTCGATGACCTGGCCGGATGGGAACAGGCCATGCTCGCCGAGCTGGCCGCACCGAAGTTCCGTGGCGGCTGGGTCCGAATCCATGACTCGGGCGACTTCTTCAGCACCACCTACCTGGAGTCCTGGATGCGCATCATGCGAGCTCAGCCGGACACCAATTTCTACGCCTACACCAAGGAAGTCCGACGGTTCAAGGAGTCGGTGGAGCTGGATCCGCCGGAGAACTTTTTGTGGATCTACAGCTACGGAGGGACACAGGACGCGTTGTTGGACCCCGCGGTGGATCGCGTGGCCGATGTCTTCCCGGACGAGGACTCCATCCGTGAGGCTGGCTGGTCATCCCAGGAAGCCTCGGATCTGCTCGCGGTGCTCGGACCGCACCTGGTGGGTGTTCCAGCGAACAACATCCCGCACTTCCTGAAGCGACTGGCCGGTCGCCGGTTCTCCGAATGGCAGGCCGAAGTCGACGCGCACCGCCGCACTCGCGACGAGGCAAAGGTCCGCTCGATCGCGAGCGCCCCGACGGCTCGCTCTCGCATCGGTTCGACATCCGATGAGCGCGCCGCCTGATCGCATTCTTCTCTTTCTGGCAGGGAGGAGGTCTCTCGCATGGGTTTCGCAAGTCCGTCCGTCATCGAGGGTCCACTGGGGAGATTGCTGACCGATCCGTGGGGCGCGATTCAGTCGGTGCTGACCGAGCTGTGGTCATGGGTGCAGACCTGGGGACCGATCACTGCCCCCGCCATCGTGCTCATGGCGACAGGCTCGGGCCTCTTGCGGCGGTGGTGGTACCTCCGGTGCCAGGATGCGCTGCACGAGCGGTCCCGGGTCATCACGATTCTGGCACCTCCTAGGGTGGATTCCGATGGTGCCGAGGCGATGTGGTCGAACCTGGTCGGGCTCGTCCGACCGATGATGCAGCGCCTGACCACCGGGCAACCGCATCTAGCCTGGGAGTACGTGTTCGGCCACGACGGGGTGCAGATCAGGCTGTGGGTTCCGGGCGTGGTGCCCCCGGGAATGGTGGAGCGTGCCGTCGAAGCCGCCTGGCCCGGAGCGCATACCCGCACCGACGAAGCCTCCCCGCCGATGCCTCTGGCGCCGGCCGAGGGGCGCCGGCAGTTAGTCACTGGCGGCACACTGCGCCTGGCCAGGTCGGAAGCGTTGCCGATCCGCTCGAAGTTCGACGCAGACCCGATCCGTGCCCTGCTGGGCGCTCCCGTGGGGCTCGGAGTGCACGACACCGCGTGCGTGCAGGTGCTAGCCCGGCCGGTTACCGGTCGTCGGGTCAAACAGGCTCGTCGAGCCGCCCGCCATCTCAACTCCGGGCGGTCCACCCGCCTGGCTGGCCGGCTGCTTGACCTGCTCACGCCGGGACCATCGGGCACCAAGACATCGGGCAGCCAGCCGAAGCTGGATCCGCAGACGACGCTGGAATTCCAGGCGCAGAACCGCGCGATCGTGGCCAAGCAGCGCGGCGCGCAGTGGGAGACGCTGATCCGGTACGCGATGTCCACGACGGTGCCGATCGAGACCCCGGGTGAGCAGGTCTCGCGGGTGCGTGAGCAGATGCGGGGCCGTGCTCACGCCATCGCGAGCGCGTTCTCCGGGTTCACCGAGCACAACCACTACCGCCGCCGACGCCTGCGCCATCCCGTCAGCTGCTTGGCCCGCCGGCGTCTACGGCGGGGTGACCTGTTGTCGGTGCCAGAGCTGGCAGCCGTGGCCCATCTGCCGATCGATGAGGCGCTACCGGGCTTGGCCCGAGCCGGAGCACGGGCGGTCCCTCCTCCTCCGAACACGCCAACCGAGGGCGAGCTGATCCGCCCGGTCGGGGTGTCCGATACCGGACACGCCCGCCCGGTGGGTCTGCAGGTCTCCGACGCACGACACCACCTGCATGTCCTCGGCGCCACCGGCTCGGGCAAGTCAACGATGCTTGCCCGGATGATCCTCGCCGACGCCGAGCACGGGCGAGGCGCGGTGGTCATCGATCCCAAGGGCGACCTGATCACCGACATCCTGCAGCGGCTTCCCGAGCACGCCGCGGAACGGGTCGTGCTCTTCGACGCCGACTCCCGTGGACCGGCCCCGTGCTTGAACCCGTTGGAAGGGCCGAAGGAGCCCGCGGTCGACAACCTGGTGTCGGTGTTCTCCCGGGTGTTCTCCTCGGCATGGGGACCACGCACCGAGGACATCCTCCGCGCTGGCTGTCTGACCCTGCGGGCCGCCTCCAACACTCCCACCTTGGCGACCTTGCCGCAGCTGCTCACCGATCCGGCCACGAGGGCACGGCACCGGGACCGGGTGGCCGATGACCCGACGCTGCGGGGGTTCTGGGACTGGTACGACCAGCTCTCGGATGCGGCTCGTGCTCAGGCTGTCGCGCCGCTGTTGAACAAGCTCCGCGCGTTCTTGTTGCGGCCGTTCGTGGTTAAGGCCGTCGCCGCCGGTCCGTCCACAGTGGACCTCTCCCAAGTACTGGATGGCAGGCTGTGCCTGGTGCGCATTCCCAAGGGAAGCCTCGGGGAAGACACGACCCGGCTGCTGGGCTCGCTGATCGTGGCGCGGGTCTGGCAGGCCACTACCGCCCGCGCTGCGCTGCCCCAGCGGGGACGCCGCGACGCGGGCCTGTATGTCGATGAGGCGCAGAACTTCCTGAACTTGCCCTATGCGATGGAGGACATGCTCGCCGAAGCCCGCGGCTACCGGCTCTCGATGACCCTGGCGCACCAGCACCTGGGGCAGCTTTCTAAGGACCTCAAGGAAGGCATCTCCACTAACGCCCGGAGCAAAGTGTTCTTCAGCGCCAGTCCGGAGGACGCTCGCGAACTGGCCCGCCACACCGCACCGCGGGTGTCCGACCACGACCTCGCACACCTCGGCGTCTACCACGCCGCCGTACGGCTAGTCGTGGGCGGCGAGGAGACCCAGCCGTTCACCGTGACGACTCAACCGCTGCCGCCGGCTATTCCCGGGCGATCCAAGGCTGTGCGTAAAGCCGCCGCGGTCCATACCCGCCCGCTGGAGTCCCGAGCCGAGGACACCAGCGACCAGTCAGCGACCACCGGCACGGATCCGCGCCGCACCCGCCGCGCGGCCTGATCCCTGAATGCACCCGGGGGCGGCCCTCTCATCGCGGAGGGTCGCCCTTCTTCATGCCCGTATCCCATTCCAGGAGGACGACCGTGTTTGCTCAACACCAGCAGCGCGACCTTCGCGCCCCGATGCCGCAGCGTCCGAGCCTGCGCTGGGCGGCTTCGGCCGAACATCAGGCCCAGGTCGCGGCCCACCTCACCCCTCGCGACCGGTGGCTGGCCCGGGTCCTGGCCGAGCACCGGGTGCTGACCTCGACGCAGATCGCAGCGATCGCCTTCGCCGGCTCCCGGCGGGCGGCCAACCACCGACTGCAGAAGCTCTACGCCTGGCGCGTGCTGGACCGCTTCCAGCCCTACGTCGGCCGCGGCCGGGCACCCATGCACTACGTCCTGGACACCACCGGCGCCCATCTACTGGCCCACGAAGACGGCCTCGACCCCAAAGACCTGAAGTTCCGCGCTGACCGCTCGGTCGGCATCGCCTACTCCCTGCGCCTTGTCCACCTCATGGGTGTCAACAGCTTCTTCACCACGCTGCTGGCCGACGCCCTCACCAACCCAGCTACCGACCGGACAGTAACGGCCTGGTGGTCTGAAGCCCGCTGCACTCGTCACTTCGGCGACCACGTCCGCCCCGACGGCTACGGCCGCTGGCACGAGGACGGCCGGGAGATCGAATGGTTCCTCGAATGGGACACCGGCAGCTACCAGCTCTCCCGGTTCGTCTCGAAGCTGCCCGGCTACGCCAGCCTCGCCGCCGCGACCCGCATCGTCACCCCGCTGCTCGCGGTCTTCGCCACCGAAACCCGGGAAACGCACGCACGGAGACAACTCGCCGAGCACCTACGCACTACGCCTCGGCAACACGATCTACCGATCGCCACCACCACCGCCGAACACCTCCGCACTACCGGCAGCCCCGCCAGCGGGGTGTGGCTGCCCCTGCATCGCACCAACGCGGGCCGGCACCGGCTGATCAGCCTGCTCTCGGCCTGGCCCCACCTCGAAACACCCACGAGCTCCGCGGACACCAGCGGCGCTGATCCCAGCCCTGTGGCCCGCTTGAGGCCACCGGTGCCGATGCCGCCCTGGCAGGCCCGCGACCTGACATGGAGCCCGAGGAGGTGATCGACGCTGTCCGCTATCGCCAAGACCGCGTTGGCCGTGGTCCTCGGGTTCGCGATGCTCACCGTGGTCGTCACCGCCGCCATCACCAGCGCGGTCTCCGCAGTATTCGGTGGTACCCCCACAGCAGGCTGCACCCCGACGGGCGTCGGACCCACCGATGTCTCCGGATACGGGCCTGAACAACTCGTCAACGCCGCCACCGTCGTCGCCATCGGCAAGCAGATGAACATCCCCGAGCGCGGCTGGATCATCGCCCTCGCTACCGCACTCCAGGAATCCGGCCTCCGCAACCTCAACCACGGCGACCGCGACAGCCTCGGACTGTTCCAGCAACGCCCCTCACAGGGCTGGGGCACCCCCGCACAGATCACCGACCCCGCCTACGCTGCCACCCAGTTCTACCGGCACCTGCTCGCGGTACCAGGCTGGCAGCAGATGAGCATCAACGACGCCGCCCAAGCAGTCCAACGCTCCGGATTCCCCCACGCCTACGCCCGCCACGAACCCGCAGCCCACCAATTCCTCGCCACCGTCCACGGCTCCACCTGCACAGCAACACCCACCGCCGCATGGACCATCCCCGTCACCGGACAGTGCACCTCCGGATTCGGCCCCCGAGGCAGCGAAAACCACCGCGGACAAGACATCGCCGCACCCATCGGCACCCCGATCGTCGCCGCCAGCAACGGCACCGTCATCGACTCCGGACCCGCGCGCGGCTACGGGCTCTGGGTCCGCATCGAGCACACCAACGGCGTAATCACGACCTACGGGCATAACAACCGAAACCTCGTTCAACCCGGCCAGGAAGTCCAGGCCGGCCAACCGATCGCCGAGGTCGGAAACAGGGGTGAATCCAGCGGCCCACACCTGCACTTCCAGATCGACATCGGAGGTCAGGCGCTAGACCCCGTCGCGTTCTACCAGCAACAGTCAGCACCGCCGCTGTGCAGCTGAACCCGCTGGCACAGATATCGCGTCGTCTTGGCTCGCCGATTTCTCCCCGGCGTCCCGGCTATCCGCCTGAACGGTCTGATCGGACTCGGTCAGACTGAGGGTGATATCGCATGCTCTCGTCGTCGGGAACTCCTGCACAAGAGCGTGACAGATCTGCTCCGGCGACCACCGTTGCTGCAGCTTACCGGCGACGTAGTCGCGCAAGTGCCCGTCCTGCGCGAGCTTGGCCGCCTTCGGGCGGGCGCGACTGCCCGCCCACGCCCGCTGCGCCGCGTGCGGCCGATAGACCCCGTCGACAGAGCGGGCGTCGATCTCGCGCTTGACCGTGGACGCCGACCCAGTGACCGCCCGATCGCCCGCCGCGAGGCGCCCTGACCGAGCAGATCAGTGATCGTCTCCCGGTTTGCGCCAGCCGCGATCCCAGTCCTGCGCGGTGCGCACATGAACACCCGCCTGCGCGGCAGCAACACGCGGCGACACACCCGATGCACGAAGACGCTCACAGGTCGCACGCCCCGGATGCCTGGCAGGACCAGCCTTCCCCCGTCCCCGGACACCGGCTTTGCGGGCCCTCCCATAGGCCGTGTTCCGGTTCACCCCCATCACACGAGCAGCCGCCAGAATGCTGCCCGACTCTCGGTCCAGCGCCTCAAAGAACCGAGCCTTCAACTCCCCAGCAACCACGTTCCCCGCAACTCCCTGAGCTCCAGGGTGTTGCGGGGAGCGCTAGAACCCGCCGTCATGGGAGTGCAGGGGTGCTTTCGTCGTTCTCCAGGCACCTTTTCCTGCCCTGGCAGCCGTTCGCGCCCTATCGGAATAGGGGCTGCACCCGTCTCTTCACCATGGCAACCACTCTGGAGGAACCCCCCCTATAACGGCGGTAACTCCGGGGGCGATGGCGGCCATTTGCTCGCGTGTAAGCCCTCTCGCGTTGCTGAGGTCGGCGCCGCTGAGGTCGGTCCTGTCGAGGTTGGCGTTGGTGAGACGGGCGTTGGTGGGGTCAGCACCGCTGGGGTCAGCACCGCTGAGGTCGGCGTTGCCAAAATCGACACCGCGGAGGTCAGCACTGCGCAGGTCAGCGCTGGTGAGGCTGGCGTGGTCGAGGTCAGCGTCGACGAGGTAGGCGAGGTGGAGATCGGCGTTGTCGAGGAAGGCGCCGGTGAGGTCGGCGGCGCTGAGGATGGCAGCGGGCGCCGCGATCTCTTTGAGCTCGGGCTGCCACAAGCAGGCATTGGCGAGGTCGAGAGGGCTTTCGTCCCAGGCGGCGTTGCGGCGTGCCAGGACGGTGAGTGCGGCCTGCACATCAGCGGACATTGGTTGATCGGGACAGTGGCGTTGTGCATCACGGAGTGCTTTGGTGTTCTCGCGTACGAATGTCGTCAGCAGGTTGACCACGGCGGTGTGGTCGGGCTGGGAGTCGCGGGCGATGCGTTCCAGGGCGTAGATGCCGCCGATGCGGACTTCGAGGTTGTCGCGAGTGCCCAGCTGTTCGACGGCTCTGCCGAACCGCTCGGTGATCTGCTGCTGTTGGGCGTTGACGCTTTGGCTGCGGGTTGATTCCAGGGTCGCCTGGGAGGCGACGAATTGCGGAATGGCCAACGCCAGCGTGGCCAGCACTGCCCCGAGCGTCAGGATCTGAGTCAGGTCGAGGCGGCGCCGTGGCCGGGCTTCACCGGGCGAGGACGACTGCGTTCTCCGGCGAGACCGGGTGCCCGCAGGATGGCGTAACCCCAACACGACCGGACGCGCCGACTTGACCACACGCTGACGCGACACACCGCGAGGACGACGACGATCGATCATGACTCCTACGGTGCCAGCACCACGTCAGCTGGTACGGATGTTTCGCGATGATTCCCTCGACGACGCCCTCCCGGCGAGCCGGGCGGTGGCGGGCCGAAAGTCCCGCTCTTGCATCGCACCCTTGTGTATCGCGCTGGCTGCCAGCTCATCGACGGGCTCGGCGATGCCGGACCCACGTTCGTCGTGCCGCTCGTGCTCGCCGCGGTCTACGCGGGAGCTGCGCTGGGCCGAGCCGCGGTTGCCTGCCCCTATCGCGCGGGTGCTGCTCGGTTCGGCCCGCACACCCGTCTACTCGCTGGACTTGCTCTCGCCAGACGAGTAGCCTCTGCGTGCCCGGCTCGGCGCCATTTCCTGGCCGGGACCAGCGTGATCGCCCCTGCACTCTCCCGGTTTCCCGGTGGGGTGCAGGGGCGGTTTCTGTTCTATACCCGACCCGTCTGGGGGCACGCCGGGCGCAAGCGGCTGTCGAGCTTGGGGTGGATTAACTCGGTTGGGCTCTTGATTGACTGGCGGGTAACCACCAACGTTTCCCTTCGCGCCCCGGCCTGTGGTGAGGCCGGGGTCGTGTGCCTGGTGAGGTGCGACCTTGCCTGGGCGGCGGGAAGGGGTGTGCGACCGGTCGGGGGTCGCCCGCCGTTTCGCGGGGAGGCAGCGCCCCGGACCGTGGTGGGATCGGTCCGGGGCGCTGGCGCCGCGCACCGGTGCGCGCGGCGGAGGTCCGACCGTACTGCCTTCCTCATGATCGGCTACCGCCAAACGAGTGACGGACCGGTCTGTGGCCCAGCCCGGACCGGATTGGACTAGCCCGATGGGGGCAGGTCCGGGGCGCGGAGTTCGAGGTAGGTGCTGCGTGCGTGGGCCCGCACGGCGCTGTGGAGCACGGGCAGCACGAGGCGATCCCCGACATTGACCGCTACCGGAGTGTCACCGGCTCCGCTGTCTCGCAGGTGTTGCAGGATCTCGGCGAGCTGGTTCACGGTCATCTGGCTCGGAGCTGGGTTGCTCACGTGCATCACCGTCCTTCCGGTTCCGGAAGATCATCTCATGGTGATGCAAGACTCGTTGCGGTTCGAGAGATATACAACATATATAAGGGATGTCGGGCAGCGCGCCTTTTTGGAGCTGCCCGACATTCCTTCATCTTCTCCCCTGGCTCCCCGGTGCACCACGGCGTAGCCGGGGGTCCGCAGTATTGCAGCCGAAAACGGTGGACGCGGGCACCGCCCGCGAGAAAACAGCGGATTTGCCCGAAATTCTCGACTGATGGAGTGAGCGGATATTACGCAATCCGGTTCTCGTTAGCTGCGGGCGGAATAGTCGGGCAGGGTGCCGGCGGCGATGAATTCCAGGCGCTGGGCGACGTGGACGGCTTGGTCGGCGAAGCGTTCGTAGAAGCGGGCCAGCAGCGCGATGTTGATGGCGGTGGGGATGCCGTGCGGCCATTTCTCGGTGGTGACGGCAGCCATTAACTCGGCGTGCAGGACGTCGACGGAGTCGTCGGTGCGGTCCAGCTCAGCGAAGACGCCTTCGGTGACGTCGCCGAGGATCGCGAGGGCCAGGCGGCGAGCCATGTGCTCGTCCAAGCTGGCGAGGGTGCGGAAGCCGGTTTCCATGCCCTGGGGGACGACGCGCCGGGGGTGGTTGCGGCGGGTGATGTCGGCGATGTGCGCGGCGAGATCTCCCATGCGTTCGAGTTTCACCGCGCAGTACACCGCGGCCACAATGGTGCGCAGGTCGGTGGCCACCGGCTGCTGCAGGGCCAGCAGCTTGAGGGCGTGGTCGTCGCAGAGGTTGCGTGCCCGGTCCATCCGGGCGTCACCGGCGCCGACGCGTTCGGCCAGTTCCAGATCGTTTTCCAGCAAGGCCTGGGTTGCCAGGCGCATGGCTTCGGCGGCGAACTCGCACATGCCAGCGAGCTCGGTACCCAACTGGGCCAGTTGCCCGTGAAAGGTCTCCCGCACGTTCCCAGGGTAGGTGCCACACCGGGGCTGTTCTCGACGTTGCGGCTTGGCTGGCACCCCGGGCGGAGGAGGTTGCCCGGGGCGCCAAGCCGCGCGCGGAGGGAGTTCACGCGCGGGCGCAGCTCCTCTGGCGAGTGCTGCAGCCACCCTCGACCCTAGCGACGATCGTAAGACAGTGGTCCCCGCAAACTGGGCGTGTCGATAACGAGCGCCTGACCAGGTGAGACGCGCATCCGCTGCCAGGGCGTTTTCAAACGCGAACGAGAACGGCTAGGGTGGTGCCGCTGCTTCGCCGTGATTTTCGGGTAGGCGGGGTAGCCCCTGGCCGTTGCCTTCGGGGGTCGACGGCAGGGCGGGTGCTCCGAGACTGCTAGCTGCTCGGGGTGCTCGCCGCTCGGGGCTCGCTGGCCGGTAGCGCACCTTCGCGCACAGCCGGAGGCTTCACACTCACATGGCCCAGCGAAAGCACCCGTGAAGCGGAGGGACCTGCCCGTGCGCTCCGCTAACGTTCGCGCATGGACGGTGAACGTACCGACCCCGTGGGGCAGGCAGCGTGGCGCCTGCAACTGGGAGTGCAGGGAGTCTTGGCCACGTGTGCCACCACCCCGGACCCGGATTCCTACGTCGAGCCGGACCAGGTGGCTGTAGGGGATCTTGAGCATGCCCGCATGGAACTGGCCGAAGTTGCCCCGGCCCTGCTGACCGACCATCTCGGCGTGGTGGAGCAGGTCCGCCGCGGACTTGATTACGCCGAGCGCGGCGATACCGAAGGCGCAACCCAGGAACTGGTCAAGGCCTGGCAGGCCCTGACCGACATCTCTGGGAAGGAAACTCGCCTGCCGGGACTGCTGGGCGTGATCGACGCAGAAGGCCCGCGCTGTTCGTGATGCGGCACCCCGGGGCGAGGGGGTTAGCCCCGGGGCGCCGCACTCACCAGAGAGACCCCTGGCCACGCCGACCCTACTGCCGGATCACGCGCCCGGCAGCCGCTGATCCAGCGGCGACCGTCACTCGACGCGGGTAGGCGCCGGTGCTTCCTCCTCGCCGGGCAGACGGATGTCGGTGACGGCGATGTTGACCTCCACGACCTCCAGCCCGGTCATGCGCTCCACCGCGGTGATGACGTTGCGCCGTACCGCCCGCGCCAGATCCACCAGCGCGGCCCCGTACTCCACCGTGATCACCAGGTCGATCGCAGTCTGCTTCTCCCCGACCTCGACCGCCACGCCAGCAGTCTGCGCGGCAGCCGCGCCGGGGATGCGTTCCCGCAGCGCCCCAAACGCCCGCGCCACGCCCCCGCCGAGCATGGCCACACCGGAGACTTCACGGGTGGCGATCGCGGCGATCTTCTGCACCACCACGGCGGCGATCGTCGTACGCCCCCGTGCGGCTTCGGTGACCTCGCCCGCCGCCGACGTCTCGACGACCTGTCCTGAGGTGGTCGTCCAGCTGGATTCGGTGCTGACGTCTTCCCGGCTCCGGGTTTCTGTCTTCTTCTCGACCACTGTGCTCGCCTCCGCTCACACCGTTGGCGCACCTGCCCACGCCCACAGGATGCGCGGACAGCGCAGGCAACCCCAACCCGAAGCCGGGATTCCGGGCCTATTGGTCGGCGGTGGCGTCCTGCACGTTCGGAAGATCGATGCCCTGCCACCGGGCGGTGATCCTGACCCGATGCGTCTGCGCCCGGTTCAAGTCCTGGCTGGCCACCTCGCTGACCAGGCTGTGAAGCACATGCCAGGCAGTCCACGTCGACACCGGCCACGCCACGGTGCACTCGGTGCGAACCTCGGCGCTGATGGCTAGGCCATCAGCGCGAGGACGGAACTGCCACCGCGCCGCGGCTTGCGACACCGCCAGCGTGTCCAGAACCGCGCCAACGGCTTGCACCACGACCAAGAGGTCGTCGACGAGCTCGGCGCTGAACCCGTCCTCCCGGGCCACCGTTGCAGCCACCGCAGCGAGCCCGACCTCGTCCTGCCGCACGGGCACCACAACATCCACCGGGTGCATATCACCAGGCACCTGGGACGCCACCACCTCCACCACCTCCGGCGCCTTCGAACACCGAACTACCCGCAGCAGCCGCAACACACACCTGCGCCATTCCCGAGCGACGGGAGCGCACGATCTCGGTCAGGCTGAGGATGATGTCGTGCCCAGACCGGCAGACGATCCGTACTTTGTGGGTGAGCTGAGCTAAGAAGTCCCGGAAGCTGCGACAGCCGTATGCTGCCTCGTCGAAAGACGGGTCCAACGTGAGCATCGTCGCCTTGACGTGGGCTGCCGTCGGAGTCGGCGTGGAAATCTGCTCATCGCGCTGGCCAGCAGCGCTTCCCCGTCAGCAAGCCGAAATCCTGGCTGGGCAGGCACCGAAAGAGCAACCTGACGATCTACTCGATGAGGGCACCGTCGGCCACGCGCGAGACGGGCGAGGTTCCGCGGATGGTACGCACTGGCCGGACTGACGTGCCTTGAACAAGCAGGGGCCGGCGCTCATCCGGTCGGCGCTGTCGGCACCACCGCTGGACGGCTGGTGATGGGCGTGTTCGGTCGACAGCCGAGCTTTCGACGCTCGCGTTATGAATCAGACGTGTTTCCGCTGTCCAAGAGTTTGTAGACGTTGCTGCGCTGCATGCCGACCTCCTTGGAGATCGTCAGCCGGGGAATCTTGGCTGCGTCTGCTGCCAGTACCGCGTCGTTGCGCTCCTTACGGGCTTCCCGCTGCTGGGCGAGTAGATCGTTGATCTTTGTCTCAAGCTGAGCCTGCTCGTCGCGAGCCTCTTTCAGCTCGGTCTTGATGCTGTCGAGCTTGGCTCGGGCCGAGCGCAGTTGAACGACCGCATCGGGCACCTTGTCCGGTTGAGCCACCTCGATACCTCCGCGTGCTGTGATCGCTCCTGGTGAGCGACACCCTGTCGCTATCGACTGTCTACCACGCATGTCTATCACGCTCCTGTGAAGGACGTTCGTGAAAGAGGGCTCGACCTCGGCACGCAGTCGGAGGTGACCTGTAGCGGGCCCCTGGGTTGTGGGGCCGTCGCTGGTCGCGACGGCCCCACAACCGATCAGGACCGGTAGTTACCCATCCAGGCACGACGGCCGACATGCGCAAGGGCTGTCTTGCGCTGGCGCCAGTCGGGCATCCACAGGCTCATCTGGCGCTGCCAGGCTTCCCCGTGTTGGCGGCCTGGTGGACGGGTGGCGTGGGCGAGTTCGTGAGCGAGCACGTACTCGATCAGCTCGCGCGGGAGCCCGAACAGCGGCCAGTGGAGGCTGACCAGGTGTTTCGTCGGACTGTAGGCACCCCAGCGACGTCGGCCAAGGTCGCGCACCTCGTAGTGCAAGCCTTGGATGCCGCCTCGACGTTCGTACTGCTCACCCCGCAGCTTGGCCCAGGTCAGCCCTCGATCGCGATAGAGGTTGATCACCGCGTTGCGCATCGTGTCGGGTCGGTCGCGCCGCACGCACAGGAACAGGGCGGGACTAAGTACGTGAGGTCGACCCTCGATCCGTGCCGGAGGGCCATCGTCGGTGAGGTGCAGCCGGTAGGACCGGTCGAGAAGAACGAAGCCTTCGCCGTCGACGAACTCCTTGACCGCGAAGTCCGGGGCGAGCTGCCGAGCCTCGGGGATCTTCCGCGCCAGCCAACCCCGATGATGGCGGATGAAGTCGGCGACGCGCTCCGGCGTGGCGCCGGGTGGTACCAGCACCTTCACCGGTTCACCGGGCTTGAGTTCCAGCCCGACAGCGTTGCGCCGCGGTCGGATCTCCACCCGCAGCTCCCAGTCAGGCGGTAGACCGAGCGCGGCCACGGCCTTCTGGACGTCTGCGGCCAGTTCGGTGTGCTCGGTCATCGGATGCCCTCCTGGGAGATGATGTGCTCGGTTGCGGCGATCGGGGTGGCCACTCCGGTGCACAACAGGTCAATCACGCCGGCCGAGGTGGCGGAGGTGATCGGTCCGGGCACGCCGTAGACGCGGCGGCCCATCGCTGCGGCGGTGCGCGCGATCGGGAGGACGCCGCTGCGCCGCCCGGCTTCCACGACGACGGTGGCGACCCCCAGAGCGGCCAGCAGCCGGCCCCGGGCCGTGAAGCGGGCGCGGGATGGCTCCGTACCGGGCGGGTACTCGCTGATCAGCATGCCGCTGTGAGCAACCGATTCCAGCAACGACGCGTGGCCTTGCGGATAGGCGATATCGACGCCGCAGGCCAGCACCGCGATCGGAGGCACGGAGCCGAGCAGCGCGCCACGGCAGGCCGCACCGTCGACGCCGTAGGCGCCGCTGGTCAGCACGGTGACGTCGGCCTCGGCGAGGTCAGTACCGAGCACGGTTGCGACATGCTCGCCGTATTCGGAAGCAGCGCGGCTGCCTACCACCGACACCGCCGAGCGGGTACTGGCCGCGAGACTGGCGGAGCCTCGGACCCACAGCGCCAGCGGTGCGCCGAGGCCCTGTTCGGTCAAGCCGCGCAGGGCACCGTGCGGCCAGTCCGGATCTTCCGGAGTCAGCAGCCGGTAGTGGCCAGCCTCGACCTCGGCCAGGTCCTCATCGATCCGGGGTTTGAGATCGCGGATCTCGTGCAGGACCGACCGAGGTACGGCTCCGGCCTGGATGCGCTCGACCGCATCCACGGGTCCGTGTGCGGCCACGAACGCGTCGACCGCAGGGGCCGGCGGCTCGGTGGCCCGGAGCAGAAATGCGCGAGCAGCAAGAGAGTTCACGATGAGCACTCCTAGTCATGATGCGAAAGGCGGGTCGCGCCGACCGGCGAACCGGTCGGCGCGACCCGCGCAGGGAAGAAAAGAAGAACGACGCGCGTACCGAGTCGTGCGCCTACTCGGTGCGGTCGTGCAACGGGATCGGCAGCGAGTGGCCGATCAGCTCACTCCAGCGGGAATCGCTGGTGTGCAGGAAGGCGCCGGAGGCCATGAACCACCGGTCCGGCTCGTCCGCCGGGCGCGCGACGTACCGGCCGTACTCGAACCGCAGCGACACCGCCGGGGCGTCGTCGCTCGGCTCCCGGATGCATGCGAACTCGGGAACCGGTTCACCCTCGATCTCGACGATCACCACGCTCCGAACACGGGAGGACAACCCACCGTTGGAGAACGAACCGGACGGTCCCGTGAGGATGTCGACGGGAAGGCCCCGCCGGATCACGGGAATGACGATCTCGCCATCCCCGATGTCCGGGACCTCGTCGAGAGACGTGATTCCCCACGGGGTGTTCTCCCAGGCCGGCAGCGTCTGATACACGAGGTACTCGATCCCCGCGATGCGCGTGACCTGCGTGGCGGCCTCCGGCAATCTGCGCAGGGCTGCGTCCCGCAACCGTCGCGACCATTCCCGCGCTGGGCTCGTGCCCCACCCTCGACCTTCGCACGTTTGGTACTCGTAGCACGCGACGAGGTTGAGGATGGCGACCAAATGGAACAGGAACGGTGCGATCGTGACCGCATAGCGCGGAGGCGACTCGTCGTCGCGCAGGAATCCGATACTGCGATAGTGCTGCTCCAGCAGCATCCGGCCCGTATCGTTTGCCTCGTCCACCTCGATCAAGGAAAGTTGGATCCCCGCGTTAACCAGTCCATCGATGTGCGCCTTGTCCAAACGGAACACAGACATAGAAACCCCTTTCACTGAAGGAAAACGGAATTACTGAACGAAAATCAGGGCGTGCGGTAGTGCCGCCGTTCTGGTGTCAGCCAGCCCGACGGAACCGGGCGATCGGCCCCACAGCGTGCGGACCCCTGGCCAGATTCCGCGCATGCAGCCGCGATTATGCCCATCATGGACAGTTCGTTTCGGAACCTGTGACCGATCTCGGCTTCGAGTTCGGCGTACTCGGCGGCCTGCTCGGGGTGGATCTACGCGACACGGATCAGATCCGCGCAGCTCGCGAGCGCGACAGGCGGGCAGGACAGATGCCGAATGCGGCACCTGTCGTCAGTGGAGGTCGGTGATCTGGCGGAGGGCACCCAGGTTCACGATGGAGCCGGCCCAGTACCAGACGTGGGCCGGTTCGTCACCGATTCCCCAGGCATACACGCGGAACCCGAGAGCGCTGGGGCTTTCCCATGCTCCGCTGCTCCCGGTGCCGTTGGGCCGGCGGATACCGTGGTCGTCGCAGGGGTGCTCGTCGACGGGGTCGCCCCAGCCTGCGGCCCGCATGTGTTCGGCCACCTGGTCGTAGGTGGCGTCAAACGGCACGGTCGGGGCGGTGCCGGATTCCGCGATCGCGTCGCTGATGACGTCCTCCGGAGTCGGCTCCGAGGTGATGACCGCCTCGACCTCCTGTGTGGTCGATAGCCGTCCGTGTCCACTCGCGGCGCCGTAGGCTAGCGAGTAAGGACCGGTGAACCACAGCGTGATCGTCTGGAAACCACGGCGCCAGCCCCGCCGGTAGCCGCGCCGATCACCTAGCTCGCTGATCGGGATCGGTGGCAGGGTGCCGTCGAGGTCCCGGTCCGGCAGCGCGGTCCAGCCATGCTCGTCCAGGTCCTCGAATATCCGCGTGTAGGCCATGTCAGTCGCGCGGGCTCCCGCATACCCTCGTGCGGCGCGGGCGAGAGTGTTCGCAAGCCGGCTCAGGCGGGCGGTGACGTTCCGCAATTCCTGCTGCGGGATCGGATTCGAGCTGTGCGCGTCGTCGGTGAGATCGTCGACCTGGCAGCGAATCTCCTCGGCGAGGTCGGCCAGCTCGTCGAGGCTGGCGGCCCGTAGCTGGGCGAGTCCTTCGCCCACATCCGTGTGGACGCGCTCGCGGTCGGCTGCGGCCACCAGGTCGGGGGCGTTGTCGTGGCTGTTCATCGTAGGGTCCTTACTTTCTGGGGTGGATGGGACAAGAGCGCGAGAGGGGCGCCGGCGTGCGTCGGATGGCCGCGCGCCGGAGTGGGAGGCAACGAGGGGGCTAAGGGCGTGGCGTCCAGGCCGTCCTGACCACGCGTGGGTCGGCACCGTTCATGCGCCCGGCGTGCACGAATAGGGCAAGCGTGAAATCGGTTGTGTCAGGCCGTTTTGCCGTAGGGAAGAACCTGCGAGTAGCAGTATTCGCAGCCGCGCAGCGTTTCCCGCACATCCGCCCACGTCGTCACTACCTCGTTGTGCCGGTGGGTGTCGATCAGGCGGGAGACGCACTCGCAATCCGGTTCCTCGTGAGCCTTCGCGCAGTCGTAGTGCAGCGGCTCATCGTGGCTGGTCTTGATCCACCCGTCGCACTCGGCGCACTCGCGGTAGCCAAGCCGGTCCATGATCCTGCCGAGATCCCAGATACTGCAGTCGGTACACAGGCTCTGCCCGTCGTCGGACAGCGCCGCCGCGACGTCGCCGGCGATCTCTGCGGGCACGTCGCAGCAGTCGGTCAGCGTCGAGATCGCGGCTTCCCGCTCCCGCTGGTCGAAGTCCTCATCGTTGAGGACCGGATAGCCAGCCAGGGACGCGCCGATGCGTTCGGTGGCTTCCCGCGCGGCCTCATCCGCGTAGTCGTAGGCCAGCACACCGTGGAACTCGGACGCCTTGCCGGGCGCTGCCTCGCCCATGATCGTGGCTGCGGCTTCTGCATTCGACGCGTCCAGCAGGTGGGAGCACAGGTGTCCGAACACGTACTCACCCGGGACAACAAGGGGCTCCCCGTCGGATCCGACGACGAAATCGAAACCGGACCAGCCTTGATCGCGTGCGAACTCGTCTGCGTCCCATTCGGTGTATCGGTAGTTCTGCTCGAACCACCGCACTGCATCATCGGAAAGCTGAACCTTGATCTCGTCCATGACACACCTCTCTGTTCTCCGCGCCTGTCGTTTGCGTGAATCGTGGCCATCGGCGGAATGGTCAGAGTCCGCACGCGGCGAAAAATCGATCCCGGTCGAATCGGGCGTTGACGCTCGCAAAGTAGTTCGCGAGCCTGTCCGCAAGCTCTTTCCGGTCGTCATCCGTGGATACGGACTGAAAGATGGACTCGGCGATAACAACAAAATCCTTACGCGTCACTTCAGACACTTCCTTTCGTTCCCGATTTGGGTATGCCTCCAGTGATTCAGGCCAGTTGTGAACTGGTGCCAAACAGCGACACGTGCCACAGATGCCCAAAAGGGGCAGATCCCGTGTCGGTGCAATGCATCGCACCCGGGCGCGTGTCGCTGCTGACAGCACATTCCCTGAATCTCCCCACAGTGCCGAACGTGGGAATTCCGTTGCGTCTAGCGCACGATGCAGGGAGCCATGCCCGTAAGGATTAGCGTGCTATGGACGGGCGAGAGTGACACTCTCCAGCCTCGAAACGTCCAATTTCGGCAACCGCCTAAAACAGCCCGAACGCCCACGCATCGTGACGTATTTCGGTGCTAGACCACCATGAAGTTATCTTGGGGACACTCCTGGCAGGAATGCCATTTGTGCGCGCTTCTCCGCTTTTAGCAAGAGCTATACGAATGGCGCTGCAAGCGCAGTTACTACACATCCCAGGAAGGAATGAGCGTTTGGCTACGCGTCGTTCACCATTCCGCTCTGCACGGGTTCGCTGCTGTCCGCACGGCCCAAGCCGTTGCCCGCGCTTTACGGGACTTCTCCGGTCTCAGCCGGCCGCTCCCTCGTGGAGGGCGACTCGCGGGGACGCCGTGCCCCGGTCCTCATCGCTTCCACTTCGGCCCGTCCTGCTGACATGTCTATTACACACCTAAACAGGACACTCCGCAAGCGGAGGCAGGCGCTCGTTATCTCGCTGTTATACCTCTGCGGGAGGTCGGCCCGGCGTCCACTCTCTGGCATTGAGCTTTGCCGTGCCGCTGCCTGTTCTTGTGACCACAAGGGCGCACAGTGCCCCTCCATGGCAGCTCAGGGCGCTCGACGCCTTTACGCGCGAGCCGCGCGTACGCGTCAGGGCCGAAGGCGGGGCACTGCGGACGGCACCCCTCGTTCGGTTTATTGACAGGAGGGCACATCCTTGACCGATGGCGAGAAATTGAATTCTTCCAATTTTTTTACCCACCAGGGGCGCCAATTTGCTTGCAATGGTCAACTAATTGCGTGGAGCTGTTGATGACTGCATTCCCGATGCCTGGATAGAGTGAAGTGGGTGAAGTGATCAAGTGAGGGCGCGAGCGAAGGGAGATCGACGGCGAACATTCACAAGCAGAGCCCTGGTCGGTCAGGAGCAGGAATCATTGATGTGCATGGCTGGCCACGGTGTTTATTGTTGCACTCCCTCGTATTCCCTCTCAGTCGTCAACAAGTTCCCGTGGGGTACCGAGGCTGGGTAGATTCAGGAAGGGCCAGCGGTGCGCTGGCCTGCAACAACGCGAGGCGAGAGGGCTTCCTGTTTATCGGGAAGATGAGTGAGCGCATGAGCACGCACGTGGGTAGGTAGATGAATAAGCGTGGTCCACGAACGTGCTGACCCCCAGACTCGGATTGCAGCTGCAACGCTTACGAAGGCTGGGTCGTTGCCGAGTTGGCGTGGTGGTGCTCTTGCAGGGCTCTGGCCAGGGTGAGAGTGCTGCGGGCGGGTCTTTCGCCGATGTCGGCGAGGGCTGTCGTGAGAAGTTGTACAGTACGGCTGATGGCGTCACTCATGCCGAGTTCTGCTTGCACTCGCATGATATCGCGGTAGATCGCTTCGTTCTCAGGATTGAGCCGGCGGGCGTGTTCGAGGATCTGTAGCTGTTGGTGGGGGTCATGTCCTCGGTAGTGCGCGGCCAAGCAGGCGAGGGCGTCGAGAGCGGTGCGGTGGGCGTCCTCGCGAGGTCCGTCTAGCCAGAGGGCGGACATCCCTTCGGCGACTTCACCGTGGTAGGCGGCCACGATGCTTCTCCACGCCTCCATGCGCTGCTCGTTGCTGGAGGCAACGTTGCGTTTGTGCTCGGCTTGCCGGAGTTGCCAGTAGTCGACGTCTACCAGGTCGGGGTTGAGCGCCACTTTCTCTCCGTGCTGTGAAATGAGTTCCAGCACGGGATCGCCGACCGCTTCCGCGATAGCTCTCCTGATTTGGGACAGGGTGGCGTAGAACGAGTTGAAGGGACGGCGTCCTCGGGCACTTGGCCATAGCGCTTCGCGGACCGCGCTGCGCGACGTTCCCGTGGTGTGCAAAGCAAGAAAGACCAGCAGAGCTTTGTGTTTGGGAGCCAGTACCGAGGTGAGATCGCACTCCTCTCCCTCTGCTGAATCCCAAGTGAGTGTGAAGGGCCCGAGAATCGTGAGGGTTGCTGGCCGGCAAACGGGCCTTTCCTGCGAGCTGGCGACGTCAACAGACTGACGGCTTACTGCGGCACCGTCGCCAGGGTCGATCTCGGAGGCGACGCTCGGCGGTGGCTGATCGGCCACGGCTGCATCGCGGCTGTCACCGAAGTCGGCCTCGATGTCGTGTTCGTTGGAGTTGAGCGCAGGTTCGTTGTCACCGGGTGTGGACGTGGTGTCAGCGAGCAGGTCGAGGAGATCGAGGGTGTCGCTGGCTTCGAGATGGAACAGGCGAGCTCCGCGGAGTTCACTGATGCGGGGGCTTGCTGTTGCGACGAGCCCGTCGGACATGACGCGCACGGTTGCCCCGGTTGGCCGGTTGCCCAGCAGGATGGCGGCGATGCCGTTCGTCGCCTGGTGGTCGATCAGTTCTTGGAGCTGAGGATTCCACCGGTCGGCGCCCGCAATGAGCACGTAGCTCAACTGCCTCCGGGCGTGGCGGCCATCTACGTCGTCGGTCTGGCTCGCGAGATCGGTGATGGTGTCACGCAGATCGTCGGCGAGGCACAGGCGAGGTGAGTCCGGCAGTTCGTCTGAGATCAAGGTACGAGCTGTGCTGGCGTCGATGATGACGTCGGCGTTGGTCAGAGCGAGGACGTGTACAAGCAGCGCGCGGGCGGTGGCTTCGGCGCCGGGCCCGATGAGTCCGAGTCCATGCACCGCAGCGAGATCCAGAGCGCGGGCGTGGCCGTCGCGCACCCCGACTTCGACAAGTCTCGCCTGCCGATGTTCAGCGCTGCTTACCGCTGGTGGCGTGTCCTGTGTGTCGTCACTGTTGGTCTGAGAAGCCAGCATCGGGGCTTCGTCCTCCAGAGAGCGCAACGCGTAAACGGCCGGTGCGAGCGGTGCCGGGTTCGCACGAACACCGCTTCCTGGTTCGTAGACCCTCATTCGTCGTCGGCGGCGGATACGCATGCTCAGCGCCACGGCAGCAGCCAGTCCTGCGGCAACGAACCCCGCTCCGCTCACGATGACAGCGCCACCCGAGGTCACGGAGACAGCACGCTCTGAACTCGCGCTCGATGCGGGTTCCGGCACTTCTTCGTATCGAGGTTCCGGCGCCGCGACAGCAGCAGGCTCCGGCTGCACGATTCCTTCGCGATGTGGATCGCCAGCAGACGGCAGCGCGAGGTGCCAGTCGGGAAAGACCATGTCCGGGTCGCGCAGGGCGCGGCCGTCGGGTTGGGGATGGTGGGCGTTGAGTGCGTAGATCTCCTCCCACCGGGTGCTATCGCCGAGGTGGTGTTGGGCGAGGCTGGTGAGGGTGTCGCCGGGCTGGGTGGTGATCCAGTGGGCGTCGTCCGGGATGACGGCGGGTTCGGGGAGGTTGGTGGCGTCGGTGGGCAGGAGGAGGATCCAGCCGGGGTGGAGGTGGCGGGGTGTGCCGAGGCGGTCGGTGTTGAGGTTCTGGATGTCGCGCCAGCGGTGTCCGCTGGTGAGGTGCCGGGCGGCGATGTCCCAGAGAGTGTCGCCGCGGACGACGCGGTAGCGCGGATGTTCGGGCCGCAGGGTGTCGGGGATGTGGGTTGGGGTGCTGGGTTCCGGCGGGGTGGGGTCGGGGTAGCCGCCGGAACCCAGCGGGGTGGTGCCGCTGCCGGGGGCAGGCAGCGCACCAGGGCCAGCGGTGGGGTGCAGGGGTGCGGTCACCGCAACCGGGGCGGCTGCGGGAGTGGCGGAGCTGGTGGGGGTGTTGAGGGCGAGCACACCACTGGCGAGCAGCGCGGTGATCCAGCCACGGGGACCGGTGACCGTGAGCCGGTCGCGAAGCGCGCGAGCGCCGTGGCGCAGCAGCAGAACCAGGTCGCAAAGGACCCACCACAGCATCACGGCCCAGGTGGCCCAGCCGGCGGCGTGAACGGCGAGGATGAGGGCGCCGTCGAGGCGCAGTTCGATGCGCAGGGTGTGCCAGGTGTGCTCGGCCCAGACCAGCAGCTGCTCACCGACCGGGATCGGGGCCCAGGGTGAGGTGTCGAGGTCGGGCCAGGACAGGTTCGGCAGGCGGATGAAGGCCCCGGTGACGGTCAGGATGACGGGTAGTCCCACCAGCATCGCCAGGACACCCAGCCCGGCCGCGATCAGGCGTCCCCGAGTCATGACGACCCGCCCCGGTCTGGACTGGTGGCGAGGGTGGCGGTGGCGTAGCCGGTGACGGTGTGGGAGTCCCAGAGCAGCCTGATGCGGGCGGGTTCGGTGTGGGTGACGGTGATACGCACCGTCGCGGCACCGTCGACTGTGACGCTGCCGGTATGCCCGAACGTGGTCAGGTAGTGCTGGGCAGCGGCCGTAGCAGTGCGGATGTCGAGGGTGAGGGTGGGGCCGCGAGTGTCGAGGGCGGTGAGCGCGGCGCGGGCGGCTTCGGCGGCGATCGCATCGGCTTGCGCCAGCGCCCGGAGGCGGTCGGCGCCGTCAGCGACCAGTGAGCACACCAGCAGCAGGCACGGCAGCAGGACCGCCACCAGCACGCTGACCGATCCGGCATCCGAGAAGTCCTTGGGGTGTTTCATGTCCGGCTCCGGAACGGATCGACGGGACTGCCGAAGGTCTTCTGCACCGGAAGGCCGGCGGGCAGACCGGGAATGCCGGTGAGATCGGACAAGGACACCGTGCAGCGCAGTGTGACGGTGACATGTCCCGGTAGTCCGACGGCACCGAATCTGCCGGTGTCCACCTGTGCCTGGATGCCGTGGCAGGCCAGTTCCTGCTCGGCCAGCACCTGTGCACCGACCCGGGTCGCGGCACTGTGGGCGGCGCCGGGGGTGCGGGCGAGGCTGGCGGCGCGAGCGGCGGCCGTGGTGGCCTGGACGAGCGCGAGGTCGGCGGTCAGGATGCGGCCGACGGCGACGCTGAACATGATGATCATCAGCAGCATCGGTGTGAGCACCGCCAGCTCCACCGCCGCTGACCCGGTATCGGACGGTCGCCGGAGTGTCATGGCAGGTCTCCAGGGAGGGTGAAACGTTCCTTGCTCCCGGCCGCTTCCTGCTCGACCTCTCCGAGCCCGGGAATCGGCAGGATCTGCGGGGCGGTGGCCGCAACCCGCACCCGCACACTTCGGCCGTCGACGTGGGCGGTGATTTCCGGGGCGCCGACCAGGCCGCTGGCGCGGTCGAGGAAGCTGCGGGCGGTGGTGTGGGCGTCGGCGGCGGTGCCGGTGACGGTGCGCGCGGCCTGCACGCCTTGGTGGGCGGCGGTGTGGCAGAGGGTGCGGGTGTGCCACCACAGCCCGGCCTGCACCACGGTGACGAGCAGGATCAGCGCCAGTGGGGCGAGCACCGCCGTCTCCACCGCCACCGATCCCCCGTCCCGCGGTCCGGGTGCTGCGCGGCGATTCGCCGACGGCATCGACGTGTTCATGGCTTAGTGGAGTTGGGCTTGGTACTTGAGCACGAGGGCGGTGATGGCGCCGCCGAGGCCGAGCGCGGCGGCGAGGCTCATGGCGGCGATCACCGCCTTCTCGGTGGACTCCGAACCGGTATCGTCGAACCGTGCCTGCTCCCACCGCTGCTGCACGCCGACGCCGAGGACGGTGAGCCAGGCTGAGAACACCAGCAGCGTGGTGATGAGCTGCCGGGAGACAAGACGAACAACGGACATGATGACCACTTCCTTGTCGATCGGGTCTGACTTTCCCTAGCCGAGGAGTCGGGTGACGGCTGGGTAGCAGGCGAGCAGGAGCACACCGAGCAGTAGCAGGGTGACGGGGAGGGTGAGGCGTTCGGTGCGGGCGTTGGCCTCGGCTTTGTCGGTGCTGATCGCCGCGGACCGCAGGCTGGCGGCATGGGTGGTGAGACTGGCGTAGATCGCCGCACCGTCGGCGGCTGTGGCCGCCAGGTCCGCGACCGCGACGAGTTCCGGGAGCTTGGTTCGGGTGCCGAGGTCGCGGAGGGCGTCCCAGGGTGAGTGTCCACTGTGCTCGGCGTGGGTGAGGGTGCTGTGCAGCCGGGTGAGCAGCCAGTGATCTCCCACTGCGGCGGCTTCCCGCAGGGCCGGGCCGGGTGCTTGGCCGGCGCCGCGTTGCTGGGCGACGAGATCCAGGTAGACCGGCAGTGCCCGCTGCGCGTCCTCGCGGGTCGCCGTGGCGCGGTCGCGCAGCTGCCAGACCGGTAGCACCGCGCCCACCAACACACCGACTGCGGCGAGCCCGGCTAGGAGTTCGAGCGGCACGCCCACGGCCGCGGGCCCGATGGCCAGCAGGATCGTGACGGCGAGGCTGCCGGTGAGCCACCGCAACCGTGCCGTCACGTAGTCGGTCGGTGTGAGGTTGAGCAGTGCGAGGTCGTGCACCGGGATACCCAGCCACGATGGAAGGGCTTGGTGCTGGGTACGGCGGGTTGCCGAGTCCACGACTCGGGCCCGCCATCCCGCGGCGGGGACCGACGTGCTGCCTCGGTGGGCGAGGTGATCGAGCGCGGCGGAGGCGTCCATTGGCGCCGGTCCCACGACGGTGCGCACGGCGAGGGTCAGACCGAGTCCGAGCATGCAGCCGGCCCCGACCGCTAGGAGAAGGACGGTGTTCATGACGGCTGCCCTCCAGCGAGGTAGCGGGGCCGTGCGGGCAGGGCGGCTAGCCGGTGCATGCGCCACAGTGAGACCGCGAAGATGCTTGCCACCACCAGCAGAACGCCTTGTCCGGTCCAGGTGTCGAACGGGGCGAGGTAGTCGCGGGCGAATCCGACGAGACCGGTGACCATGGTGGTGGTGATGGCCACGAGGGTGCGCACGGTGGTGCGGGGTTTGGCGCGGTCGGCCTCGACCTCGCGGGTGGCCGCGGCGCGGGCGCGAAGCGCGGCGGCCTGGCCGTGCAGGATCTCCACCAAGCCCCGGCCTCCGGCGCGCAGGCGCAGAAGCAGCGCCAGGACGACCTCATCGGCGACTGGATCGTCGAGCTCGGCGGCGAAGCCGCGCAACGCCTCCTCTGGCGGTTCGGTGTGCAACCGTTCGGCCAGGCGTTGGACCGGTGCGGCGAGGGGTTCGGGGGCGGTGTCGGCCGAGCGCGTAACCGCGTGGTGCAGGCCGCCGGCGCCGGAGGCGAGCAGGTCCCCGACGCGACGCGTCCACACCGCGAGGGCTTCCTGCACCAGGATCGTCTGCCGTGTTCGCTGCGCGGCCAGCACGACGGGGAGCCCGAGCACCGCGCCGGCCGCAGCGGCGCCGGCGACCGGCCACCCGGTCGCCCACCACACGAGCCCGGCAGCCACACCGGCCAGCAGCGCACGGCGCCACCACCGAACGACCTGCACGGCCAACCGGCCACGACGGCCAGGCGCAGTCTTTCGCCGAGGGACGAGTGAGGGGGTGAATGCGAGGATCGCCAGCAGAATGCCGGCGCCGAGGGTGGTTCCACAGAGGACGGTGAGCAGTCCGGTCATGGCGTCTCACCTCCGTGCTCGGGGACGTCCCATTGGCCGGCGGGGTGGGAGAACACGGTGCGGTCGAGGCCGTGAGCCTGCAGCCGGGTCATCAGCTGAGGACTGGGCGGGCAAACCGGCACCACACGCCCCTCCTGGTTGGGGCCGAACAGCGTGGTCAGGTCAGGGATGGTGGCATCACCAACGGCACCGACCTCAACGACCTCACCAACGAACCGTTCCCGCCCGCCGGCGTGATCGCGGCGAACGAGGTGCACGATCAGGTCCAGGGCGGAGGCTGTCCAGCGGTGCGCGGCCTCCACCGGCAGCGGCGGTACCGCGAGCTGGCCGAGGGCGGCGATGCGGTCGGGGACCGCGCGCGCCGACAGGGCGTGCAGGGTGCCCATCCCGCCGGTGGCGCCGTTGCCGAGCGCGCGGAGCAGGGCGGTGATTTCGCCGCCGCGGACCTCGCCGACGATGACCCGCGAAGGCGAATGCCGAAGCGCCTGTTTGAGCAGGGCATCCATGCTGACCTCGCCGACGCCTTCGGCGTTGGCGGTGCGCGCCTCCAGCGGTGTCACCACCCGCTCCAGGTCAAGGTGCAGGCCCAGTTCCTGGTCGTCTTCCACCGTCACAATGTGCTCACCGGGCGGGATGCCGGCGCACAGCGCGCGCAGCAGCGTCGTCTTGCCCGCGGCCGGCCCGCCAGTCACCAGCATGTTCACCCCCGCGCGCACCGCGACAGTCAGGAAGTGCTCCAGGCCGGCGTCGAGGGTGCCGTGGCGGCGCAGATCCGCGAGGGTGGTGTGGGCGAGGCGGTGCCGTCGGATCGCGACCCGCGGCCGGTCGGTGACCTCCCGCACCGCCGCCAACCGTGCTCCCAGCGGCCCGCCGGCAGGCAGCCGCAAGTTCACGATGGGCTGAGCCGGAGAGAACTCGCGGCTGGTCTGCCCGAGCCGCGCGCACATTGCCTCCAACTGCTCCAGCAGTTCGCTGTCGGAGTCGGCGACGGGGTAAGGCCAGCGCTGGAGCTGGCCGTCGGCCAGCTCCAGCCACACCCGGTCGTGGCCGTGGATGTGGATGTTCTCCACGTCATCGAGTTCCAGCAGCGGCTGCAGCCCACCGAGCCCGAAGACCGCGGCCAGTACTGCATCGGCCAGCCTCCGCTCATCCTCGTGGGACAGCGGAGGGTCACCGCGGCTGGCGCGTTCATGCGCCCACGCACTGATCTCGGCGGCCACCACACCGGCCCGTTCGTCCGGGCCGGTGCCGCGGAGCCGGTCGGCGACCCGCTCCCGCAGCCCCTGCACGGTCGCGTTGTCCGGCACCCAACCCGCTGCCTGGCCCACCAGCCGGGGGCGGGATGTCCCGTTGATCTGCGCAGTCATGCCGCCCTCACCTCCCCAACACTCGCTGACTCCACTGGGGTGCTGGGCGGAGTTGGCCGGGTCAGCGAGCGGTGGAGCCGGAGTGCGGCTTTACGGCTGGTCCGCAGCAGCGCACTCCGCCGCGACGGATGGTTGCCGGTGCCGTCGGAGAAGAACCGGGCCGCGGTGGGATCGTCGGGCAGCTCCACGCCGACCGGGATCCCAGTGGCGTGCGACATCCGGTCCGCATCGTGGCTGGTGGTGGCCGTGACGAGCAGACCGAGCCGAGTGATCGGGACCCGTGCCTGCACCGCGCTGATCAGGGCCCGTGCCGCCGACAGGTGCCGCAGGCTCGGGCGCAGTCCGACCAGGACCAGGTCGGCGTCATCGAGCAACGACCACGGGGTCTCAGGCGCCCAGCGGCCGACATCGATGAGGACATCGGGGCCCTCCCCCGAGAGATCCCGGATCGCGCTCGCCAGCCGCCGCCAGCCGCTGTCGCCGATCGCCGTGACCTGAGCCCGGCTCGCCACCCCGGCCAGCAGTCGGACGTGCTCCAGCCCTGGGAGCTCCTGGACGTGCCCGGCGAGCCCTTCGGAAGGCACGGCGTCGAGATGACGGGTGGAGGTCACAAAGCTCACCAGCCCGCGCCCGGCACTCAAGCGCCCGTCGACCAGCCACGCCCCGCCCCATCCAGTCAGAAGATCCCCACCAGCAGGATCGGCATCGACTACCAGCACCTGGTGGGGCCAGACCGTGGCCAGCGCAGCGACCGCTGTGCTGATGCCGGGCGAGCACTTCGCGGACACCATCGTGATCACAGCCATCAGAAAACTCCTTTTCCTCGCAACAGAAAATCCAGCAACCACCGTGCTCACCGGGCCGGTCCGAGCAGAGTGACCAACGCCCCGCCGGCGGCAGCCGCATGCGCCGCGTCGGCGGCCGAGGTATCGATGAGCAGATCGACCACCACCGCACCCTCGGTATCCGGCGGCGACATCGCCACGACCCGAGCCTGGAAAACCGCTTCCCCAGGTACCGTCTCCGTGACGCCGCTGCTGGACAGACCCACGACCTCCACCGGGTCACTCGGGGCCAACCCGCGCGCCGGGTACCGGCCCGGGAGCAACCGGATCCCGATCACCCGCTGGCCCCGCGCGGGCACCAGCTGCGCCGTGACATCGCTGAGCGCCACCAGCTGCCCAGCCTGCAACGGCACGGCAGCGGTCTGCCCCACCACCAGTCCTCGGTCCACATCGGCTACACCGAACTTCCGCGCATCGGTAGGAAGTTCCACAGTGGTCACATCCGTATCGCGGATTCGTTGTCCCCAGGGAACATCTCGGACTAGCTGCAGTATCGGTTCGCGATCCCACGCTGCCGAGACGAGCCCGAACGTCGCCCCGACTGAGGCAAGAATCAACGCGAATGACAGGACCAGCAGCCACCAACGCCGCTGCCGCGGCACCCGGACGGCCCGCGCCTCCCCAACACGCTCCTTGTCGTCCACTGAAGTAGGTGTGGCGACCGCGAAAATGCCGGTGGTGGACATAGCTCTCCCCACAAGTGAATTCGAAATGGATCTCCGAAATGGATTAAAAGATGGAACCTCGGCGTTGAACCGTTCTCAGCGGGTTCGGAGGGCTTGGGCCTCGGTGACGACGATCTGAGCCGGTGCCCGCGAGACCATCGGCGTCAGCGAACCGCCCGCCGGTGCACTACCGGTCCAGCCTCGCCACTGCACCCGCCACGTGATCGACCACTCCGCCACCACCGAACCACCGGTCGACGGGCGCTCGTAGACGACCTCACACCCAGTCGGCGACGGAGCATGGAGACCGAAAGACCGGTCGTACGGTGTCCCCGGGCCCGCGCACGACACTGTCTCCTGGCCCAGGCCAGGCTCCATCGACAGCCGAACAGGCTCAGCGGTCACCTCAGCCCACACCTCGCCCGCCTGCACACGCTCCCGCTGCACCCGCCAGTCCTCACGGGCCGTCCAGAACCAGGTGCGCTCACCGACCAACGTCGCCGACTGCCCATCCCGCAACCGCAGATCCGGGGAATGCCGCGGCGTCGGCAACGGCAACCGCAACCGGCGCGCAGCCTCCCGAGCCAGCACCGCAGGATCCGGCGGAGCAGTAGCCCCCGGACGCCCCGGAGTAGGACCAGGCCCCGGCTGCGGGCAATCCCCGGTATCCAGCGGGCCGAAACACCACGTCGATGCAGGCTGGGACTGGAGCAGAAACGCCGGATCCTGCACCTGTCCCGGCGCATCGCACACCACGGTCGGGCACAGCGGCACCGATGCCGAACCTGGTGTCGAACCGCCGCCCGGACGCGCGCTACCGCTCCCAGGATGTGATGATGCGGGCCGATCCGGGCGTCCCGGAGTCGTTGCGGACAGACCGATCGACGGAGACTCGTACCAGCTGCCCGCATCGCCTGGTGTCACGGAGACGTCCCCGTTCTGAGCATGCGCCGCGGGGGCACCGAGAAGCAGGAAAACCACCGCAGGCAGCACGCACGGGACACGGACTGAGAAGCGCATCAACACTCACCTCCCGGAAACTCGACTCGATCGACACGCCACCGCGTGTCCGTTCCCTTCGACAGCGCAGCTCGTACGGGATTACGCGGAATACCAACGGTCTTCGGCGCACCAGAGACCACATCGGCCTGGCCAGCGCGGCTCGCGTCCTGGCAGTCCTGCACGTTGGCGTGGTTCCCGGTGATCTCGATCGAGGTCACGTTCGCCACGACGGCGCCATACAGCTGAACTCCGCTGGCCAGTTGGTCCCGGGAGCGTGTCGCGATCTGATCAGCTAGCTCCTGGCCGGCGACCTGGCGCACTTCAGCGTCCCACTCCGCGCTGCGGTCGGTCGTGGTGTTCCAGGTGATCCGCCAGAAGTCACGGTAGGTCCGCTCGACCTCGGCTCGTTCGGCGTCCGACGGCGCCGGCGGCGGTGCGATGCTCGGATCCGCGGGCAAGTCTGCAGGCGGTGCGCTCGCGCATCCCGCCAGTGCGACGGCGGTCAAGCACAGTGCTGCCGGTGCGACAGAGGTCGAGAACGGGGACATGAGTTGCCTTTCATGCGGTGGTGTGGGTGAGGATGCTGATCCAGCCGCCCAGGAGCAGGCTCGGTCCCGCGGCAACGCGGCTGTTAGGGGTGCGGGTCCAGGCCTGGGCGGCGAGGCCACCGAGTAGCAGCATCGACGCGGTGATGCCCAGCAGGACGGCATGCCATCCGATCCAGCCCAGGTAGATCGCCAATGCTGCCGTGGTGGTGATGTCGCCGAAGCCCATCCAGTCGGGGAGCGCCAGGAAGAGCGCGAGTCCACCGGTGAAGACGACGAGTGCGGCCAGCAGCGCACGGACGAGGCCCGTGCCGGCTTGCTCGGTCATGGCCAGGATCGCGAAGACTGCGAGTCCGCCGGTGGCCAGTGCCAGGACCCAGGTGTGTGGGAGGCGATGGCAGGTCATATCGATTAGCGACAGCCCAACGCCGGTGACCGCGAGCCACCACCACGCCGGCAACGCCGGATCGCCGGCGAACCGGTAGGCGATCAGCACCGACAGCGCGCCAGCGAGCACGGTCAGACCGAGCACCGCCGCCAGGCGCAACGCAACCCAGGGACGCAGCAGCCAGGACAGCACCAAGCCCGCTGCGACACCGGAAAGGCCGACGAGTGCCGGGTGGCCGTAGAACACGCACATCACCTCTCGTAGTGCACAAGTCAGGCCGCGCGGCCCGGATTTGCCAACGCCACACGATCGGAGGACGGCAAGACCGGACCCGGCTCGACGAACTTGTGCTGCCGGGCGAGAACGGACCGGTCGGTAATCCACACCAGCCACGCCACGAGCTCGTCGAGGATGGCTGCGGGCTCAACCCCTTGGCGCCGTGCTCGCTTCAACGCTCGCCGGCGATCTCGGGCCGACGTGCCTCCCCAGACGCCCCAGCAGAACCCGGCGTCGCCTTCGTTCAGCAGCGCGACCCTCAAGCACGCGGCGCGGACACCGCAGCCGGCACACAACATCCGTGCATCACCGCGCTGCACGAGATCAGCATCCCTACCTCCGAATGATGGCCGGAAATAATCATCCGCATTGGACGAATCCACGCACCGCCCGCGCCGATAGACCTCAGCCATCAAAACGCGTCTCGACTCGACACGGTGAGCAACCCGAGACGGCGATCCGCGCGGGGACGGAATGGGCAAAGCGTGTTCGTCGCGGCTCATGATCTCTCCTATCTCGGGGATGAAAGAAGCAGTGAGGAGTAGGAGGCTGACACGGGAATCTCGCCGTTGTCAGATTTTGGTGCCCCGAGAGACGCTGTTGCGCCCATCCGAGTGACGACGATCCCCGGGACACCGGCCTTCAGCTTGCCTTCAGGCCTGCAACCTGCACCTCCGCTGAATCTCAGGTGCTCTCGGTGCTCTCGATGAGCTCGGCCCCGTGGGTGGCGTTCACCCGTCCCGGTGCACCTGTAAGGCGATTGCGACCAAAATCTGACAGCCCCAATCCGTGCGTGTCACGGTGAGTGCATTCAACGCGGCAAACCTTCCCCACGAAGCAAAAAAGGCCGCCGCATCCCCTTTCTTTCATCCCTTTATTTGTTTCGCGCTGTGCGTGGAACGGAGTGATCACATGCACACCACCCCGACACATCCCCATGCCCGACCGCTATGGGTGCTCCGATGGCAGGACGGCGAAGAATGGGGCCACCTTTCCGTGGTCACCACCCCAGGCGCCAGGCCGGAGTTCGTGGAGTTCGTCCACCGCGATCCTGCCTTCTTCGCCAACCTCGCAGGCAGCTCTCGACGCGACGACCCTGACGGGTTCCGCGAGGCCTGGTTCACCAGCTCGGCGCTGGTGGGGGCGTGATCCAGCGATGCGCCACCACGGGATCACCCTCCACGGCATCGGCGCGGTCGCTGGCGACCTCGTCACGAGCATCGACGCCATCCGCGACGGCCACTACAGCGCCGAACAAGCCCACCGCAACCGGCAGGACTCGACCGCGGTCGCCGCCGGACGCACCGGACCGGAACTCGCCGCCCAAGCAGGCCGCCAGGCCATGCATGCCGCCGAGCGCGACGTGGACCTACACCTGCACGCCACCATCCACGACCCGGGACTGGACTTCTGGTCCGCGGCAAGCTTCGTCGCTCACCAGACCGGCATCACCCCGATGCTGACCCTGTCGATCAACGCCATGTCCAACAGCATGATCGCTGGCCTCCAACTCGCCGCCGGCGTCCTGGAAGGACACGCCGGGCACTCCGCCCTGCTCACCGCCGGCGACGTCTTCGAACCACCGCTGTTCGACCGCTGGCAAACCGACGCCGGAATCGTCTACGGCGACGCCGGAACCGCACTCCTCCTGCACCGCGACGACACCACCCCAGCCATCGCCGACGTGCTCTCCACCGCCTCCGAATCCCACCCCAGCCTCGAAGCACTCCACCGCGGCAACAGCAACTGGCACAGCGGCCACACCTACCGGCCCCCAATCCAGCTCCGCACCCGCAAAGCCCAGTTCCTCGCCACCCACGGCGGCGGTTCCAGCATCGAGGGCACCAACACCACCGCCGTCAGCAACGTCCTGAAAACCGCCCTCTACCAAGCCGAAATCGAACTCAACGATCTCGCCCGCATCCTCTGCCCCCACTACGGGAACGCACTGACTCAACGCCACTGCCTCACCCCGCTGGGCATCCCCGAAGAACGCACCACAGCGTTCCTCGGCCGCTGGCTCGGACACATGGGCGCCTCCGACCAGATCACCGACCTCCACTACCTCCTCACCCGCGGCCTCCTCAACCCCGGCGACCACGTCGCACTGCTCGGCATCGGCGTCGGCATGACCTGGACCGCAGCCATCCTGCGCATCCACTGACCCACGTCTGACATCTCCCCGAAAACGCGCCAGTACCCGCGTGCCCAGAAGCAGAGCAGAAAACCTATTAACAGGAGGAAAAATGAAGCTCAGCTGCCGAATCCTGCTCACCGCGTGCCTGGCGGGCATAGGCGCGACAACGTCCGGTGCGGCGGCCATCGCCCAACCACCACCACCGGCGCCACCGGAATGCCTCGCGGGTAACTGCGGCCTCTCCAGCTTCGGAGAACCGCCGGCGGCACCACCCCCGCACCCCGAAAGCCGCTAGCCACCGAGTTCGCACACGTTCCCCTCCCACCGGCCGGGACTGCTCTCCGCTCCTGGAGCGGTCCCGGCCACCCCAACCAACAAACGCCCAACACTTGGAGGCCCACGTGAAGCACGCCATCAGAACCACCGTCCTGCTCGCAGCTACTCTTGCTGCCACCACCTTCGGTGGCACCACTAGCCCCGCATATGCCGAAGGGCCCTGTCCAGCCGGAAGCTGGCTGGACATCGAAAGCGGCGCCCGCATCCACCGCTCCAGCGACCTCGCCTCACCTGTTGACGGGATCTACTACAAGGGACACCAGGTGAGGATTCGCCAAGTCCTCGGTTCCCCCGGAGTAACGCCGGAGTGGGTTAACATCACCGACCTCACCACCAACGTCACCGGCTGGGTCCACGGCAGCGTCACCTCGTGCCTCGCCTCCACCTCACCGTGACTTCCAGATATAGCTTATAAGTTCAGGGATTCCGCCAACGTCGAAGGATCTCAGGTTGCCCTTCTAACTCGGACAGTGGCAGGGTTCGGTACGTGCCGAGCCCTGCCACTGACCATTCTTCAACCCAGTAATTCACCGGGGTCTTGCACTGCTTCCGCCACTGCCGGGTCTACATGTCGAAGTGCTTCGGCGAAGTGGACCCCGAGCTGAACATGTGCTCGCCGTTGGCGATGACAAGTTGAACCTGCGACAGGCAATTCAGATTCAGGAGTGGATCTCCCGCGACTACGACGAGGTCAGCAAAGTAGCCAGGTTCAAGCCGTCCGATGCTGTCGGCCCTGCCCAGTGCTTCAGCGCTCGTCACGGTTGCCATCTCGATGATTTGTCCGTTCGAGAACCCGATGTGCGCGTACAGTTCGAGGGCGTCGGCGTAGCCGTCGAACCGTGCGTCCCTCAGTCCGGCGTCGGTCCCGGGGATGAGCCGGACGCCGAGCTCGTCCATCCAGAGGAATCGCTCGATGATCTTCTCAGCCCGTTCTGGTCCGAGGCGCTCCATGAACCCTCGCCAGTCCGGTGGCCAGGCAATGCAGGCGTAGATGCCCTGGTTGGCCATGCTCTTGGCCACGTCGTCACGTTGGTCGTATCCGCCGCCGCCAGGCTGTAGCCATGTGCAGTGCTCGATCGTCGATACTCCAGCTTCGACTGCGGCGGCGATCGCGTCGGAACCGTGTGCATGTGCTGCGACCGGCAGGCCGGCGCTGGCAGCTTCTTCGACGGTGATCCGCAGCTCGTCGGCGGAGAACTGGGTGGCCCACATCGGCGGCGAGTCCGGGGTGATGTGGCCGCCGCTGGCCATGACCTTGATGACGTCGGCGCCGCGCGCGGCCATGTCCTGGACGTGCTGGCGGATCTCGCGTTCTCCGGAGACTTCACCGCCGAAGAAGTGGCAGTGGCCGCGAGGAATGGTCAGTGGGGAGCCGGCTGCCAGGATGCGCGGTCCGCCCAAATCGCCCCGAGCAATGGCGTCCCGCACGTGGAACGCAAGACCGCGGCGGTCTCCGAGGTCCCGGAGAGTCGTCACCCCGCTGCGAACGGCCTGTTGCGCTCGCCCTGCCATGCCGAGCAAGAGATCGTTGTCGTCGGTGTCGAGGTAGCTCGCCAGCGGGTCAGGGCCTGCATCGAGTGCTAGGTGCGCGTGGCAGTTGATCAAGCCTGGCAAGAGGGTGTGGTTCGGGAAGTCGCTCCGGTGGATCTCGGTGCCTGCATGCGCTTCGACTTCGCGGCGGGGGCCTACGGCGAGGATCGTGTCCTCGTCAAGCAGGATGGCGCCGTCCGCGATCTGCCGACCTTCCGGCCCGAGCAGGACCTGAGCGGCCGTGATCAACTGCTTCATCGTGCCGTTTCTCCGATCAACGCGGCTGGTGCGCGGATGGTTTGCTGGGAAGTGCGTGTGCGAGGGCAAGGAGCTGTTCGATATCGGCGCAGAGGTCGGGGCGGGCCGGGGCAGCGATGAGCACCGCGGATCGCCCGCGGGGTCGCACACCGTCGTGCTGGCGCTGCAATGCCTCTTCGAGGACGGCGGTCTGCTGGTGGGCCGGGCGCTCGGCGTCGTAGCCGGCATCTGCCAGGTGCGGGCCGAGCTGGACCATGCCGTCACGGATCTCGATCAGGCGCCGCCAGAAGCGCCGGTGCATGCGCAGGGGTGACAGTCGGTCGAGCCACTGGCTGTTGGGGTGGCGGTCGAGGGCGTCGGCTGGGAACGCGTCGTGCAACCGCGCCCACAGCGGATACAGCTGGTGATAGATGCGCCGGTGCCGGTTCCAGACCCGGAACTCCGAGAACCGAGCCGACAATCCTGCCCAGCAGACCCCGACGACGAAGACCAGCACCGCAGTGGGAACCAGCCTGTCAACAGCGTGCGCGACAGAGAGCGGCACGGTACCGCCAGTCCAGCGAATGATGACGATGACAGCACGGACCACGGCCGTCATTGCCTCAACGCCCAGCCCGATGGCTGCGATCTGCAGGCCCACCCTCGTACGACGCCCGGACTCAGTGGCGTAACGCCACGCCCAGATCGCCGCTGAGCCGGTGGCGTAGGCGATGTACGCCGACCCCACGAGATAGAAGGCAGCCACGGTCGGCGCCGAGAACACCACCGGTAGTGCTCCGCGAGTCGGAAACGCACTGTCCGCGTCTGGCGTGAGGAGGACAGCCAACGCCATGCCGGCGGAAGTGGCAAGCATCAGCGCTGCTTCCCGCCACGCCCGTGCGGTGCTTCCTGCGGCAGCGAACAAAAAGAAGAGCAGCAGGAAGCACCATGAGGCATTCAAGGCAACGTTCATGACGAGCTTGCCCAGGCTGGGAGTCAACACGCCGCCAGTGATTTCGCGAAGCCAAGCCACGGTCGACGGAGCGGCAAACAAGCGGAAGAACAGACAAGCCACCAGGGCGCGCAGGGCGAGGTCTCGCGGCGAGAGAACAAGCCGACAGCTGAACCACGCCAGCGCGATGATGATCGCCAGCTTCGTCAGACTCACAGCCAGTCCTGTTGCTCACCGAACGCTTGCTGGGCTCGCCGAGCACGAGGCGTTCGAGAAGGGAGGGAGATCTGCTCAAGCACCGCGGCACGTTCCAACAGCAAGGTTGCGGCCGTTTCAGCTTCACGTTCCTGCACGGTGTCGTAGTGCGTCCGACGTAGCGCACGGCGGACGTGGTCGGGTGGGATGTCCGGAAAGGATCCGCCCAAGCCATCCTCGTCGGCGTCGTCGGCGGTGTGCCCACTGATGATGTGTCCAAGCTCGTGAGCGATGATGTGCTGTTGGTGTGCGTTCGTGGTCTCCTTCTGGTAGATGATGAAGTCGGCTGCCGGAGTCGCGATCCACAATCCGAACGGTCCAGGGACCTCCAGCGGGTAGGCCACCAGCTTGAGTGGCTTGCCACGGCGAGCGCCAAATCGGCGACACACCTCGGCCATGTCGGCGGGGCCCACGATGCCGAGTTGGTCAAGTTCCTTGCGGATCACGTACCGAAGGCGGGACTCGTTCACACCTTCTCGATCGCCACGTGGACTGAGAATCCAGCGCAGGGATGCACGCGCTGCCGTCCTCATGCTTCGAGGAGCTTCCACAACGCATCACCTCAAACCGCCGCTGGGTTCCGTCCTCTGCCGTACGCGCTACGAAGGCTTCGGCTGCGCCGGCTAGTGGCGAAACTGCCGAGTGGCGCCGATCCTCTCGTTCGTCCACGGCGTGAAGTCCCTGCAGTGCCGCCAGGTTGCTCAGCGCGGAGACCCAGTCTCCCTATGCGGTGTCTGTTCCGACAGTCACAAGACCACCTTGTCACTGAGAAGGATGATCCCTGCTCGCTTGAAACTCGATGTACTCGATCACGTTCGCCAACTGTTCGGGTGACAGCTTCGCGGCGCCGCGCGCGAGAGCATGCAGTTTGCCTTCCCCGAACTTCGCCAGCAGCGAGTACTGCTGGGCCAGCTCGCGCCCACGCTCGTTGTCCGAGAAGTAGTCCAGCTCCACTCCGAAGAACTCAGCCAGGGACTTGACCACGGCATGGCTGGGCTCGCGCTCGCCGTTGATCAGGTTGTACAGGTGCGTCTTCGACAGCCCGGCTGCTTCAGCGACCTCGCGCTTGGAGTACTCCGAACCGTCCTCGCGACGGACAGCGTCGAACAGCAGCTCAAGCTGCTCTCCGAACGTCTTGCTCGACTCGACCTCCGGCATCGGGCACCTCCCACAGCACAGAGTGTCCCCTTTAGGGGACAAACGCAAGCTAGTAGTCCCTTCGGGTTGTCACCCTGGCCACGTCGGCGTACTTTCGACCATCCAAGTCCGCTATAGCGGACAGGCGAGGCTCCTGCCTTGCCGGGTTGCCGGCCCCGAGCGCATGCCGCCACCGGCTACGACGCCAGCGCGACTCAACTCCAGACTGAGCCATTGCCGCTGATGAACCGGCCAACCTTCGATTTCCAGAACTTCGGGGGGTCACGTGTTTCACGAAGAAGAACGGAGAGTTCGCCGTTTCGGACGGTGCACCACGTCCTCCTCGCAGGACACATGGTTCCCCGACCCTGCACGTGGCGCCGAAGGGCTGGCGCACCAACGTCGCCAGGCAGCCGAAGCCTGTGCACGCTGCCCTGTCCAAGCTGAATGCCTCTTGCTCGCCCTCGAACATGAGATCTACGAAGGAGTCAGCTGGGGAATCTGGGGCGGAGTGTGCGCACGCGACCGGCGTGAAGCGATCGATCGCGCAGCCCAGCGGCAGCAGCACACGACCGATCTCCGCCACCTAGTGCACGAACTTCTCGCAGACTCGACACGAAGCCAAATCCCATCCCAAACGAGAAGTGACGAGTCTGCCGAAGACGACCCTGTCCAGCAGGTCGCTCATCGAGCTGCCTGACAGCCCTGGATACTGCGCGCCGGAACCGACGTCGTTCAGGAGGAGGGCAGCTGCAGCGGGACCGTGGAGGTATGCACTGGTTTCTTCTTGTTCATCTCGGTTTCGCTGTCATCGAGGGGCGGGTGCAGGTCAGGCGAGTGCCATGATGATGGCCCTGATGCCCGCCGTTTTCGTCAATGTCGATCGGGTGCGTCAGCACTGCCGGACCAGCGGTCCGCCGACCATGAACGGCGTCGTATCGCCGAGCGAACCAGCCGAGCGCCTGATGTGCTGACCCGGCTGCTCTCCGGCGGCAACGGGCATCCGCTCGCCCCGGTGACGGCTGTAGGAGTTGGTGGTCGTCGGCTGGACCGGTCCAAGCTCACCGCTCGTCTCGGTTTTGCCGCCAGCAACCTCGCCGCGATCCTGCACACCGACTGGCGCGCGCTCAACGAGCTGCTGAGGGCTTGCAGGCAGCCACAGACCTTCAGCCGGGACCGCGCGGCGGCCATGCTGGCGCACCACTTCGCCGCCGTCCATGGCCTGGACAAATACGTCCTCGATGACCCGGGTACCCGCCCCGATGCCGCGGGCGAACCGGCTGAGCTGGTGGCGGATCCGGTCGCGGTCGAACTCGTTTTTGCAGGCCAGCGGCGCGCGGCACAGCTACGCCCCGTGGGCCGCGACGCCGCGATCGATGTCTTTACCGAGCAGGGACTGAACACCACGGCGATGGCCACGCAGCTGTACACCGCGCATGCAAGGTCACCGCGGGCCAGGGCGCCCGGTGCATCGAGGATGGTGAGTACGTGGCGTGAGCCCGGCGGCGCGATTGTGCAGGGGCGATGCCAGCAGGTGGCCCTGCGGGCCTGATTCCTAGCCCTGGGCGTGTCCGAGCACACCTTGTGAACGGTGTGCGGCATCATCCGGTGTGAGCTCGTCGAGCTCGTCAAAGTAGACGCCCCTCCCGGCCACCGAGTCTGGCCGGGAGGGGCGTCGTCTGCGTTCGCAGCACTTCGTCAGAGCTGTGGCGGTGCTAGTCGAACGTGCCGGTCTTCATGCTCCGGAGGAATTGGGTCCATCCTGCGTCGGTGAAGTGCAGCAGGTCGCCTAACGGGTTCTTGCTGTCACGAACCCACCTGGAGCCGTCTGCGCCGGCGACCTCCACGCACTGACCGTTGGCCCCGCTGTAGCTGGACTTGCGAAACGTAAGGTCTCGCGGACCGGGCTGGTGCGTGCTGCGTTCTGGCTGGGTCACGTCGTCACCTCCTTCCAGTGCTTGAGCGCCTGTTGAATGATCGCCCTTGATTCTTCGGGAGTGGCCGCGATGGCCTGCAGGTGACCCCACTCATGCCGGTAGACGGCGATGTCTCTCGGATCCTCAAGGTAGAGGCCGGTCGTCATCAGCTCGTGGTAGACGACACCCGGGTCTCCGACCATCTCGGGCGGGAAGGTCATCAGGGAGAACGTGCCACCTTGCTGCGCCATGTGCGCTCCAGCGTCCTGCTTCAGGATCTGGATGTCGACCCGCGGCCGTTGAGACATCGTTAGCAGGTGTTCGAGCTGTTCACACATGATCTCGGCGCTGCCGCGTAGCCGCGTCAGAACGGATTCGTCGAGCACAACCCACAGGTGCACCGGGTCATCCTGTCGTTCAAGAATGTGCTGGCGGCCGGAACGCAGCTCGACACGCTGCCGGACGTCGGTGTCGCTAAGGTCGCGGTCGGCACGGATGACCGCTTCTGCGTATCGCGGGGTTTGCAGCAGGCCGGGAACGAGCAGTGCGTCGAAGGAAGCAAGCTCAGCGACGCCGGTCTCCAGCCCAAGGTAGAGGTTGAACCAGGCCGGAACGGCTTCAGAGAACTTCTCCCACCAGTTCTTGCCCTTGCGAGCCGCCTCCACAATCCGCAGGAAGTCCGGCAACCGCTCGGAGACACCGTAGAAGCCGAGAAGAATCTCCAGCACGGGCTTGGACGGGAGTCGCTCCGCAGTCTCCAAGTGCCCGACCTGAGCTCGTGACATGCCGAGCCGTTCCATGACTTCAGAACGGTCCCTGCCAGCCTCTTTTCGGAGCTGGCGGAGGTTGAACGCGATCCAGCGCTTCAGCAGCGCCGGACTTCCGGTGGCGACCACCTGTGTCTCCTTCGCCTGTCGGCCATGCCTGTCGGTCCTGGGCATACCACGTCATTTGATCGTGGATGGCGAACCAATATCACCCGGATGGGCCCATCCGTAACGCTTGGCCGTGTAGCTGCTACATAGTAGCGTCTCCGTGTAGCCGCTACAGATTCAACGCTACAGCAGCTAGGGCCGGGTGCGGCCCTCCGGTGCACAACGAACCGCACCGTCGAGCACCTGACCCGGCCCGCCTGAAGCGGCGGCGGTCCCGGCGTGAACCCCGAACCGCCGGGTCCGCCGCCTCCCATGAACAACAGATCGGGATCGACATGGACCTGGCCGTCGACGACGCAGACGCTCGCGAGCGCGAAGAACTCACGGCGCACTTGAAATACCTGGTGGACCGGGGTTTTGAGGGCGTTCCGGTCACCGATGATGGGGAGATCGAGGCGCTGGTCTACCACCGGTTCTGGAGCTCGGGAGCCCTGGACGTCGTGGTGGTCGTCGACCGCAACGACGTCGACGCCCTCCGCGCCAGCGGCGTGGATCCTCGCAACCCCGCCACCCTCGGGAGCGGAACCGTGGAATGGCGCACCTCGGGCTCCGTGATCGACGTCGTCGCCGCGATGCTGGCCCGCCCTGCCCCCGACGGCGTCCCTATCCGCACCACCGGCTCGTCCCCGCTCGTCCCCGCCTGCAGGGGGCTGTGGACGCCATGACTCACCAGATGACGGCGGCCGGGCTGCCGCTCCGGATGACCGGAACTCTCAAGCTCGATCTGGATCCCTCGCTCTGCGATACCCGCGTGGACGTGCTGCGGCGCATCCGCGACGAATTAGCGCGCGACGAGTGGCCCACGACCCCGAACCCCACCGACAACGACGAAGCGTTCAGCTGGATGCAACCGGCTGACACCGATCCGAGGTGACCCCATGACTGCTTTGTTGTCCAACGTGGACACCCCGCTGCTCGCGCTGGCGCGCAGCAGCTACCCGGAACGTCACGCCGCACTCCCACCGGTCCAGGACCACCGCTTCCTCGTCGCGGTCCACGAGGCCTTCCCGCTCCTGGAACACGCCCAGCAGCGCCGCCGGGATCTCGGCGCGGTCGTGCACGTGTTCCGCGACCGCAGCACGGGGGCTTTCGCCGTGCTGTTCCAGCGCGAAGACGGTGGGCCCGACACGGTCAAGGAATCCGCGGGGTGCACGTTGCTGGACCAGCTCAACCAGCTGGCCGGGCCCGGGCCGATCAGTGCCCGCTCGTCACGCGGTACTCGGCTGTCGGGGCCGGGGATCGCGCTGCTGCGTGGCCTGCCCCGCAAGCCCGCGACCAGGGCGTCGCTGCTGGAACACGATGCTCTTTCCGATGTCCTGGCTGTGGCGTTTCCCGGTGTCGAACACAGCCGGTCTGTCCTGGGCCCGATGATCGATCAGCACGTTCTCTCCGATGCCGCGAGCGGCTCCGGAGTGCTCGTGGTCCTCACCTGGGAGCGGCGTGAGCATCGGACCCGGACCGAGATCGCGGAGTGCGGTCCGCGTCGGTTGTGGGACGAGTTCGTGGTGTGCTCGCAGGAGTGGAACACCCACGGCCGCCGGATTCCACAGCACTGGCTGTCCGGCTCCGAGCTGGCCGACGCGAACCGGTGAGTGTCATCGCGGCAGGCGGCGTCCTGGTGTGCGCCGCGGCGCTTATTGCCGCCGGGATCGTGACCGCACTGGTCGGGGCACTGGCCCGCTGGCACGTACGTCGTGGCGCCCGGCAAGTCCCGTCGTTCATGCCGGTTTCAGATAGCAGCGACGAACTCCGCTGGCACCGCGCTCACCGTCGTAGGTGATGTGACCGTCCCGTCGTCGGCCATCGGCGCCGGGACACCAGTCGCCGGTCACGTCGCCCCTCCACCCCGGGTTTCTGGGTCCTTTCCCCGGGGAACGTGGTGTGGCCGGTTCACCGGTTCGGTGCGGGTGCACATCCGCTGCGCAGGCGCAGCCCGCACCGAACCGGCTCTTCCTCTTTCCGCACGCACGTGCATTGCCTCCTTGCCGAAGTCCGTTCTGGAGCCACCATGTCCCCTGACCTCACGCTCGCCGCCCCGAACGAGCCCCGCCCCCAGCCGCGACGTGCTCGGGCGGACGCATGATGCACAGCAAGCAGCGCGCCCTCCTGGTGGGCGCCGGCCTGCCCGGCCTGCGCTACCTCCCGGCCTTTCAGCGGCTGGACGGCAAATGGTGCGAGCTAGCGGGCCTCGTCGGCTCGGCCGCGGCCGCGGGTTTCCCGAATATCCCGAGATTCACCCAGCTCGACACAGCCCTCGTGGCGCTGCAGCCCAACGTGGTGATCGTGACCGCACCACCCCCGGCGAGCCTGCCCCTGGCCCGGCAAGCCGCCCGCTCCGGGGCGACCGTGCTCGTCGAACCACCCGTCATGATCAGCCTGGCGGGCTGGACTCCGCAATCCCATGACGGGCGGATCTTCGTGGCGCTGCCGTCTCACTTCGCGCCCGGGCTGGCGGGCCTGATCGTCGAACCGCCGGCCATCGAGCGCGCCGAAGTGGATCTGGTGTGCCACCAGAGCGCCACGGACTTCGGGCCCTGGCAGCAGTTCTGGAACCACTCGGGTGGGATCTTGCACCAGCATGCCCTCGCTGGCATCGCGCTGGCGGTGCGCCTCCTGCCGAGGACCGCGGTGCTCAAGTGCACGGGCCGGAGGTGGCACCGCCGCCAGCACAGCCCCGCTGAGGACGCCATCGACGCCGAAGTGCTCTTCACCGACGGACGCCGACTGGCCATCAATGCCCGCACCGACGCCCCCACTGACCTGCACCGCCGCCACGAGCTGCGGCTGATCCGCCGCACCAAGGTCACCAAGATCGCTGGCCGCAACCTCGAAGCAGGACTCGCCGAGCGCAGCACCGCACCCAGTGAGACCGAGCTACGTGCCCAGATGCTGCACGCCGCCGCCAACACCACCGAAGGCCGCGCCGAGCACCCGAGCCTGCTGGGACTACGGGACCTCCCGAAGACCCTGGAGGTGATCACACGTGTCTACAGCGACTGCACCGTGGCCCGGTGACCACCCGGTGGAGCGGGTCGAACTGCACCACAACCTGCACCATGTCGCCCTGCACGCCGGGCACCTGACGGTCTCCGGTCGCGCCGTCCGCTACGAGACGCCGAACCGGATGATCATCGGCGGACGGACGAGCAACACCTTAGCCGCCGGAGCCTGGCTCCTGGACGAGCTGGCCACCGACATCGCCGCCACCGACGGCCCCTGCCGGATCAGCGGCTCCTGGCACATCGGCGCCCGCTTCGACGACCCCGCCCTGTTGTGACTGGAAGCCGACCCCGACGAGCAACCCGCCGCCGAGCTCCTCGACGAGCTGCTGCCCGCCCTCCTCACCGACCACCGGTGGCTGGAGGACCGCCTGGACACCGAGCGCTACCGGCCCCGCCCGCCCCGCTCGGCGGCGTGAGAAGCCGAGCTCCGCCACCGCCCCTACCACTGACTTCTGATCCGACAAGGCCTCCAAGGACCACCCATGCTCCTCCGTCTTACGGCTCCGGCCACCGCGATCCTGGCCAGTCAGGACGTCACCGAGACCATCACCGCCGTGACACAGGCAGCCGACGACGCGCTGTGCGACGACGCCGGACTGCTCGCCGACGGCATCCCGCTGCTGCTGCTCGCCGACGCCAGCGACGCCCCGGACACCGCGCTGGAGTTCGGCGCCGTGCGCACCCGCAACCGCAGCCTGATCCGCGGCGGGCTGGAACACGGCCGCGGCCGACAGATCATGCACGTGCTCAGCGACGTCGATGCCGCCAGCCCCGTGCTCATCGTCGACACCCGCAATACCGCACCCAGCGGAGAGGTGTATCGCACCTTGCTGGAACGCGTGCGTGAAGGTGCGGCGATCGCCGTCGCCGACCACCCGCACTGGTGGGACCAAGGCCGGGGGCTGCTCACCGATCTGCTCGCCCGGCCCCTCACCGCGACTGCCCTGGGCCGGGACGTCCCGACCCCGCTGGCCACCGACATCGCGTTGTCCCCGAAGGCCTGGCGCACCGTCCGAGCGCAGTGGACCCGCCTGTCCCCGGAACTCCGGAGCTGCGCCGGAGGCCACGGCATCGCGCCGCTGCTACTGCAGGCCGCCGCCACCACCGGGCCTGTGGTGGCGGTGCGCGTCCCGAACCCCGCTGGCCACCCGGAACCGCGCCTGGTCGACCTGCCCAGGATCTGGCGTGACGTCGCGCCGCTGCTGCTGAACCAGGCCGCCACCCGCATTCCGCAGACCGTCGAGCTGGCCCTGCCCCGGCTGGCCACTCGCAGGGTCCACGCCGAGGAGATCACCGCCCGCCGCGAGCGCCTGGCTGACCTCGCCCGCCCCGGCACCCCGACACCTTGGAGCACCGCAGTGGCCGGCGCCTGGCACACCATCGCCACCGCAAGTCCCGCCAACGCCCGCGAGGCCGCCGACGTCGTCATCGACGCCGCCGAGCGGCTCTGGCCGGAGTTCGTCCACCAAGCTCGCCACGCCCTGCAGCTGGGCGCCGACAGCTCCTCAACGCAACGCCAGCAGCAGCGGCACCGCTGGGCCACCGACGTGATCACCGCCATCACCCAGTGACCACAACCCATTTCCGCACGATCAGGAAGGCACGAAAGAGCACGTGATGTACTGGAATCTGCGGTTGGTCGCCGCCAGACGCGGCATCTTCACCAAGGGCGAACTGCAGCGTCTGCTCACCGAGCGCGGCTACGAGCTCTCCGACGCCACGACCTCCAGGTTGTGGTCGCACCAACCCCACTCGGTCAAGCTCAGCGAGCTCGACGGCTTCTGCACCGTCCTCGGGTGCGGGGTCAATGAACTGCTGAGCCGCAAGCCCGCCACCATCCCCGTCCCCGGTGACGCGGCTCCGGCATCCTCCCGTGCACGCGGCGGTGACCAGTGAACAAGACACTGCCAACGCGTCCGGCCTCCTGGCTCAAGATCGCCGAAGTGGTCCTGCGCGCCGACCGGCGCAGCACCGCGAAGGCAAGGCAGGCCAGCGAAACCGCGGCGATGACCGACCACCACTGCGCACAAGCGCTCTTCCCGCTGCTCGTGATGCGAGCGGGCGCCGCGGGAATGTGGTTGGTCGCCGACGGCCGCGCTCGCCCCGACGGCCACGGCCTCGTGCTGATGTCCCCGGCACCGCTGGAGCTGTGGCTGGCACGGTACATGCCCTGCGTGCCGTGGGTCTGGGCCACCGAGTTCGCGAGCGTGCTGAGCACAGCGGGCCACGACGTGCTCGTCCGGACCGACGCCAGCATCCGGGCCCAAACCGAAGCACAAACGGGCCCTGACCAGATGTGGGAATCCTTGAAGTCCTCACCCGCTGAAGGCCCCCGCTGCACCGATGCCGGCCACCCGTCGCTCGACCACTGATCATGACCGAACGCCTGAGCACCGCTGAACGCGACAGCATCGCCGCCATGCTGGAGTCGGTCGAGCCGATCAGGGCCGTCGCCCGCCGGGTCGGCCGCCATCCCGACACGGTGAGCGAAGTGCTGCGCACTCGGCCAGCCACCCAGGCGGTCCGTGCGGTGGCCTTCCGCAACCGCACAATCGACATCATCTCCCTGCTCCTGCACGGCACGTCCCTTCGCGCCGCAGCCCGCGCGCACGGCGTGAGCGGAAACTACGTCCGGGGACTCATCGCCCCGGTCCGCCACCGCATCGCCGAGCTTCAGGCCATGACGCGATGGGACGGTGAGGCCCGGTCACTGCTGGCCGTGCCGTGCCCGCACACCGAGGAGGTGACCAGCCGGTTCCAGCACGTGCAGGCCACCGTGCGGGAGGTGATCACGGCTGCCGAGCGAGCCGAGCACCACCGCATCGACGACCTGCTTCACGGCATCTCCCTCGCCCGGTCTGCTCCGCAGCACCGGCCGCGTGCCCGGGCCTTCAGCCCGGCTGACCGTCTGCGAATCCGCTACCTCCGTGACGTCGAAGGCCTCGCCTGGAAGGACGTCGCGAGGCACTTCCCCGGGCGCAGCCTCAACGTCCTGGCAGTCCGGTACCGCCGGGACAAAACGGTGTGGAACAACCCAGCACCTGCCGACGCCGGGGACGCGCGGGGCGAGAATCGATGAACCCGCACAGCACCCGGCTGCCCTGCCTCACCGACGACGAGCGCGACGCCATCGCCGTCATGCTGGCAGGAACGGACTCGATCAGCGCCATCGTCCGACGAACCCAGCGGCACAGGGCGACGATGTACAGAATCCTGAAATCCGACCCCGAGCTGCGGAAACTCCGTGCCGCGGCGCTGAAGGACCGCAAAATCAAAATCTTGGACAGGCTCCTCGACGGACTGCCCTTCGCCCGTGTCGCGGCCCTGCACGGAGTGGGAAGGGATGTGGTTCGCGCCCTGGCCGCGCCGGTCCGCGAGCAGATCGCCGCCGCGCGTTCTGTCCGGCCGTGGACCGGAGAGAACCTGGACAAGCTCCTCGTGGCTCGCCCGCGCATCGACGACATGGTGGCGCGCTTCGGCTCTGGGCAGGCCACCGTGCAGGCCGTGATCACCGCCGTCAACACGGCCGAGATCGAGCAGCTCGAAGGACTCCTTCAGCTCAGCGCGAGCTCGGCATGCTCACAAGTCGACGCTCCATTCACCGTGACCTCCGGGGCCTCGACGCCGAGCTCGGACGGCACCGGAAGAACCAGCGATCCCCTGAACACCAACCGAGAAAGGGGCATGTGATGTACCCGTCATTGCCGAAACTGCATTGGAATCTGAGGATGGTCGCCGCGCAGCGCGGCGTCTGGAAGTCAGTGACGCTGCAGAACATGCTCGCCGCACGAGGCCACCGATACTCGGCGGGGAAGATGTCCGCGCTGTGGAACGGGAAGTTCCAGACCATCAAACCGGACGACCTCGCCGCGCTCTGCGTCACCCTGAACTGCGAGATCGGCGAGCTTTTGAGCTTCGAGCCGGCACAGACTGTCGAACCCGGGACACGCCTCAGCCTGGGGACCACAACACGCGAGACACAGGAATTGAGTGAGTAACTGCGCGACCGGACACCCCAGCCATGGCAAACACCGAGGCAGAGCAGGGCCAAGCGCTGTGCCTCACCGACGACGAGCGCAGCGACATCACCATCCTGCTGGCCACCACACAATCGATCAGCACCATCGCCCGCCAGACAGGGCACAACGAATGTGCGGTGGACACCGTCCTGCAGGACGATCCGAAACTGCAGGAGCTGCGCGCCGCAGCGTTCTTCGAGCGCAAAATCCTGATTCTCGAACGGCTACTCGCCGGCTGGACCCGCAAGCAGGTGCGAACCCGGCTCTCCATCAGCCATTCGCTGCTGGATGGGCTCGTCATCCCGATCAGCAAGGAGATCGCCACCGCCCTCCGGGCCCGACCGTGGACCGGCGAGGACATGGGCATGTTCAACCCCTCGCGTCCCCGCGTCGACCCCGTGATCACCCGCTTCCGGACCGGGCACGCCACCGTGCACGACGTGATCACCGCTGTGCGCGAAGCCGACCAGCACCTGGCCGAAGACCTGCTCATCCAGAGCGTCCACAACGCTGCCACCCGCTCACCGCAACCGCCGCCCACCCCCTTCACCACCGAGGAACGGCGCCAGATCGCCCGCCTGCGGGACGAGGAGAAAAAGACCTGGGAAGAGATCGCGCAGCACTTTCCAGGACGCTCCGCTGACGCGCTCCAACGTCGCTACTCCCAAGACCGCAAGGCCCAGGTGACGAACTGAACCCGTGATTGCAGCGCCACTGGAGGGCCACGCCACTCGATCGCCTCGGGCACACTGGTCAAGCGCAGATAGTCACGTCTGACGGCAAGGGAGCAGCTGGAATGCAACAGGTGGAGTTGACGTCTATCGACGGCATGCGGCTCGACGCCGCGTGGCATCCCGCCCGAGCGCATGGGCACCGAGGTGTGGTTGTCCAGGCCCATGGGATCAACGCCAACATGACCGAAGGCGGAATGTTCGTTCGTCTCGCCGAGCGGCTGGCGGAAGCGGACTTCAACGTGTTGCGCTTCTCGTTCCGAGGACACGGCGACAGCCATGGAACACAACGGGGTATGACGATCGCGGGCGAGATGCTCGACCTGCAGGCCGCCGTCGAGTACATGGTTAGCCGTTTCCCAGGTCCGTTGGCGATCGTGGCATCGAGCTTCGGCGCGGTATCCACCTCGCTGTCCATTCCATGGCTCGGCGACCGTCTCAATCAGCTCGCTCTCTGGAATCCCGTGCTGGATCTAAAACGCACGTTCGTCACACCAGAACTGCCGTGGGGTAAGGAAAACTTCAACACGGAACAGCAGAATATGTTGGCGACAAAGGGATTCCTCACACTAGACGGTGAGTTTGATGTTGGCAGAGTCCTGTTCGAGGAGTTCCATCACTACGATCCGCTGAAGTGCTTGACGGCGAGCACGATCCCCGCACTTGTGGTGCACGGTGACCAGGACACCGCGATCTCATACGAGATCGCGCAGCAGGCCGCTGCTGCCAAGCCGAACACCGAGTTCCACACGATCCGCGGTTCGGACCACGGGTTCGACACGCGGGAACGAGAGGACGAGGCCATCGCGGTCACAGTGGGATGGCTGGTCAAGGAGCGGGAGTCGGCGTGAACATCACCTCGCTCTACGCACCCGTGATCCTTGATAAAAGCAGCATCGTGGGTGAGCACTGCATCCTGGGCTATCCCAAGGAGGCGCGCCTGCAAGCCGAGCAACAGAACCCTGGCTCCTCTCTGATGGGTGATCAGGTCACGGTCGGTCCGAAGTGCTTGCTGGCCAACCACGTCGTGATCTATGAAGGGGTTCAGATCGGTGCGGATTGCGTGATCGAGGACCGCGTACGAATCGGGTACGACACCGCGATCGGCGATCGAACCCGAATCGTCTATGGAGCATACGTATGTGATCGAGTCACGATCGGCATCGACGCGACTGTAGCGGGATTCATTTGTGACGGCACGGTTATTGGTGACCGATCCACTGTGATGGGCGAGCTGGTACATGAGTACACCCGCCCCCATGAAGGGTGGTGGGATGTTGATGAGGAACCGCCAGTGATCGAAGCCGACTCGGTGGTCGGCTACGGAGCACGGGTGGTCGGTGGAGTCCACATAGGCCCGCGCAGCTATGTCGCAGCAGGCGCAGTAGTAACCAAGGATGTACCGCCGGAGTGTGTCGTGACCGGCGTCAACATCCAAACCCCGGCTGAGCAATGGAGGGGACGCCGACTACAGAACCTGATCGGGTACTGGCTGTCGTTGTCGAAGACCCAGCTGCCTTGACGGGCAGGCTCACGTCTAGCTACGGCTCGACGAAGTCGGAGTCCTCTGTGTCACTTCCGGCTTCATCCTTGGGGCGCTGATGAACCAGTGGTGGATCAAACGCCAATGCCTTGATCTGCTTAGGAAAACGCGCCCGCATGTCGGGGCGCGGGTGGTCAATGTAGAGGGAGGGCAGGAACTCGTCGATCGGCACGATCGCGTGCTCCAGGTGTGTTCCAAGCAAGATGTCGAGCGCGGATCGGGTAAGCACGTAACCGAAGGTGCAGTGGCTGTAGGCGGGCGACACGAAACCATCAGATACTGGCTTATCTTCTTCAGGTTCAAGGGGAAAGCGCCCTAGGTAGAGCAGGTCGAATGGGTTGCTGGAGACGACGCGACGTAGTCCGGCGAGCAAGTCCTCAAGGAATGTGGGTCTGACGATCGCGTCGTCTTCGAGGATGACAACGAACTGGTCGTCGCTGGCCTCGGCAGCATGCCGCCAGCAGGCTAGATGCGCCAGCGTGCAGCCGATCTCGCCGTACTTGAGGGGCCTGCTCCACCACAGATTGTCGGACGCGATTTTCCATGGGAAGAGCTTGTAGCCGGCAGCTTCCAGCTGGTTCCGGGTAAGTTCGTGGCCGTCGAAGGGCCCGGTCCAGTCCGACGTGAAGGTGACCGGCAAGTCGAGCGGCAGGGTCTTGGTCATCCACGTACGCCGATCTGGGCGCCGAGGCAGATTGATCACGTACGTGCGGAGATCAGCGAGTGTGACCAATGCGTCTGATTCCTCTCCCCGCTCGATCGTCGAGGTAGCGGTCGGAGTTGTCGACGACCGCGGTAAACGGTTCGTTGTGTCGGCGAGCGAGCAGTAGCAGCGGGTTGACCATGGTCAGGTCCGTGACGTCGGTGATACCGCCGATGCGCCTGGCCTCGGTGACTAAAACGAAGTCGGCGTCGCCGACTTGCTCGGTGACGTAGCGAATGCTCCGAGCGCCGCGCTCGGCTTCGAGCAGGCAGCGAGCAGAACCGAGCACACCTAGGGTCAAACAGCCTCCGAGCAAGAAGACCGTGGTGCCCTGGGCGAGGGTGAGGCGGGTGAACACAGCGAGGTCTTCGAGGAGTTCCTGGCGTTGAGTCCACCGTGGCCCCAGGGTGAGCCCGCCCAGATCGGGGATAACCAGGGGGTCGTCCTCGCCGAGGGGGTGCGGTTCGAAGTAGAACGGCAGCTGGGGCAGGAACTCTCGGTACTTCGCATTCCACGGCGGACCGCCGACGACCACCAGGACATCAGCCTGGGTGTCGTAGTACTCGGATGGCGCGAAGTCTCGGATCGTCACCGTCGGGGCCAGTTGCGCGAACCGGGTCCGCAGGTAGATGAGCGTGTCCAGGTCGGCGAACTTGGCATACCGGAGGTAGTTGCGGTCGGTCGGCGTGGCGTACTCGGGCAATTCGTTTTCGGGAATCTCCGAGCAGACGATGTCGATCCGAGACCCGTTCGATAGCCGCCAGAATTCGCAGAGGTCGTCCTCCCAGCGTGCCGTCTGGCCAGCCGCGGGTTGAACCTGGTTGGAAACCACGCCGTTGTCGGAGGGCGACATCCGGGGCTGCGCTGGCACGTCGGTTTTACTCAAGAGTAGGTAGGCGAGAGTGTCCAGAGCTCGGTCGGCGCGACGCCGTACGGTCTTCGCCGCACACTTCCGCAGCCGCGCCAGCGACTCCTGCCGCTCCGTCAGTGTTGGGTACCGATGCTCGGTGACCAGGTTGAATTCCACCTCAACGTACAACCGCTCGTCGTCGGCCAAGCCCTCGATCGCCCGGCGAAGCACGGCCACGAGCCGGTTCACTTCCTCGACTGAACCAGACTCGCGGACCGCCCCGTTGGCGAGATATGCCCGAACAGGTTCGGTGAGCGTGGAGAGCAGCGCCGTTGGTCGAGCTAGGCCATGACCTTGGCGCAAGCGCTTGAGGCCGTCCTTGACCTCGTCGACGGAGAGTGAAGGGCTGGACACTCTGTCCAGCATATGTCCAACTGCTGGGCCGGTGACCACCAACACGGGTAGCGAATGGTCTAGTCGATCAAAGCGCGGGGCAGCAGCCTGGGAACAGGCGGTACTTCACCTGGCCATGTGCGGCGAGCAGGCCGCTTCACATCTGGGCCAGTCGTGGTCTCAAGCTCAACCCAGGAGGATGAACGTGCCAGTGGAATCGGCGCTCGCGACGAACGAGCTCCGCAGCACGCCTACCCCGATGACAGAGATCGTCAGGGTCCGCGTCCCAGGAACTACGCCAGGCGCACGGGATCTCACGCTCGGACCAGCGACGACCGTGGCCTGAATCGGCCTCCAGTGCCGAAGATCACCCGATTGGCCGATTCCTGGCGGGCATTCCAGAAACTGAACGCTCCCAACGAGCACGGCCGCTGCTCGGAACACTCCGGCTGGCTACGCCCACGCCGACATCCCTGCACCGTGTGGAGAACTGCCCACCGCACCCGGTCGCCGCCGACGGTTCCCTCGCAGCTGCAGCTGGCAGGCGCGCCGCTGCCACTGGAGGCCAACCGCCGCAACGCTGGCGGCTTTAAGGGCCGGCGCCACTCAGAACTGACCTTGCGCCGCGTCCATGACTGAGTGCACGAAGCCCGGAAACTGCACTATCGCGAAGGAGAAATCTGTGACAGTTCAACTGGATCACGTCGTAGCACCGGTCGTGCCGACGACGGAGTCTGAGTTCGATCTCGACGTGACCCTGCTGGAGGTGGTGGATCCGGCTCACCTCATCAACATGACCGACGACGGCTGCGGACACACCTGCGAGAAGTCGACCTGTATCAGCTCCGCCTGATCGTCACGACATGACCGGACGCCACCACCTCGAACGGCGCGGGGTGGCGTCCGGTCTCCACACTTGCTCTCACGGGAAGGGTTCCTGGTGAAGTCGGCCATCCACCGCGACGCAAGGTTTCGCGTCATGAACGGTGCTTTGATCCGCGCCGTCACTCATAGCGGTCTGAATCTGCCGCAGTGGCCTAACCCGTCGGGAACTGGTCCGTCCACAGTGGCAGCATGGTTGGACTGGTTGCGTCAGGTGTGGGCCACCGAATCTGTTAGCGATGCCATTGGCCACGCCAGTCCTCGTCTGGCGGAGCAGATACGCGCGTTGTGCGCGACGGATAATCCCGGCGAGCGGGAGACGCGGCGGGCGGTGCTGTCTGTGGTCCGCTATCTGGGCCGTATGACGGGCCGGCCGACTCCGAACGGCCTGTTCGCAGGGGTGGCCCCAGCACGCTTCGCCCATCAGGCCGACTTGCGGTGGGGCACCGCGCACGAGGCTGTGGCCCGGAGTGAGTCCGGTTGGCTGGCCGAGATCATCAGCCAACTGGAGCGTCAGCCGGATGTTCTGCCGAATCTGCTCGTGGTCGCGAACACCACGGTCATGGTCCGTGGTGACCGCCTGGTCGTGCCGTACCGGCCGAGCATTCTCGATCGGGGCACCGGCGCAGTCGAGGTCTCGTTGCGGTACACCGCCCCGGTGCGCGTTGCCTTGCACGCTGCGCGGACACCAATCCGCTTCGAGGCCCTGTGTACCAAAGTCCAGACCGACTTTCCTCACGCGCCCTCAGCAACGGTGACCGCAATGCTCACCGAGCTGGTCACCCAAGGTGTGCTCGTCACCGGCCTCCACGCACCCAGCACCGAGCCCGACGCCTTGGGTCACCTGCTGCGCGAGTTAGAGGCGGCGGGCGAGGCCGCGGCGAAGCAGTCCGCCTCGTTGAGGGAGACCCATACCCTGCTGCAGCAGCACCAGCGAGCGTCCCTGGACGCGAGTCGCGCGGTGCGTGCGGAAGCCGCTACCCAGATGCACCGTCTGGCGCGTAGAAACCGGCACCCCGTCGCGGTCGATTTGTGGCTGGATGCCGAGATCGTTCTTCCCGACGCAATCGCCCACGAGGCCGAACGTGCCGCGATGCTTCTGACGCGCTTGAGCCCCTACCCGCACGGCACACCCCAATGGGGTGACTATCACCGTCGTTTCTACGAGCGCTTCGGCGCTGGCACGCTCGTGCCGCTCTTGGAACTCGTGGCGGACAACGGCATCGGCTGGCCCGACGGGTATCCCGGTGCATCGGCCGCTCTGCCGCGTCCCCAGCGGACACGCCGGGATGAGGCGCTGCTGGCACTGGCTCAGAGCGCAGCGCTGGACGGGCGAGTGGAAGTGATCCTGGATGAGGTGTTGCTCGCCGAGCTTGATCCGACGGACACTCGCCCGGCCCGGCTGCCCTCCCATCTGGAGCTGTGCGCCCGCGTGGACGCCACTAGTGAGCAAGCGCTCGGGCGCGGTGACTTCCGCATGACGGTCACCTCGGTCTCTCGCGCAGCGGGCGTTGTGACTGGCCGATTCCTGCACCTGCTCACTGCGGACAAGCGGGACGCACTGACCAGTGCGCTGGTCGACATGCCGAGCGAGGACGATGTGCTGTTCGCGCAACTGTCGTTCCCGCCGTTGGACCCCGCCACAGCACACGTCACCCGGACCACGCAGGTGCTGCCGACGGTGATCAGCCTCGCCGAGCACCGCAACACCGCCTCGGCGAACGTCCTGACGGCACAGGATCTCGCCGTCGGCTGCGACAGTCACCGCCTGTATCTCACGGCTCCCGCCCTCGGCAGGAGAGTGGAGGCATGGGGGATGCACGCACTCAATCTCCGCAAGCACACTCCGCCGTTGGCTCGCTTGGTGACCGAACTGTGCCGCGCCCAATCCGCGCAGGTAATCGAATTCGACTGGGGCGCCGCCTCGACGTTGCCG